>CAZCAZ010000094.1:0-5546 GCA_964496735.1 uncultured Nitratifractor sp. | reverse complement strand
TGAAGCTGTCATCGAGGATGATCTTGCCGCCGGCGTCGATCCGCTGGAGACGGTGTGGTGTGGGCTGGAGTGTTTCGAGTTGTTTTTGAATCGTCGCATCATCGAGGCCAAGTGCCCGAGCCACGTGGACGGTTGCGGCAAGATTCATCGCATTGAAGGCGCCAAGCAAACTCGCACGATAGTGCACATCCTCAAGTACAAAAGCTGTCCCATCGAGTGTCGCCTCCACCTCTGCAATGTCATCACCAAAGACGCGAATGGTCTCCGTAGGTTCAACATGGGCACTGCTGTGTATCCAAGCGGCTTCGACGCGGTTGGACCGAATGATCTCCATCTTGGTGTCACGGATATTTTCCATCGTTTTAAAATACTCGATATGCGCCGGACCGATCTTGCCCACGATGACATACTGAGGGTTGACAAAAGTGGCAATCTCGGCAATATCACCCTCGCCCCGCGCGCCCATCTCAACGACATAGACCTGTGTATGTTCGGGCAAATCAACGTTGATGTCCTTGACCACGCCGCCGAGGGTATTGACCGATCGTGGGGTTGCATAAGTACGATAGTGAGCACTGAGCAAATGGGCCAGTATGTTCTTGATGCTGGTTTTGCCATAACTGGCCGTCACACCGACGATAATCAAATCCTCCATGCCCGCTATTTTGGCCATCGCCTGACGCTTGAAACCAGCGAAACGTATCTTCTCGATAACAATCGAAATCCCATGAGCGATCAACAGAGGAATCATCACAGCACGATACGGAGAAACAAACGCAAACAAGAGCCCAAACAGCATCAATATCCCAAAAAAGAGTTGCACGCGCTGTGTCCACACAAGCGGTTTATCCAATCCGCGATACCAGAGCCAAAGAATCGGCAGATAGACTAACGCCACAATCCAACCATAAGCACTCACAGAAGAGACAAAAGCATAGATCGCAAACGGGATCAACAGGTAAATCAGATTCCACCATGGCTTAGTGTGGTGAAAGGCCATCCGCTCGAGCTTGTAACTGTACCATTGAAGGTTGGTAATCGTATAGTAGCCAATGGCAGCAAGAAAAAGAAGGTAAGTGATAATGTTGAGAGCAGTCATGGTTTCTCCGGTAGTATAATCAAGGTAATTTTATCATAAATATCAGCAATCTTTTTCGATCGTCTCGGCAATTTCCTGTGCATGTTTTACAAAAAAGAAATGGTCACCTTCCATGGGCACGAGTCTGCTGTCACCAATCAGTTTATTGATCTGCGCTCCCGTCCACAAAGGTGTAGCGGTATCCTCGGTGCCCCAGAAACAGAGTGCTTGGCCGGATCGAGCAGCAAAACGATCCGTAAAATCCTCATCAACCACATTTTTAAATGTCTGATACATGCCCTCACTCATCCCTTGTGCATCCGCGCTCACAAACAGCGTACGAAGCCTGCTGAAACCCAAAGGCTTCATAAGCTTAAAAAGTCCAATCTTGAAACGCACCTTAAAAGACTTGGGCACGGGGATACCTGCCGAGGAAAGGAGCACTAGACATTTTGGATCCAGCAGTGTGGCCACTTTCCCGCCAAAGGAATGTCCGACAATGACAACAGGAGTTTCACCTGTCTGCTCTAGAAAATTTCGTATAATTGCCGCATAATCCTCGGTAGTCAATGCGCGCTCATTTGGACTCTTGCCAAAACCCGGCATGTCGAGATAAATGTGCTTAAAACTCGGAAGGAATTTCCCGAATGCTTGTTGCATAATCTGCTGATTACTCCCCCAGCCATGGAGGATCAGGATGGATCGCTGCTGCGCAGCGTTGACAAGCGTGTAGTTGATCGTATAGTCGTGACCACCATAGCGGCAAAGCTTGGAAGCCATCGTCTAACGGATCCTTTGAATTTTGTCGAAACCATATACATCGGGGAGCATTTTCAACCCGCCGTCAACGTACGCAGTCTGGTAGACGATATGAACCGGAATCTTTCGCTTGAGATTGATGTAGCTGATCTTGGAGTTTTTCTTGAATTTCTCGACCGTATTCATCGTGGTGGCTGCATAAGTGGTCGCAACTTTCTTCAAGAGAACACTGGGCTGTGAGAGGCGCATGCATCCATGGCTGTATGCGCGCATCTTGCGCTTGAAAAGGGATTTTGCCTGTGTGTCATGCATGTAGACTGAAAAACGGTTGGGAAACATAAATTTAACCGTCCCGAGTGCATTCTTTTTGGAAGAGCCCTGCACGACGCGATAGGGAATGGGTGTTTTGTTGTCTTTGCCTGCGTATTTTTTCCAGTTGACGCTTTTAGCACTGACTTCGGGCGAGTCACTCTTGAATCCTGAAAAGACTTTCATGTTGTGTCGCTTGAGGTAAGCAGGGAAATTGCGCAGATGCTTTGTCAACGAATCACGCAAAATGTTTTCTGTCATTGTCCAAGTTGGATTGAGGACAATGTATTTCATCGTCGAGCTAAAAATCGGGGTCTGCCATGCCGGCTTGCCGACAACGATCGGCATCGTCAGGGTCGAACTGCTGCCTTCAAACATCCGCAGAGTAAATTCTGGGACATTAACCTCAAGATAGGTTGACCAATGGGCTTGCGGCATCAATTTCGTGCGCTCGATGTTGAGACGTATGATGCGCTGCTTGGGGTCTTGGGAGCCGTGCTTATAAAAAGAGAGTAGCTTTTTGTATTGCGGAGACCTGGGAACGTAAGGAGCCAAAATCTCATCGATCGATACACCTTGCTTCAGTTTGCCGAGGATGATACTGGCGCTGACGGGCTGTCGATTGAGATCAAAATATGTTTTGATTCCCTTAGATTTTTTGGCGCTCAAGGCAGCCCTAAAAGCAGGCAAATCAAGGCAACTGTTGGCGAGATTATTGGCATACTTCACAAGCATCCGATTGAGTATCTCGCTATCCTTGTTGACCTGATACTGCTGATAAAGACCATCCATACCGCAAGCTGATGCATATTTGTCATCTTTGTATATCGAAAGAAAAGCATCACGATCTGATGATTTCCATCCGTTTGCATCTTTGACACCCGGCACTCCGGAACATCCCCCCAAGAACAAGCCTATCACTATCACTACTCCCCACAACTTCCCCATTGAACACCTTTCCTCGTCAAATGCGCATAAATATCGTTGGTATATTTACATGCATATCTGTTTCTTTTCCCACATTATACCATCCCATCTTTAAGAGTGCGACTTGATCTCCTGAGTGCACGCGTAGGCGGAGCTAAATGCCCATTGGAAATTGTATCCGCCCAATCGCCCTGTGACATCAAGTACCTCACCGACAAAATAGACCCCCTTCGCATGGCGACTCTGCATGGTTTCTGGATCTATCTCGCTTGTTGCAATCCCCCCTTGTGTGACTTCGGCCTTGGTGTAACCAAATGTTCCAGCAGGTGCCATCTCGTATGACCCAAGCCTCTGGAGTTTATTTTGTTCCTCTTTTTTCAGTCGATAGGCTGGCTTGTCCTCGATACCAAAGTGATCAAGAAAGGCTTTGGCCATGCGGCGAGGGATCGGCAACAAGGTACTGATCTGCTTTTTGGCTCCAGAGAGTTTTCGCCAATCAAATCCGGGCAGGAAGTCGATCACTATGGTGCCTTTCTTCCAATAGAGTGATGCATCCAAGACCGCTGGGCCACTGATCCCTTTGTGCGCAAACAAAAGTTTGCCTCTGACTTGCTCATCCGGTAGCCGAATGAGAACTTCGGTCGAGAGGCCGCTAAGCTCCTTGAAGAAAAATTGTTCTCTCTGGAGTGTCATCCCCACAAGTGCCGGACGTACTGGGACGATCGTGTGCCCCAGTGAAGCAGCGATACGATGTCCGATATCGGTCGCGCCCAGCTTGGGAAAGCTCATGCCACCCGTAGCCACCACGACCTGATCGGCCTCCACAACTCCACAACTTGTCTGCACTCTCCATAGAGCATCCGTCCCCCGCTCTACTCCGTCAATCCGGCATCCGGTGCGCTGCTCGACTCCTCGAATCGCACGGACGAAGAGATCGACAATCTGCCGGGCAGAAGTTGGGCAGAAATACTGATGTTCTTTTTGCAGCACAGGCTCAAGTCCTCGCTCGCTCAGCCAGCTCAGCAATGCATGCTGATCAAATGCTGCCAGTGCCGAGCGGGCAAAGCCGTTATTGGGCACATAGTCTTCCGATCGGAGATTGGCATTGGTGATATTGCACCGTCCGCCTCCACTGATGAGCATCTTGGCGCCGACCTGCGTGTTCCCTTCTATGAGCAGCACTTTCTGCCTGCCGGTCAACAACGCCGCCGCCATCAAGCCAGACGCTCCCCCGCCGAGGACAATCGTATCGTAGTGCTTGGCCATATCTACTACAAGCGCTGAAGGCGCTTGAGGCCTTCTTTGACGAGGGTAGCTGTATCGCCGTCGAGACCGGTTAGGGCTTTTTGGATCGCTTCGCTTTTGAATCCGAGGCTCTCCAGTGCCATCATTGCTTCACCGCTGGCACCTGCTTTGCTGCCCTCTTCTGCATGGCCGTCGACGATAAAATCCGCCAGTTCGACCAATATCCGACTGGCCGCTTTGGGCCCGATACCGGGCACACGCTTGAGCATAGCGACGTCTTTGGCGGCGACGATCTTGGCGAAGGTTGTTGGAGTAAAGGTCGAGCAGATCGCCAGGCCGACCTTGGGGCCGACGCCATTGATCTTGAGGACGGTATCGAACATCTTCTGCTCATTCTTATCAACAAAACCAAAGAGTAGATGGGCATCGTCCCGGATGATCTGCGTGGTAAACAACCGAATATTTTTTTCGGTCAGTTGATTAGAGGTATTGATTGAGACATGCACAGCATAGATCACTCCCCGCACGTTCACATGCACCACCGTCGGCTCTTTGTGTACCATCTCCCCTTCGATCCCTACGATCATCGCGCTTCTCCTGCTGTTTATTTGTGACAGTATAGCGTCCCTTGCTGGAGAAAGAGAAAAATATGTCAGATTGTCATATTTTTCTCTACCGTTTCCATCGTGCGACGGCTGAGCCCCGTTTCGCTGGCGATCCTGCGCCATTGCGACACACCGGCGGCCACGGCGTCGATGATGGATTCGTGACCTTTGATCTGATGCCGCAGACCCAGCTGCCTCAAATGCTCCCGACCCGGCATCCGCCCCTCCCCGAGATACATCGTACTGTGCTCCCCGCCGGGGCCGAAAGAGAAGGTGATGTCATACGCGGGAGCGAGTCGCCATACGCCTTTTTCGTCCATCAGAAATGAGAAGTTTTTCGCATGGTCATCACGGTTGTGTGCCATCAGGTTGAAACACGCCAGTCGAAACATCTTCTCTACCTCGACCACGCTCTTGGTCAGGGCATTATCTGTGATTTTGAACTGTTCGGAATTATCGAACAGTTCGACTTTACCAATGTCTTCCCAATCAAAGCCATTACGTCAACCTCTCCAATATTTTTATGCTATAATGTATCCACAAACATTAGAGGAGATGGTATGAAAGTTTTATTGGCACGCATTACGATCGACCCTGAGATCTCCCACGGCAAGCCGACCATC
>CAZCAZ010000093.1:0-5558 GCA_964496735.1 uncultured Nitratifractor sp. | reverse complement strand
TGCTCGACGTAATTTTGGCTCCCCATTTCGGATACCCCATGGCATCTTTTCGCGCTTGATGAGGATTGCTATTACCTTTTCAGGAAGCGTATATTTAGCAATCCCTTCACTGATCCTCGGCTTGGGTTTTTTTCTGATAGCTCAAGGATTTGGCGGCAGCATGATTGCATGGGGCGTCACAGCAATCATTACAGCCAATGTCCTCATGTCGTTGCCCTTTGCCCTCTCGATCCTTATGCCCGCGATGCAAAAAACGGCGCAGCGTTATGACAAACTTGCGTTGTCGCTGGGCTTGACATCCCTTCGACGCTGGCGACATGTCGAGTGGCCTTATCTTCGGCGATCTGTTCGTTACGTATTGGCATTGGGCTTTTCGCTTTCCCTCGGTGACCTTGGCGTGGTTGCCCTCTTTGGCAACCGTGACATCACTACCCTGCCCTGGTATCTCTATCAGCTTATGGGCTCCTATCGCAATACCGATGCAGCCGGGGTCGCCCTAATCCTTCTGGTGCTTGTCCTGGGTGTCTTTCTCCTTGCGCACCTAAGTCCAAAAAGGAGAAAACATGCTGCGCATTGAAAACCTGACATACACCTACCATCATGATGGCGTGTCGGATACGTATCGTTACAATCTGCAGGCCAAAACGGGTGAAGTCATAGGAATACTCGGGGAGAGCGGCAGCGGCAAGTCAACTTTGCTCGATCTGATCTCGGGCTTTCTTGTTGCAGATGAAGGGACGATACGTTATGCAGGCAATCCCATCGGACACCTTTCGCCGGAGAAACGCCCCGTAGCCATCCTGTTCCAATCACACAATCTCTTTGAGCATCTAACCGCTCGCGAAAATGTCCTCATTGGAATTCGGGGCAAAGTGCGTGGAAATAAGGATGAGGAAGAGAAGGTATTCTCGCTTCTTGAGTCCATGGGGATTGCCGACGAACGCGACAAGCCTGTCTCGCAACTCTCCGGCGGACAGCAGCAGCGCGTGGCCCTCGCGCGCGTCTTGTTGCGCGAGAAGCCTCTATTGCTTCTCGATGAGCCATTTACAGGTCTTGATAGCCGCACACGAGCTGAAATACTCCACATCATCCGCACCATTACAACGCAGCACAATCTCTGCACAATCATGGTAACGCATGAACAGCACGACTGCGATGCCATTGCAGATCACGTGTATCAAATGGAAAATGGAATCTTGAAAAGTTTCTAGTGTACAAAAGATCTCCCCCAAGGGAGGGGGAGAAAATTACATCAAAAGGAGGAAAGTGTAATCCGGAAGCAATAGGGGGGGGAGGCTTGCTGACTGTGGGGAAACAGTCTGCTAACTTCCGGATACGATGAGATTGTACCAAAGAATTGTCAAAAAAAAGTCAAATCATTTTATAAAAAGTCAAATCATTTGACAAACATGCTCAGATACCTATATATTTTTAAGCCAATCAGTGCGCCCAGCGCATCGGCACCCAGGTCCGCCCACTCTGCACTGCGGTGAATCGCAAAGAGCTGAGAGAGTTCAATCAGTCCACCATAGGCGACCAAAAAAAGTAGCGCCTTCCAATACCCAATCCTCCAGCCCTTGCGTAGCAAAAAGGCCAGCACCACAAATGCGACAGCATGATTGATCTTGTCCGACCAGTGAAACAGCGGCGCCACCATCTCGCCTGGCAACACAGAGAGCGTGTAGCTGCCGGCCAATGCCGTCCAGAAGAGGAGCTGCCACAGACGCTTATTGACGTATCGCATTATTGACTTTCGCGGCAATAAACTGAGCGAAATCATCATGGTCATTGGGACACTTGGCTACTCGGTAATCTTCGTAGCCGATCTTGGTCGCGATCTCCCTGTGCTCAATATCGAGCTCATAGTGTGTTTCAGAATTATCAACCGTAAAGGCCAGAGGTACAATCAGGGTCTTTAGGCTACTTGGGCGACGCAACACATCTGCCAGACTGGGCTCAAGCCATGCTCCACCCCCTACTTTGGACTGATACGCCAACTCAATGGCCTTGAACGCCAATGATGCCTCGCTCAACGCTTGAGTAATTTCTGCAAAACTTGCCTCGACTTGTTCGCGATAAGGGTCGCCTGCCTCAATGATCGACATAGGCAAGCCGTGCACTGAGAAGATCAAGCTATACTCCGATGCATCAACCCCTGCGACTGCTTTGCGAATCCGATCAATCACCAAAGCAATATAGCCTGGATCCGAATGATAGGGCTCAATCAAGATTGTTTTTGGATGATAGTCCAATGAGTGGCACTGAGCCAGAATATCCTGATAGGATGATTCCGTAGTGGTGGTTGAGTAGTGTGGATACATTGGAAACAAAATGATCTCTTCAATATCTGCGTCCCGCATTGCCTCCAGGGAATCTCGAGAAAATACCGGGACATAGCGCATCCCAGGCAATGTCATTGTGTTGCTCAAGGCTGCTACTTTGGATGCCAGCGAGTCCGTAATAGTCCCCAAGGGCGAGCGACCCCCGATCTGTCGATAGCTTTCTTGGGCCTCGCTTAGACGCTTGGTCACTATACGCTTCCCGATCAATTTTCTCAAAAACGGTCGCATAGTCAGGATAGCCGGATCAGCAAACATGTTGCGCAAAAACTGCTCCACCTCTTCCAGATTGTTTGGTCCGCCCATATTGAGCAATAGTATTCCTCGCTTCATCTCCGCCCCCTCCAAATCATCAATCATACAGCATCATACAAGCTTCTCGCGCAAGGTTCCAATCATATCGTAACTCTCCATCTCATTGATACAGGTGTGGGCTCTATCTGTTGTATATAGATAGGGCTTGGCTCCGCTCTCGTATATCAACTCCGCTATGACGCAATTATCAGAAGGGATCAGCGTCGCATCAAGCAATACATACCGATACATGGACGCTTCGAAACGCTTCAAAAATTCTGTTTCCGTCTCAACGAAGTCCACATGGAAGCCTTCCTTTCTCAACGCGTGCACATGAACGCTCTGTACCAAGCCTGCCCGACAGTACAAGAGAATATCATGCCTCTCTACAATCTGAGATGGCGCTATAGCCTCCTCTTTGGCTGCTTCACTCTCCGTGGAGGCTGACGCATGGGGCGCAATAGGTGTTTCAAGCTGGCAATGCTCTTCTGAAGCTATGCCTTCCTGTATCTCCTCTAGTTTTACTCGGCAATGCTTGTGAATGACATGGTGTATTTGCTCAATTTTAATTGGCTTGGATACGTAGTCATCCATACCGATTTTTAGATACTTTTCACGATCCCCCTGCAGTGCATTGGCTGTCAAGGCCACAATAGGTATATGCGACAAGCCCTCTGACTTTTCATATTCCAGTATAGCCTCGGTCGCTTCAATACCACTCATAACTGGCATTTGTATGTCCATCAAGATCAAATCATATGTTTGCTCTTTGCGGAGATCTAGCGCTACTTGACCGTTTTCGGCCAGCGTAATATCCAGCTCAAGGTTTTCCAAGACGGCACGAATCAAATTTTGGTTAATCTCATTATCTTCTGCTACAAGAATCTTGAGCCCCGAAAGTCGTGAAGGCAGTTCCCTCTTTATAGTTGGCTTGGGTTCGTCTTTGCTGCGATGAACAATATTGCCAAGTGTTCGCAATATTTTGGAATAACTCAGAGGTCGATAGAGGATCGACGAGTGATCATTGAGAAGTGCATCAATCTCATCTCTGTATGACATATATCCCAGAAGGATCACGTGCACATCCAGCGAAAGGATATAGTCAATGTTGTGACGCACATCTGCGATAGAATAATCTACAAACAAAAAGTCAAATTGTTCATTGATCGAGGCAGAGAGTGTATCGATTTGTCCTGCCTTGGTCGTCACAGCATCAAGATAACGCATGACCCAGGTGTCGCAGGCGCGCTCATGGACCGTCTTGGGGCGATAGTATGCAATGCGCGTATCTGAAAATTCATCCCTTGGCTCTTCGACTTCACCTGACTTTTCAAAAATCAACGTGAAGAAAAATTCAGAGCCCACACCCAGCTCGCTGTCTACATCGAGTTTCCCGCCCATGTGCTTGACGAGATCACTGGTAATCGCCAGACCCAATCCTGTGCCGCCAAACTCTCGAGTCGTTGAGCTGTCAGCCTGAGAAAAGGCATCAAATATTTTTGCTTTTTGTTCTGGTGTGATACCTACCCCGCTATCCTTGACACTGAAGCGCACTGTGACAGTGTTTACATCCTGGTCTATCTGCTCTACCATGACCTGTATGCTTCCACCCGTATCGGTAAACTTCAATGCATTCCCAATAAGGTTGGTCAGGATTTGACGCAGGCGAGTCGGGTCACCTATCAACATAGACAATCGTGGATCAATAAAGGCACTGTAGCCAACTTTTTTCTTCGAAGCAGACACCTCATGGGGTTCAATGGCATCTTCAAAGACTTCGGATGGGCGAAAGGAAATTGCTTCTAGATCCATTTTGTCGGCACGAATTTTTGAGAGATCCAGAATGCTATTGACAATCGTCAATAGGTTATCGGAGCTTCCCTTGATAATATCAGTAAAGCCGCGCTGCTCATCATTCAGATCTGTGGACTCAAGCAGTTGAGTAAAGCCAAGAATTCCATTGAGTGGTGTTCGGATTTCGTGGGACATATTGGCCAAAAAGAGATCCTTGGCCTTCTCTGCTTCTATGGCCTGTTCACGCGCCTCTCGTGCCTCCTGAGATGTGTCGGACAAAAAGCGATAAATAGAGAGGATATCGCCTTTTTTGATCACATCATCAAGTTCACGCTTGCGCGTCTCATCCATGTCGCTGACAATCTCTTTGAGTGTCTCTTCAAGCGCATAGCGTTCCATAGCCGACTGCCCGTATGAATGCAAGATATAATACAGTCCCAGCAAGAGCAGCAACAAAGCCACTCCATACTGCATCAATCGAGATTTAACGGAAGCGAGTAAATCCTTGGTGTCTTTGTTCATTCCACCAAGAAGGGTGTCTTGCATCTTCTTGGAGCGAATCAACAACAACGAATATGCTTTGTCTGTCTCGGCCACTGATACAGTAAAATGTCCATCCATCGAATGCATCAAAATATCAGTACGTATGGCCAGGACCTGCTTCATTTCCCTTTTTCCCCACATAATTTCCTGAAGCTTGTCTCGCTCGGACCAGGCAGATAATTCAGAAAAGTCTGGAGGATTTTGTGCTGAAAGTAGGCGTTCCCAATAACGCAAACTTTTCTCAGACAAACTTGATTTCTTTGACAAAACAAATGCAAAAAAATCTTTTTCCAGTGCAAAAGTCATGGCATTGTTTATGATCGAGTTGTATACGGAAATCTTGAACTTCATAGTGCCTGATTGTGATACCATGGCTGATGAAAATAACGCGTTCGCAAGTGGAAAGACAACTCCTTTGCTGTATCCCTCTTCCAGGATATGCACGGGGTTATCATTCAATGCATTGACACTCGTGCGAGTGTATTCCAATTTTTTTAGTATTCGAGATAATTCTTCTTTGTCGATATATTTCTCAAGACCAGAAAGAACCTGATCGCTCTCCTTGCGCGTCTTTTTAAGCTCTTCTAT
>CAZCAZ010000092.1:0-5883 GCA_964496735.1 uncultured Nitratifractor sp. | reverse complement strand
TAGTCCCTGTGGTGGTGCCTAGCGGGTGTGTGTAAGCGTTGGATCGGAAAGCTTCTTGCTGATCTCGTATGCAGGATACTTCTCTTGAGCGACTTCAAAAGCTGCAGAGAGCATCATGCGTACTTGGGCACGAAGGAAGCCGTCTGCTTCGAAGTAAACGGCATACACATTGTTGTATTTTTTGAGTCGCGTGCGGTGGATGGTACGGATATCATCAAGGGTGGAGGAGCCGGTTTTTTTGAAAGCAGAAAAATCGTGTCGTCCCTCAAAAAGCGCCAGTGCTGACTGGAGTCGCTGCATGTCGTCGATGGGCACATGCGCGATATACTTCTGAGCGAAGAGTTGAGGCTTGCGGAGACTGAACAAATAGCGATACACGCGCCGTTTGGCATCAAACCGTGCATGAAACTCATCGGATGCCTTGCTGATGTGCTTGAAGTGTATTGCCTGAAGCCTTGCATTGAGGTGGTCGCATAGTTTGGCCAGATCTACCCAAAAGTCCGGCAGGTCAAAATGGAGCACTTGTCCTGTGGCATGTACACCCGCATCGGTGCGTCCACTGGCTGTAATAGGAGAGTGGATTTGAAGCGATTGAAGGGCAGTCTCGATCGCGGAGGTAATTGTCTTGTCGGTGTGCGTTTGACGCTGAAACCCTTCAAAGTCAGTTCCATCGTAAGCAATGACGGCTTTGACGCGCATGAAAGCCCTTTATGTATCATTCACAAATGAGTTAATGCTCAATCGACCATTAACCATCAACCAATTTACCGATAAATGATCCACTGGATCAAATCTCCCGCTTGTTGATCAAACAGATAGACAATCAGGGTTGCCAGTGCCAAGAAGGGGACAAAAGGCACCATAGTGTCCTTGGCAAATATTGAAGGCAAAATAGCCAGTATGGCCGAGAGAAACAGGGCGATGAAAAAGTTGGGAAAGCCCAAGAGCGCGGCCATGGTTCCTGCGACGATAACGTCGGCACTCCCCATGGCTTCCTTGCCGGCAAGCTTGGAAGTAAGAAAACCGATCAGCCATAGCCCGCCCGCGGCCATCAAGGCGTGTATGATAGGGTTGCTCATGTCGAAACTCAACAATTTTGGGCTAACCAGCGCCATCAGAAGTGCGAAAAAGTTGACCGAGTCGGGCACGGCATAGTATTTGAAATCAATCATAGTCAATGCCAGCAATGCCGTAAACGAAATCGCTACAAAAGGCATCCACCATACAACACCAAGTTTGAAAAAGATCATCAACCAAATCACACTGGTGAGCATCTCAATCATGGGGTATTGTTTGCTAATGGGTGTGTTGCAAAAGGCGCACTGGCCACGCAAAAACAACCAAGAGAAAACAGGGACATTGTGATACCACTTGAGGGCGTGCTTGCAGGTAGGGCAATGTGAGGCAGGAAAGGCGATGTTTTCACCGAGCGGGACACGGTAGATCACGACATTGAGAAAAGAGCCGACCAGTAGACCAAACAAAGCGGCCAAGACGGCGTAAATAGTGTATGCTTCCATGTTATATACCCCCAAAGCGGCGTTCTCTGCCTTCATAATGATCAATGTGTTGCGTCAGCTCTTCGGGCTTGAAGTCAGGCCATAAAGTATCGGTGAAGATAAACTCAGCGTAGCTCAGCTGCCAAAGCAGGTAGTTGGAAAGGCGCTGTTCACCGCTGGTGCGAATCAAAAGATCGACGTCGGCATAGGGCGTATCGAGTGCAGCGCCGAGCGTGGCTTCAGTCATCTCCTCTTGGGCATCAATGACACGATTGACTGCGCGTATGATCTCATCACGACCCCCGTAGTTGAGGGCAAGTACCTGGGTCAAGCTGGTGTTTTTGGCGGTGGCCTCCTTGACCTTGGTGATTGTTTTTTGTAGTTTTTTAGAGAAGCGGCTGGTGTCCCCGATCACTTCAAGACGGACATTGTGCTCCATGTAGACGGGAATCTCGTTGTTGAGGTAGCGGTCCAAAAGTTTCATGAGGAATTCCACTTCGATCTTGGGACGCTTCCAGTTCTCGGTGCTAAAAGCATAGAAGGTCAAAGTCTCAATCGTCGGATGCAGGGCACAATACGTCGTGATATCTCGTACACGCTCGGCACCTTCTTCGTGCCCTTTGGTGCGTTTGAGGCCACGTTCTTTGGCCCAGCGACCGTTGCCATCCATAATGATGGCGAGGTGATGGAGGGTGTTAGGCTGTTTCATCAAGTTTACTGCTTTCGTCAAGAATTTTGAATGCCAATGCTTGTTTGCTATGTGTCCCCAAATCAGACTCTGTATCAGGCGTCATGAAGATGACACGGTTTTGTTCGCTCCCGAAGCCTTGGTTTGCATCAATGTGATTATAGCATACGGCATCGATCCCTTTGCGCTCAAGAGATTTGAAGGCATTGGAGACACCTTGGTCGGGATCCATCTCTGCTTTGAATCCAACGGTCACGATCCCGCTTTTGTCCAAGCTGGCGAGGATATCATCTGTACGTGCGAGCTCCAGAGACCAGGCCTCGCCTACCTGGTCTTTTTTGAGCTTGCCCTCTTGGGGGTAGCGAGGGCGGAAATCGGCCACGGCTGCTGCCATGAAGAGGTAGGGTGTCTTTTGAATCCAACCCATAGGCTCTGTATCATTCATGCTGGCTTTTTTGAGGACACCTTTTTTGGCGACACGGATCGAGTCAACAATGTACTCGTGCATTTCAGTGGCATCTTCGACATCGATCGTATAGAGGTCTCCAGGGAGGTCGTCGTGCGGCATTGTGCTGATGTAGCACACGTCAGCACCTCTTAGGTAGAGCGCTGTGGCAAGGGCTTTTCCCATCTTGCCGCTGGATCGGTTGCCGATGTAGCGGACATCATCGATCTTTTCGCGGGTACCACCACCGGTGACGATGACTTTTCGGTCTGACCAAAATGGGTCTCGCAGGAGGGCCTTTGCGACAGAGAAATAGATATCTTTGGGGTCAGCCAATGCACCTTTGCCTTCATCCCCACAGGCGAGCAGCTTCTCTTGAGGCTCGATAATCACCGTATCGTTGACACTGAGCATCTTGAGGGAGCCGACGGTAAAGTGATTGGTGACCATCTGGGTATTGGCCGCTGGGGCGACAAGGAAAGTCCCTTTGAATGCCAAAGCGGTCTGAAGAAGCAATGTGTCGGCGATTCCTTTGGCGAGCTTGTTGATCGTGTTGGCCGTGGCGGGAGCGAGGACAAAGAGGTCCGCCCACTTGCCAAGGTCAATATGGTTCATGTCGCTACTCCAGCTCTCTGTCTCAGCAGTGAGTACCGGCTGAGAAGTAGCAGCCTCGAAGGTCAAAGGGGAGACGAAGCGTTGGGCACTCTCGCTCATGACGACCCGCACAGTGGCACCGGATTTGATCAGCAGGCGTGCGACTTCGATTGCCTTGTAGATGGCAATACTTCCGGTGACACCTAGTAGGACTTTTTTGCCAGTGAGATCAATATTCACGAAGGATCCTTGCCGAAAAATTTGTGAAAAAAGCCCGTGACAAGCTTCATGGGTGCTCGGCTGATGGCAAGCGCTCCATGGGGGACATCTTCGGTGACTGTTGTTCCGGCAGCTATGATCGTCTCGTCGAGGATCATGACCGGTGCGATGAGTTGAGAATCACTGCCAATGAAGACATTTTTTCCTATGCTGGTGCGATGTTTGCTCTTGCCATCGTAGTTGCATGTGATCACACCTGCACCGATGTTGGAGCCTTCTTCAATCGTGGTGTCACCCAGGTAGCTCAAATGGCCGGCTTTGACGCCATGAAGGGTGCTGTTTTTGACTTCAACAAAATTGCCGATGTGCGTCGTGGTCAGTGATGTGCCAGGACGGATACGTGCCATGGGTCCGACATCGGAATCGGTCACTGTGGACGATTCAATGCATGTGTGGGATTTGATGTGAGAACTGACAATGTGGCTGCGTCCTCGGATAGTGACCCCGTTTTCGAGCTCACACTCTCCCTCGAAAAGGACATCCGATTCGATGTAAATGGTCTCAGGCAGATGCATGATCACGCCAGCATCCATCCAGTGGTTGCGGATGCGTTGTTGCATGATGACTTCTGCGGCGGCCAAGTCACGCTTGGAGTTGACACCGAGGAATTGATCAGCTTCGACAGGGATCGGCTTGACATCCCGCCCTTCCCGGACGGCCATTTCGACGATGTCGGTGAGATAGTATTCTTGTTGAGCATTGGCATTGCTGAGAGTAGGAATGTAGTGTTCCAGGACGTGGCGCGAGACGCAATAGACGCCAGCATTGAGAGTCGTGATGGCTTTTTCTTCGGGGGCACAGTCCTTCTCTTCGACGATTTTTTGCACCCGACCGTCTGCGATAATGACTCGCCCATAGGCCGGTGGTGGATCGAGCCGGAGAACGCTCATGTTGATATCCGCATCCCCTTCGGCCAAGAGACGCAGGGAGGCTTCGGTCACCAACGGCATGTCGCCGTTGAGTATGAGCGTGCGTTCGTGCTGAGTGTTGACGCCGCGCATTGCTCCGCCTGTGCCGGGGTAATGGTCAACATCCTGGATATGAAAATGTAGGTTGTCGTACGCGACTTCCAGTACTTCTCGGATGCGATCGGCCTGATGGTAGAGAACAATGGTGATATCATCACTTACTGCTTGTGCTGCGTCGATGGCATGAAAAAGCATCGGCTTGCCAGAGATAGTATGGAGGACTTTGGGGGTATTGGATTTCATCCGTGTGCCTTGCCCAGCGGCGAGAATGACGACGCTCAGTGCCATGTGCATACCTTTTGGTTAAAATTACGTAATTATATCCAATGGAGATTAAATGGAATGTGACTATTTTGGCCAATGCGGCTCATGCACACTGCATGAACAAGCCTATGCAGAGCAAGTTGTCAACAAGCAGCAAAGAGTTGGTGGATTGTTGGCTCCGTATTTTGGTGGAGAACTTGCGGTCTATCACGATCGGGATGCTCACTACCGCTCGCGGGCGGAATTTCGGATCTGGCATACCGGGGATCGTTGCGACTATGCGATGGGTAATCTCAGCAAGGATGGTAGCGTCATTATCGATGCTTGTCCCAAAGTCACTGAGCCTATCGCCCAGCGTATGCCACTTTTGCTCGATGCAATTAACGGATCCGATGGACTCAAGCATAAGCTCTTTGCAGTGGAATTTCTCGCCACCACGACCGATGAGATGCTGGTGACGCTGATCTATCATCGCAAACTGGACAAGGAGTGGGCGAACGAAGCCAAAGAACTAGAAGAGCAATTAAACAGCCACATCATCGGCCGCAGCCGTAAACAGAAGGTTGTGCTCTCCCGTGACTATGTTGCCGAAGTACTCACCGTTGCCGGCACCCCGTACCGCTACCGCTACTACGAAGGGGGTTTCACCCAACCCAATCCGGCAGTCAACACACAGATGCTTGGCTGGGCTGTGGAGCAGGCCGAGGATATCGGGCAGGGGGATCTGTTGGAGCTCTATTGTGGGTTGGGCAACTTTACCTTGCCGCTTTCGCGCCATTTCGATCAAGTGCTGGCCACCGAAGTTTCCAAAAACTCCATTCGAGCAGCCAAAGAAAACGTCGGGCTTAATGGCGCAGAGAACATTACTTTCGTACGGATGAGCTCAGAGGAGATGGTGCAAGCCTTTGAGAATGTACGCCCGTTCCGGCGGCTGGAGCAGGAGGGGGTCGTGCTGGAAGCGTATGATTTCTCCACCGTTTTCGTCGATCCCCCCCGCGCCGGACTCGATGAGACGACGACCCGGCTGGTAAGCCGATTCGATCACATCATCTATGTTTCGTGCAACCCCGAAACCCTCGCCCGCGATCTGGAGACCCTGACACAGACGCACAAGGTCTTGACGGCGGCGATCTTCGATCAGTTTCC
>CAZCAZ010000091.1:0-5917 GCA_964496735.1 uncultured Nitratifractor sp. | reverse complement strand
GAGATAAACTCAAAATCAAAACAACCATCCTGACGGAGGAGGACAAGGAATGGCTCGAGCAATTCAAAAAATACGATTAGTCCTCCTGACAGCCATTCTCTGGGCGCACGCATCAAGCGCTGGCACCCCAGCCGTCGCCACGGCACATCGTCTGCTCTTTTTGAGCGGCGAAGATGTCCTTAGCAGTGGAGCATATCGCTTTGGGGACGGCCAGAAGGCTGGGGTGTTGTTCTTCCCTTTTACCTACGACCTTTCAGATGACAGCAGTACCAGCTTTTATCTCCATACTGCCCCCGGCTACAGTGCAGCACAATACAACAGTGACCAATGGATGAAAACCATCGGCATCACACTGGGTGGTGGCATCCGATATGATCTCAGCCCCAAGAGCTCACTGCATATAGGCGGCGACTACCAATGGATGAACTTTGCCGCCACTGGCATCGAAGGATATGGATACGATCTGGGCGCCAACTATCACTACAGCAGCTGGCACGGCGAGTGGAACCCTTACTTCACGCTCGGTGCACACTATAAGAGAGATTCTATCACGGAGTCTGGCACTGCTTATGCGAGTACATCGGTCCTCGCCAAGGCACAGGTCGGGGTCGTCACGCCTGTCATCTTTCGTCCGTTTGGCTTGTCGACACGACTCGAATTGTACGGGGGAGGCTACACTCTCCACGGCGACCTGCCTGAAATACTCCAAACCCGTTATCTCGGCTATGCTGGAGTCAAAGCATACATCCAGAGCCCCATCCTAACCCAATGGATTCAGGATCTGACCCTCAGCGTGCAAGTCGTACGAGGGGAGAATTTCAAGGGATTCAATCTAGGGCTTGGGGTGAAGTTTTAATCCCCTGACGATCCATGTGACCCAATGAACTCTTCCGCATCCCATGCCTCGATCCCCTGCTGGGTCGCCTCAGCCGCCATCAAGCCGGTCGCCTCAGTGCTCAATAAATTTTTCTGACGATCGTACAGCTTGGCACTGTGCACACCACAGCTGGGCGAACGATCTTTGCCGATAAAAAGACTGATATCGGAATGGGTATCAAAAAAGGCTTTTGCGTACGCCTCCACTGGCGGGCTCAGATCAGCTCCGGTGAGATTGGAGAGGGCTTTGATCCCCTCGCCCGTCTCGACCAGATCCATGGTCGGACGTGGCGTGCCAAAGGCGAAGTCCTCGGGGCAAAAATCGACCAACTCGTGGCCTTCCAGTTTACTCAGAAGGTCATGGTCATGGTTGTCTCTGCCATCGTAGCGGCAATGTTTGCCTATCAAGCAGGCAGAGATGGCGACTCTCACCGCAACAGCTCTGGCCGGTACTCGAAATGCATCGTATCAAAGTGCTTCCATTTGCCACCCCAGATGAAGCCGTTTCGCTCAAAAACTTTGACGATAGGGATCGGAATCTGATTTTGATAGGTACCTTTTTTGCTCCATCGCCAGTAAGCCGAGTACTTGACATTAATATCAATCGCTGCGCCGAAGCTGTGCACACTCAAACGCTTGGTGCCTGCGATCACGCGCCACTTGAATGTCCCGCCGATGGGGACAAGGTATCGTTTGTAGCGGGGGTGTTTTTTGAGGAGAGCTTTGAGGTCATGAGCAACAGCTCGCAAGTGACGATGGACGCCATTGACCGTCGTCACTCGCACCTTGCGTCCAAACCAGTCGATCGTCGTCAGGTGTTTGCGTACCGAAGCAGCCGAGTTTCCATACATCTTGCGAAAGAATTTTTCATTGCGGTATCGGCCTGGGTCATGGCGTGGATTTTTATAACGTTCATGCTGATAGGAATGAGCAAACATATCTTCGATGTCTGCGTGTTTGAGGATTTTATCTTGCGTTTTATGCTTGCCGTCATCGTAGAGCATTTTTGTCCCATCTTTCCAGATGATATGATTGTTTTTGCAGCTTGAGATTTGTGCATACACCGAAGCCAGTTTTTGGGCATGGGCATCGCATTTGGCCTCCGCAACACTCGCGAGCATCACCACTATCCATAGAATTTTTTTCATCATT
Organism: uncultured Nitratifractor sp.; assembly: GCA_964496735.1. Classification (GTDB taxonomy): domain Bacteria; phylum Campylobacterota; class Campylobacteria; order Campylobacterales; family Sulfurovaceae; genus S017-3. The sequence continues at coordinate 3,889 of CAZCAZ010000091.1, read as the reverse complement.
ATCCTTTTATTGTACGTCATTGATACCAAACACAAAAAGCAACAAATAGACCCAAATTCCCGACAACGAGGTCAAAAAGATCCCCACAGCTGTCCACCACCCCTGCCGACGGTGCGGCAGGGTATGACCGCCGGGGAGGTTGTTGGCATGGTACGCTCGCTCCGCTGCGACCAAGGTGCGCACCCACCAAATGATCGTCAGGGTTGAGACAACGATATGGAAGATCAGCACCCCCCACAGCAGCATCTTGGGCAGAGTACTGTTCTCGACAAAACTGTGAAAACCGCCCCCAACACGCACGCCGTATTCAAACCAGCCGACCACAACAACCGAGATCACAAAAATGATCCATTGGTAGGCTCGATGTACGCGCCAAGCATCTCGGCGAGCCATCACAATCCCCAACCCGATCAACAATGGAAGCAAGGCCACAATCAGCATTACAAAATCCATAAAAAAAGGTGCTTTCGTCCCCAAAAAACCCGCTTGAAACATATAGTTCATGATCGCTCCTTTCTCCCTGCGTCCTAGAAGATCACAACCGACTGGATCTGCGTGTACTCCTCCAGCGCATACTTGGGTCCTTCGCGTCCGATACCCGAGAGTTTGCTTCCACCGTAGGGCTGAATATCAAAACGTACCGTGGGAATATCATTGATCACTACACCACCGGCTTGAGCATCCGCAATAAACCGTTGCGTTGTAGAGAGTGAGTCGGTAAAAATGCTGTATTGCAGGCCGTAGGGTGATGCATTGATCTTGGCGATGGCGGTCGCATAGTCCGGCACACTCACGAGGCTTACAATCGGCGCAAAGACCTCTTCGCAGACGATTTTCATCTCATCCGTCACTTGAGTCATCACTGTCGGAGGGAAGATTCCATTTATCTCGTCACCGCCTGCAGCAGAAACTGCCCCTTCATCCCGAGCACTGGCCACCCAGCTGCGGGCACGATGACGTGCATCATCGTTGATCAGCGGCCCCATAAACGTCTCTTCTTTGTATGGGTCCCCGACTTGAAACGTGGCCGTCTCTGCCGCCATCAATTCACTGAAGCGTTCATACACATCTTCGTGGACATAGATGCGTTGCAATGAAATGCACACTTGACCGCTATTGTAGAAGGCTCCAAAAGCACACTTTTTGGCCGCATCTTCCAGATCGGCATCTTTGTCCACAAAGGTCGCCGCATTGCCGCCGAGTTCCAGGGTGACTTTTTTGATCCCTGCGCTGCGGGTAATGATCTTGCCTACCCCCACTGAGCCCGTAAAGCTCACCGCTTGAGGGATCGGACTGGCCACCAACGCCGAGCCCACATCGGCATCACCGTATACCACGCTCAGAGCATCCGCTACCGCATACTCACTGTCGACAAACAACTTGGCCAGTCGGTAGGCTGTCCGTGGGGCTTCGGGGGTGGGCTTAAGGACGACGGCGTTTCCCGCACCCAATGCCGGGGCTATCTTGTGCGCTACGAGGTTGAGGGGGAAATTGAATGGCGTGATCGCCACGACCACCCCCAACGGTATCCGCTGATAATACGCTGTGGACTTTCGTCCACTGGGCATGGCGTCGGTTGGGATCGTTTCACCATGCAGACCGATAAGTTCCTTGGCGGTCAGGTTGATCGTCTCGACACAGCGTTGCACTTCGACCCGAGCAAACTGCAATGGCTTGCCCACCTCATCGACGATCAACTGAGCGAAATCCTCTTCATACTCTTGCAGCTTATCTGCCACATCCTCCAGCCATGCGATCCGCTGATGGAGGGGGGACTTGGCAGCCAAATGTGCCGCATGTTTGGCCACGTCCAGTGCCCGCTTGGCGTCGTGCGCGTCGCAGAGCGGATAGGTACTGACAACTTTGCCGGTAAAAGGGTTTTTTATCTCTATTTTGGCTTCACGCTCTTCCTCAGATGAGCCGAAAAGTATCTTGGCGTCTTGGGCATCATTTTTGTCAAACAATCCAAACATTCTGGCTTCCTTGGTGATGGGATGTATTAGACGATTGTAGCATAAAATCGTGAAGGAGATGTTAGGCAAATCCACAAAAAGCCATCGCAGTGCTTGCGCACAGGGTCATATCAGTCGTCTGATGATTCCCCGTAGCGTTTCTTGAGGATCACCAGATAAACAAAATCTTTGATCACCAACGCCAGACAGTAGAGCCAGATCACATCCATCGACCAGTGGCGAGGATAATCCGCTCCATAGATCAGCGCAGGATAGCCGAGGAGAAATGGCCATTTGAGGTAGTAAAAAAATACGATGCCATTTCCGTAGATATGACGAAGGGCTCCACGCATCTACATCGCTCCAAGAGCCTGCTTGACATTGTCTGCGGCCATGGTGGGGTTCCAAACGGGCTCCCAGACCACTTCTACGGTCGCATCCGTGATCCCTTCGGTACGCGCAGCGGCTTCACGTACCCATTGCTCAAGCATCTGATGCATAGGGCAGGCACGGGTCGAAAGGGTCATCGTGACATGAGCGTTACACGCCTCGTCAATATCTACACCATAAATCAGCCCCAATTCAACCATATTGAATCCCACTTCGGGGTCAATGACGGTGCTGATCGAGTCAAACACTTGCTCTTTGGTTGCTTCACACATCTTCAGTCCTTTTTGTATCTAATTCTTTGCCAAAACTCAACATATACATGACACTGCTGAGCATAAATCCTGCACCGACTGTCATGAGCGTCACGCCACCATGAAAGAGGCTTTCACTCCCAAAAAGCAGCCCCAGTCCGCCGATGACCAACCCTGCCGTCGTAAACCAAAACTGCCACGTCGCTCTGCGCTCGGGGAGCATGTCGCCCAACATGGGGACTTTTTGCTTGCCTACCAATGGGCTGTAGCGCTCAAACCAGACCAAAAAAGGGACAATTTTATACAAATGACCGTTGATCAGGTAGCTGAAAAAGCCCAGCACGAGAAACCACGCAGCAGCAAGCAAAATCTGTTCACTCGAACTAAACAGCGTCACGATCCCCAGTAACAAGGCCATCGCCAGCGACCCGTAGCCGACGTACATTGTTTTGGCGTAGATGTCATGCGCCTTGCGGGCGCGGGTCTTGTAGATGACCCAGATCATGTAGCCATAAAATCCCACCGATACAAACGACACCGCCAGTGCAAGCCAACGCACCCAGTTCCAGCCGATCGCTGTACCGACTACGTAACCGATCACGGCACCCACCATCAGCACAAACGCCCGCTCAATTGGCGCCTCATCAAAGCCATGCGAGAGACCAAACATCGGCAGCAGGATCAGGGAGAGTCCCATGATCGTCAAGGTCACAAATCCGCCCAGAACGAGCATGGCATGCGCACCGAGCCATTTGGAGACATCGAGCACGACCCCTTCGCCAATCGCCAACGCCATCAAAAACCCAATGACAATCGCGACAGTGAGGAAGATATTGGCCCAAAGGATACTCTTGACTGAGAGGGTGATGCGTTCGGCCTTTTTCAGGGTCATGAACGTCTCAAACAAGAACGTCACCATCGCCACCAGTACCAGCAGACCACCATACGCCAAGAGGTCAGGCATCCACCAAAACCCTGCCACCATCGTCAACGTACCGATCAGAAGTGACGGCCAGACGATGTAGTACAAATCGACCGAAAAATGCCCGATTTCCACCACCACAGGAATCAGCTGCGCCATCGCTCCGAAGATGATCATCATCACAAAACCGAGCAGAAACCAATGCACCCAGCCGACGGTGATCAAATCAACATGCCCACTGGTCGGACTGAGAAAAAGTAAAAATAAAATCCCAAGAGCATAAAAAACAGACCCGATCTTGAAGAACGGCTCGATCATCCGCAACGGCGGAGCAAAATCACGGGAAATGCTGAACATAGTATTCCTTGTTTGTT
>CAZCAZ010000090.1:0-6217 GCA_964496735.1 uncultured Nitratifractor sp. | reverse complement strand
GTTTGAGTCTCTTTAAAGAGATAAACTATCTCTTAGATGCAGGAGAATCAGCCTCCATCGCCTTAGCCATTGAAAAAAAATTACCCCTAATTATAGATGAAAAAAAAGGTCGTAAATTTGCTCAAAAACAGGGCATTGAGATTATTGGTTTGGTTGGGATTTTACAATTTTTATATGTTGAGAAACGATTGAGCCAAGAGGAGACACTTAAGATTATCAGAAAATTAAATGCTTCTGATTTTAGAATAAGTGACAAACTTTTGGCTCTGATTTTGCAGCAGGGAGATGTAAAATAATCTAAAAAATATAATTACAAGGATTACAAATAAATGTTAAAAATAAGAAAATCATGCCCCCATTGCAAAAAAATATTACCTATATCTGATTATTGTTTTAAAACAAAAATAATTGATAAATCAGAGATTTTTGTGTGTAAATATTGCCATAGTAAAATAACAGTAAAGAAAAAACCTATCTTATGGGATATTGTATTCTACACTCTTATAATTTTGGCAAGTATTACGCTTGGTGTGTCTGAGGATATTTATGATTTTTTAATTACTCTAATCATATTTGTGCTTCCTGCAATTATTGGTCATTGTCTATTTACATCATTTGACTCACAATAAATGAACGTTAAAAAAATAAGAATATCTATTTTTCATTTTTAATTCCATGTGTTAAAATTATATATCCAAACCCAAAACTCCCCAAAACAACCAAGCCCACACAAAGCCAAATCACTCCACTAAACCTTGCATACTCCCAAGCCCAAGCAGGTATAAGCGTACTCAATCATCGCGCGAACCGCGCGCGGAACATTTGAGCTCATGATGGGGCATACAGTCTCTTTTGATGATACACCAGGCTACGTTGCTGCCTTACGGCCGCGTCTCCCCGTGTCCGTAGATCTTGTATTTGTACGTCGTGAGCTCATCGATCCCCATGGGGCCCCGGGCGTGGAGTTTGTTGGTCGAGATGCCCACCTCGGCACCGAAGCCGAATTGTCCGCCGTCGGTGAACTGGGTGCTGGCATTGAGATAGGCGCAGGCCGAATCGACGGTGTTGAGGAACGTTTCGGCGGTGGTGACATTCTCGGTCAGGATCGCATCGGAGTGTCCCGATCCGTGGCGGGCGATATGCTCGGTCGCTTCCTCGACCCCGGAGACCACTTTGATCGAGAGGATGTTGTCGAGGTATTCGGTGTCCCAGTCCTCCTCGGTGGCCGGGAAGACGTCGATGATCTTCCGGGTGGCTTCGCATCCGCGCAGTTCAGTTTTTTTGGCATCGAAGGCTTCCTTGAGCAGGGGGAGGATCTCGGCGGCGATGGCTTCATCGACCAGTAGGGTCTCCATCGCGCCGCAGATACCGGGGCGGCGGGTTTTGGCGTTGAGGCTGACGGCGATGGCTTTGTCGGTATCGGCATCTCGATCGATGAAGGTGTGGCAGAGTCCCTTGTCGTGTTTGACCACCGGCACAGTGGCATGCTGGGAAACGTAGCGAATAAGGGCTTCACCGCCGCGTGGGATAATCAGATCAACATAAGCATCCTGCTTGATGAGCTTAGAGACTCCCTCTCGGGAGCTGTCGGGCAGCAACGCGATGGCTTCGCGAGGCAAATCGTGAGCCTCAAGGACATCTTGGAGGATTTTGGCAATGATTTGATTGGAGTGTTCAGCCTCTTTGCCCCCCTTGAGGATGGCAACGTTGCCACTTTTGAAGCACAAGGCGCCTACATCAGCTGTGACGTTGGGTCGGGACTCATAGATGACAGCGATGACCCCGATGGGGACGCTGGTTTTTTCTACTTTAAAGCCGGCATCAGTGATCCAGCCATCCAGTACCCGTCCGACCGGCTCACGCAGGGCGGCGATTTCGCGGAGAGACTGTGCCATGGCGACGATGCGATCAGAATTGAGCATCAAGCGATCCTGCAATGCAGCTGAGATGTGGTGCGCTTGGGCATAGGTCATATCCTGAGCGTTGGCATCCAGTATCTCGCCGATATGTAATTCTAAGGCATCGGCCATGGATATTAGGATCTGCCGTTTGCGTTGTCCATCAAGGGTTGCCATGCTTGTGCTGGCTGCCTTGGTCTGAGCTAAGAAGGCTTCCATGGAGTCTCTCCTGATTAAATTTTTATTTATTTTATCAAGTTTTCACTAAAGCCCAGAGGCGCATTGTGTGCCCCATATTTTTGTGCACAATAGAGACATTATAAAGACAAATCTAAGTATAATACTAAGCAATTGAAATATTTCGATCACAAAGGGGAGATACGATGGAGGAATCCGCGCAAGATGTTACGGGGCTTGCCCAGCAAGAAAGACAACTTATCTACGACAAACTAAGTATTTTTTATATGTTTCTCCCCTACATGCTTTTGGGTCAGCTGCTGGGAGCACTCCTTCTTTCGGTTTTGGTTTACAACGAAGTGGAGATTTATTTTATTGGCGTCTGGATGGTACTCAACATACTCATCGTATTTTACCGTCTGTATCATTATCGACTTTTTAGAAATGCCTCCGAGACCAAGCAAGTCATGCTGAGTCGGATGTGGTTTAACCGTTTTGCAACCGATGTTTTTGTTAGCGGTGTTGTCTGGGGATCAGCGGCCTTTATTATTTTTCCTGCCACCAGTGCTGTCCATCAGGTCATTATGTTGCTTCTGCTCGGCACAATTGGATGGACGTCGCTTGGGGTGCTTGCATCGAAAAAGTGGCTGCTTTTGCTGTATATATCTGTCGTACTTTTTCCGATGATAGTCCGCCTGTTTTTGCTGCAAGATTCGCAACATCAGACGATTGCATTCTTTGGATTGGCGCTTATGCTTATTGCTGTGTTGACCGCTTATTACTATGGCGGTATTATCAACAAAGCCCTCGAGGCGTATCAGGAAAATTTTTCAACAAAGCACTCCTTTAGACGATTGCAAAATCAGTTTTTTGCCTTATTCAAACAAGCACCGGTTGGGATCTTTCATTTTGATGATCAGCTTATGATTCATGATGCCAATGCGCACTTTGTTAAAATGGCGACAGGTGAAAGCAAAGGGGGGTTGTCGGGAATGCGGTTGGAGCATTTGTGGCCGGATGCAACCGTCCTGGAGATGCACAAGCGCATATTGATGGACTTGGGTGAGCAGTCAATAGAGGCACCAATTTCGGCAACGTTTGGTGACCAAACATTTCATCTCACGCTCTCTTCGGCTCCAGTACATGATGGGGACGGTGCGGTGGTTGGGGGCATCACGATCTTAAAAGACGCCACAGGCGAAGTCCAGGCCAAAGATGCGCTAAAGAGAGTTATGCATTATGATATATTGACCGATCTTCCTAACCGTACACTGCTCCTTCAGCGCCTCAAGGTCGCCATTGACCTCAAACTCCACACGGGCATATTTGGCGGACTGCTGTTTTTGGACATTGACCATTTTAACAACATCAATCGCGCATACGGACAAAAGGCAGGAGACCGCATCCTCCAAAAAATAGCAACACAGCTTGAGCAGATTACAGCAAATCGTGGCACCGTTTCCCGTATCGGTGCAGATACGTTTGCGATCTTGCTTCCTGTGCTCACAGAGGGGCGAGAGAAAAGCCAAGAAGAGGTGATAGAGTTTGTCAACACGCTACGCAAGGCTTTTGAGAAGGTTGTAATGGTTGGTGATGCGGATTATCATATAAATTTTACAGTAGGTGTCGCGCTGTTTGATACCAACACTGATACGCCCCTTGATATATTGAAGTATGCTGAAAGCACTATGTTTAGTGCCAAAAATACTACACGTGGATCGATCCGATTTTATGAAAAAGAGCGCGATAAATCTATCTTGAATGATATGCAAATCGCCAACGATATTTATCGTGCAATCCGCAACAATGAGCTGACGGTATACTATCAACCTCAACAGGATATCCACACGGGTATTTTGACAGGTGCTGAAGCATTGGTGCGCTGGAATCATCCACAAAAAGGATCAATATCACCAGCACATTTTATCCCCATTGCAGAAGAGTCGGGTGCGATTATTCGTCTAGAGGAGTGGATATTTGAGCAGGTGTTCAAGGACATGCATACGATGGCAAGCAGCCTGATTGAGTTTCCACTCAATTACATCGCCGTAAACGTCAGTAGCGTTCACTTTCTCCAGCCAAATTTTATTGAAAAATTTGTTACCATTGTTCATCGTTATCGGATTAATCCCCTCTGGGTCAATATCGAAATCACTGAGAGTGGCCTTATGGGAAATATTGAAGACGCCATCCGACGCATTCACGAGCTCAAGCGGCTTGGATTTGGTTTTTCAATCGATGATTTTGGTACAGGGTATTCATCCTTGACCTACCTTAAAAAACTGCCGGTAGATATCATCAAGATCGATCGTTCGTTTGTCAAGGATGCAGACCGGAGCGAAGAAGATCGCCTGATAGTGGAATCGGTTATAGAGATCAGCCGCAAATTTGGATTCAAAGTCCTGGCTGAGGGCATTGACCGCCAAGAGACACTTGATTATTTTCGAGGGACGGGCTGCAAGACGTTCCAGGGATATCTTTTTTATAAGCCAATCAGCATGGACGAATTCATTCAGCTGATTTGATGGGCTCTGTTGTGTTGGCCTCTGGAGTGGGTGATGACTCAGATGGTGCGTGCAGAATGGAACTTTGGTTGTGATCATGGGTACTGCGCTCCGTTTGGTTGTCATCAATGGATCGATCAAACAACGCTGCTATACGAATCGTTTTGTGTCGGTTGACTTGCTGGAGGTAGGCATGGATGGTTTGAATCTCTTCCTCAGTTAGAAAGTAGCGTGGCATAACCCCGGCATTTTTGTGCACGCTTTCACGAATCTTCTGGAGGCTGGCATTGCGTATATCTGGTCCGTTGAGGCGAACGATGCGCCCGCGCTTATCCGTATACTCCCCGATCAATGCGCCCGAACCGGTTTCGCCATGACAGGCGGCACAGCTGGCACCACGGGGGTCACGATAGAGCATCTGGCCGTATTCAAAATCGGTAATAAAATCTTCACTGGCCATGCCCAAGGTCAAGAGCATTCCCAAAAAAATGATTTGTTTGTGCACGTGCTATCCTCGCCATTGCCGCATCAGGCAAATACCTCACTCTTTTAGAGCTTGAGGCACGTGCTTGATGCGGCAATAAACTATTTTCGATATAATACCAAAATCTTATCGCAGGCTACCTGTCACAAGCAACCTGTACACAAAGAAGAATCCATGCAACTAATCGACGGAAAAAGCCTAGCAGAGGCGACGCGTGCGCGCGTGGCCGAGGAAGTAAAAGCTCTAAATCTCGAGCAGGACATTGTCCCTGGCCTGGCAGTTGTGCTGGTCGGCAACGACCCGGCAAGTCAGGCCTATGTCAAAATGAAAGCCAAAGCATGCAAGGAAGTGGGTTTTTACTCCATTGTCCACGAAATGCCTGATACGATCAGTCAAGATGAGATCATGGGTACGATCGAGATGATGAACGCCAATCCTCGGATTGATGGAATACTGGTACAGCTTCCGTTGCCGCCCCATATCGACACGGATGCGATCCTTGAGGTGATCGATCCTGCCAAGGATGTGGATGGGTTTCATCCTTACAATGTCGGTCGGGTCGTGACCAAGCTCGATGCCTTTGCTCCCTGTACGCCGCTTGGTGTGATGCGGATGTTTGATCATTATGACATCGACCTCAAGGGCAAAGATGTCTGTATCGTGGGTGCGAGCAACATCGTCGGCAAGCCGATGGCGTCCCTGCTCCTCAACGCCGATGCGACCGTGACTGTGACCCATATCTATACGAAAGATTTGGCCGCGCATACCCGCGAGGCGGACATCATCATCGTCGGTGTGGGCGTTCCCGGCCTCATCAAAGCTGATATGATCAAAGAGGGTGCCGTCGTCATCGACATTGGGATCAACAAACTTGACAACGGCAAACTGGTCGGTGACGTCGATTTTGATGCCGTCGCTCCCCGATGCAGCCACATCACCCCCGTCCCCGGCGGTGTCGGCCCCATGACCATCGCCATGCTGATGGAAAACACGCTCAAAGCAGCGAAAGCGAGAAACAATTGATGAAAAAGCTTCTTAGAGGTTTGTCCCGTTTTGCCGGCAGTTGGACGGGGACGATTATTATCGTCCTGAGTTTGATCTTTTTTGTCGCACAGTCGTTTGTGATCCCGAGCGGATCGATGAAACGCTCTCAA
>CAZCAZ010000089.1:0-6289 GCA_964496735.1 uncultured Nitratifractor sp. | reverse complement strand
GCTTGCCTGGTGTGCCGACGAGCTCGACTTTGATCGATTCGGGGACCTTAAACCAGTTGCCGCCTGTGATGATCGCAAAGGAGATATCGGTGCTCCCCATCCCCGTCGCAAACGCCCCCAGTGCTCCATGCGTACAGGTGTGGCTGTCGGCTCCGATGATCACATCACCCGGGATCACGAGCCCCTTCTCAGGCAGCAGCGCATGCTCGATCCCCATGTCTTTTTCATCAAAAAAGTACTTGAGGTCATGCTTGTAGGCAAACTCGCGACTGATCTTGGCCTGATTGGCGCTGGCGATATCCTTGGCCGGGATATAGTGATCCATCACGATCGCAAAGCCGTCCGGATTGGCCAGTTTTTCGGCACCGCTCTCTTCAAATGCTCGGATCGAAATCGGTGTAGTGATGTCGTTGCCGATCGTCATATCAATCGGCACACGTACAATCTCCCCGGCATGCACTTCCCGCCCGGCGTGTTCGGAAAAAATCTTCTCAGTTATGGTCTGTCCCATGGCTCTGTCCTTGGATGAAATTGCGCGTATTATAGCGAAGTTGGGCTATAATCCTTCCCATGAAACTCTATCAACTTCAAGCCCTGGCCGATCATCTCAAAACCTTCGATTTCATTACCCGCGCCCGGCGCATCGAGGACAACGTCATCGAGTTGGCCACCAGGGGTCTGACCTCAAATGATTTGTCCCGAAGGGATGAATCGTTTGCGGGTCTGACCCCTCTGAGCTACTTTTTCGATATGACCCGTGGGCACAGTATGGTCTATGCTGCCCCGTCCCAACGGCCATTGCAGGGATACAGCGCCCCTTTTGATACCCTGTTGCACACTTTGGTATCCAATGCCCGCATCATCGATGCATATGTCGTCGATGGTGACCGAATCCTCCGCCTGATCCTTGCCCCCAAAAGCAGCTACAAAGACCAGCAAATCGCCCTTCAGTTTGAATTTACCGGCAAAAACACCAACGCCATCCTTCTCGACGATGAAGGGATCATCATCGAAGCCCTACGCCATATCGATGCGGAGAGTTCTTTTCGGGTGGTGCGTCCTGGCAGCACGCTCGAAGCCCTCCCGCCAAGAGTGCACACCCAGTCACCTTCTGCTTCCGAGAGCTCCCCCTGTGACCTCGAGGCTTTTCTTGCAGGCAACTACCGCAAACGTCACACAGAAAAACGCAAGCAATCCCAACAAAACAAAGCCTCTGCTACCCGAAAACAGATCAAGAAATTTACACAACTCCTTGCCAAACTCTCGGATCCACAATCCCTCAAGGACGAAGCAAGCAAGCACCACAACACTGCCAACATTATCCTGGCCAATCTCTACAAAATTCGGCCATACGACACCCAACTGGAGGCCGTAGATTTCGAAGGAAACCCCGTCACGATCCCTCTACCGAAACACACCGTAGTCAACCGCATGAGTGAGCACTATTTCAACCTCGCCAAACGCGCCAAAGCCAAAGCCCGAAACGTCCACATCGAGTACGAAAACCTCGAGAGCAAAAAAGCCTTTTATGAAAATATTCTCCATGCCATCGAGAACGCCACCGATGTCCGAGAGCTCGAACTGCTCGTCCCCAAACGCGCCAAAGCCCAGCGCAAAAAAGAGCGCCTCAGAGAAGGAGAGCTCTTCTGGATCGAGGATTTCAAAGTCATGGTAGGCCGCAACAGCGTCGAAAACCAACATCTACTCAAAATCGCCAAAGCCAATGACCTCTGGATGCACGTACGCGGCATCCCCTCCAGTCATGTCATCATCCGCACCGACAAGCAAAACCTACCCGAAAGTGTCATCCAGTCTGCGGCCAAGCTTTGTGTCGATTTTTCCCTCAAACAAGCCGGGGACTACGACGTCGACTACACCAAGCGAAAATTTGTCAAGATCCAAGAGGGCTCCCACGTCGAATACGACAAATACCAGACAATCCGTGTACGAAAAGAAGGGGTAGAGATCCGAACATAAGCCAAGCCTTTTTCGCGCAGGGTAGGCAACAGCCCACCTTCCAAAACCCAAACCTCCAGAAAAGTTTTCTTCCTTCCCGCCCCATAACAAATCGCAAGCGATTTTGGTGGGCAATTGCCCACCCTACGCGTCTCCTTCTAACATGATACTGGCTATAATCCCAAACAAACCCGTAACCAAGGATACCCCATGTCCCAACCCTCCGAACACACCGCTCGCATCCGAACCGCTGCAATCATGCTCGCCGTCATTGCCATCATCGCTTGGCTGGATGTCTCGTTTATCACTTGGCTCTTTTTGGGAGCTATTTATGCCGTGGCACTCAGTGAAGTATTGCCACTGTTTCGAATCGGAGAGACTGCGCCCTATCTCTATGGGGCTGCCCTGTGGCTGATCAGTGGGCTCTACCCTCATCCGATTGAACTGCTCGCGCTGGTCCTGTTGGTTTGGGCTGGCTGGCTGGCCTATCGGCGCACAGCCGACACCCGCACTCTGCTTCCCCTGCTCTACCCGACACTGGGGATGCTCTTCTTGTGGGCGCTCTATGACGCATACGGCATGGCATCACTGGGCTGGCTGCTGCTCATCGTGGCTCTGACCGACGTGGGGGCCTACTATACCGGACGGGCGATTGGCAAAACACCTTTTTCTCCCACTTCGCCCAACAAAACCCTCGAAGGGGTGGTCGGCGGCGTACTGGCCGGGACGATCGGTGGGATCATCTGGGCAACAAATACCATGGATATAGGATTCTGGGTGGCACTAGTCGCCTCCATCGTCACCGCAAAATTTTCTGTATTTGGTGACCTGTTTGAGAGCTACCTCAAACGCGAGGCCGGTATCAAGGACAGTGGCACTATCCTCCCCGGTCACGGAGGCGTGCTCGACCGCATAGACGGCTATCTCTTTGGATCCATTTCGCTGTATGTGCTGCTGCACGTGATGGGGGTCTGAGATGAATCAAGCCCTTGTTCTGCTCGGCTCTACCGGCTCCATCGGCGTCAACACCCTCATCGTCGCCCAACGTTACGGCATCGAGATCGAAGCCTTGGTCGCTGGCCGCAACATCGACCTGCTCAATGCGCAAATCGCCACACATCACCCCAAATACGTCGCCATCGCTGACGAAGCCGACAAGGCACGAGTCAACCACCCTGACGTCCTCTGCGGTGAAGCCGGCATCCTTGAACTCCTCGAGCGCAGCAGCAGCCCTTTGGTGGTCAATGCCTTGGTCGGCTACGCCGGGCTGGCACCGACCCTCAAAGCCATCCAACTGGGACGTCGTGTTGCCCTCGCCAACAAGGAATCCCTCGTCGTCGGCGGCGAATTCATCGACATGAGCCGTATCTTCCCCATCGACAGCGAACATTTTGGCCTTTGGTATCTCATGAACGACCGACCACTCTCCAAGCTCTACATCACCGCATCCGGGGGAGCATTTCGCGATTGGGAGGTGGACAAGATCCAAAACGCTACATTCTCCGACGCCCTCAAACATCCCAATTGGTCCATGGGCAACAAAATCACGATCGACAGCGCCACCATGACCAACAAACTCTTCGAGCTGCTCGAAGCCAAATGGCTCTTTGGGACGACAAATATTGATGCCATGATCGAAAAAAAATCCATCATCCATGCATTGGTCGAGTTTCAAGACGGCTCCACGACAGCGCATTTTGCCGGGGTAGACATGAAACTGCCAATCGCTTTTGCCCTGAGGGAGAAAATAGAAGAGTCCATCCTGCCGCCGGTGGATTTGCTGGAGATCGGTGCCCTCGAATTTCTCCCCATCACTCCCGAAAAATACCCCATGTGGCAGATCAAGGATCATTTGCTAAACAACAGCCATCTCGGTGTCGTGATCAACGCCGCCAACGAAATCGCAATCGCGTCATTCAGTCGAGGCGAATGCACGTTCTTTGGGATGGCAGATAAGGTGCTGGATGCCTACAAAAAATTTGAAAACATCCATGCCCGAAGTATAGAAGAGATTGTGGCGATTGATGCTGAGGTGCGAAAGTATGTTGCCCAACTGTAGGGTGCGGTTGCTACCGCATCTTGACGTTGTCCGTCATCAAAACAAGGTGGGCGATTGCCCACCCTACGCGCTCCAAAAAGGTATGACATGATCCTTAGTATTGAGTCCAGCTGCGACGACAGCGCTCTGGCGATCACCCGCATCGCCGACCATCAGCTTCTTCATCACAGCAAGATCTCTCAGGAGCTTGAACACTCGGTGTATGGTGGTGTCGTACCAGAATTGGCCAGCCGTCTCCATGCGACCGCACTGCCTCGCCTATTGGAGGGCGCCAAGCCCTACCTAAAGGAGCTCAAAGCCATCGCCATCACCACCCAGCCCGGACTGGCCGTCACGCTCAATGAAGGCCTCATGATGGCCAAGACATTGGCTATCTTTCAAAAGCTCCCCCTCATCCCGGTGCACCATCTCAAGGGGCACATCTTTTCCCTCTTTATCGACCGGCCTACCCGCTTGCCACTGCTGGTATTGCTGATCTCCGGTGGACACACGATGATCTTGCGCGTGCGTGCCCTAGACGATATGGAGATTTTGGCCACCAGCATGGATGACAGCGTGGGAGAGAGTTTTGACAAAACAGCCAAGATGATGGGGCTAGGCTACCCTGGCGGGCCCATCATCGAACAGCTAGCGCGTCAAGGGGACGAAGAGCGCTTCGACCTCCCAATCCCCTTGCGCAACTCCCCCTTGATCGCCTTTTCGCTCTCAGGACTCAAAAATGCGGTACGGCTCGTCATTGAGAAGCTTGGCGGCCATGAAGCCATGACTCAGCAAGACAAATGTGACCTTGCCGCCTCATTTCAAAAGGCGGTTCGAGGCCATCTCATCCAAAAATCCAAAAAGCTTTTTGCTTCCGAGCCTATCCATGATTTTGCTATCGTCGGAGGAGCAAGCGCCAACCTCTATCTGCGTGATGCTTACCAAGCATTATGCGATCAATACGGGAAAACTCTCCACGTCGCCCCACTGGAGTACTGCGCCGACAACGCCGCCATGATCGGTCGCTATGGGATCGAGGCTTACCGTGCGGGATTGTTTGAAAATCCGCACGATGTGGTCATTGCCCCCAACCGAAAATTACAGCCAGGAACACAGCTCTAAGCCCATTTTCGATAAAATAATACCCATTTTAGAAAATCACGGAGTAAGCACATGGCTGAATATGGCGCTAGTAACATCAAAGTTCTCAAAGGTCTCGAGGCGGTACGTAAACGCCCCGGGATGTACATCGGTGACACCTCAGACAAAGGGCTCCACCACCTCGTATATGAAGTAGTCGACAACTCCATCGACGAAGCAATGGCCGGCTACTGTGACACCATCAAAGTCACCTTGACCAAAGCAGGCTCCGCCATCGTCGAAGACAACGGCCGCGGAATCCCCGTCGCCGAACACCCCACCGAAAAAATCTCGGCAGCCACCGTCGTCCTGACAGTGCTTCACGCCGGAGGAAAGTTTGACAAGGACACCTACAAAGTCTCTGGAGGACTCCATGGGGTCGGCGTCTCTGTCGTCAACGCCCTCTCGTCGCGTCTTGACTTGACCATCATGCGTGACAAAGCGATTCACCAGCAATCTTTTGAGCAGGGTATCCCAACCGCACCACTTGAAGTCACAGGAAAGAGCCGTAAAAAAGGTACGTTGATCGAGTTTTGGCCTGACCCAACAATCTTCAAAGAAGGCGTTGTCTTCAAAAAAGAGATTCTCACCAAACGGTTCAAAGAGCTGGCCTATCTCAACCCTCAGATCAAAATCGAATTTTACGACGAGCGAGACGACACCAAAGAGACCTTTCACTTCGAGGGGGGACTTAAGCAATTTGTCGAAGACCTCAACAACCGTGAGCCACTCTCTGAGGCGCAATTCTTCCAGGGAGCGGCCGATGATATCGAAATGGACATCGCCATCATGTATTGCGATGCCGACAGCGACAAGGTCGTCACTTTTGTCAACAACATCAAGACCCCCGATGGCGGTAGTCATGAGGCCGGTTTCCGTGCCGGCCTGACCCGCTCACTCTCAAGCTACATTTCCAAAAATGCCAACGCCAAAGAAAAGAACACCAAGATCACAGGAGACGATGCCCGCGAAGGGCTGGTTGCTGTCATCTCTGTCCGAGTACCGGAGCCTCAATTTGAAGGGCAGACCAAAGGAAAACTCGGCTCGTCGTATGTTCGTCCACTGGTCCAGAAATTCTTCACCCAAAACTTCAACAAATACCTCGAAGAGAACCCCATCGAAGCCAAAGCAATCATGGGACACGTCATCCTCGCT
>CAZCAZ010000088.1:0-6308 GCA_964496735.1 uncultured Nitratifractor sp. | reverse complement strand
CCGCGCTCCAATCCGGCCACCTACACGGGGATCATGGATGAGATCCGTAAGCTTTTTTCTCAGACCAAAGAGGCGGAGCTGCGCGGTTATAAAGTAGGGCGTTTTAGCTTCAACGTCAAAGGCGGCCGCTGCGAGAAGTGCCAGGGCGATGGGCAAATCAAGATCGAAATGCATTTTCTTCCCGACGTACTCGTCGAATGCGACGCGTGCCATGGCACGCGCTACAATGAGCAGACGCTTGAAGTGCTCTATCGAGGCAAAAGCATTGCCGATGTGTTGGCGATGAGCGTTGGGGAGGCCTTGGAGTTTTTCAAAGCCGTTCCTTCCATTGCAGCTAAACTCAAAACCCTCACCGATGTGGGGCTGGATTACATCTCGCTGGGGCAGAATGCTACGACGCTCTCAGGCGGGGAAGCTCAGCGGATCAAGCTCTCCAAGGAGCTCAGTCGCAAAGACACTGGCAATACCCTTTACATCCTGGATGAGCCGACGACAGGATTGCATTTTTCCGACGTGGATCGCTTGACGGGTGTGCTGCATCACCTGGTCGAGCTGGGCAACAGCGTTGTGGTGATCGAACACAACCTTGATATGATCAAAAACGCTGACTGGATCATTGACATGGGGCCAGAGGGGGGCAACAAAGGTGGAGAGATTGTCGCCATTGGCACGCCAGAGACTTTAGCCTCAGAATATGAAAAAACAGGAAGCTACACCGGAAAGTATCTCGCCCAAGAGCTTGCATAGGGTACATTTTATATGCCCAAAGGTATCTCTTGCAAGCTTACCCATTGGACTCTAACGACTCTTTGGATAAAATAATCGTCACGTTCTCAAGGCTGCACATGAAAACACTCACCATTATCGACACGTTTGGCTTTTTCTTCCGTGCGTACTATGCGTTACCACCCCTGCGTAATGCTGAAGGCTTCCCGACTGGTTTGCTGACGGGATTTATCAACATGATCCATCAGTTTGAAAAAGATCATAGCACGGACTATATCGTCTTTGCACTCGACAGTAAAGGCCCCACCTTTCGTAACGAGCAGTATCCCGAGTACAAAGCCCACCGTCCTCCTCCACCTGAAGATCTTATCAAGCAGCTGCCCGTGGCGATCAAGTGGATTGAGCAAATGGGCTTTGCCAATGTTTCGGCAGATGGATTTGAAGCAGATGATATCATCGCAACGATTACGCGCTGTGCGGTAGAGGCAGGAATGCAGGTGCGGATCGTGTCGCACGACAAAGACCTCTATCAGCTGATTGAGGACGACAAAGTAGTGATCGTGGATGCAATCAAAAAGAAAGACATTGATGAAGCGGGATGTCAGGCAAAGTTCGAGGTTCATCCACGCGATTTTATCAACTTTCAGGCCATTGTCGGCGACAGTGCCGATAACGTCCCCGGCGTCAAGGGGATAGGACAGAAGGGCGCGTCCAAGCTTGTCAATCAATTCCACACCCTGGAGAGCATCTACGCACATCTCGATGAAGCCGGTACTCCGCGCATCCAGAAGCTCCTGACTGAGTCCAAAGAGATGGCGTTTCTATCGCGTGAGTTGGTGCGGTTGCGTGACGATGTCTTTGCGACCTGCGATCTGGAAACATACCGCATGGAAGATCGGGAATATCTGGCAGTACTCAAGGATGAGTTTGCGCATTACGAGATGCGCCAAGCTTTGCGTCGGATTGGTGCTGCTTCCAGTGCCAGGTCTTCTCAGGGAACCCCAATAAGCCAGCCTGAACCCGATGCCACATTTGAAGCAATCATGCTCGACAGTCGCGAAAAACTCGATGCCGTTCTTGCCAAGGTGACGCCGGAGACAATCGTGGCGTTTGACACTGAAACCACGGGACTCGACACGAAGAGCGACGTCATGGTGGGCTTTTCCTTTGCGATGGATGAAACTCAGGCGTATTATGTCCCCATAAGCCATAATTACCTTGGTGTTGGCGAGCAGGTGAGCCGTAAAGAGGCGCTCTCGGCTATCCGTCGCTTGATGACCGGGCGTGTTGTTGGTCAAAATCTCAAGTTTGACTTTGGCTTGCTTTACAGCGCAGGGCTCGAAGAAATGACCCCTTATGCCGATACCATGATTATGGCGTGGCTGCTCGATCCAGGCACCAAGGTGGGATTGGATTCGTTGGCTAAAAAGTTTTTTGCTTACACGATGAAACCCTTCAAGTCCCTTGTAAAAAAAGGGGAAAACTTTTCCCATGTTCCGCTCGAAGAGGCGACCTTCTACGCGGCAGAGGACGCATGGATGACGCTCAAGCTTTACCATAAACTGCACAAAGTCTTTTCACTATCTGACCCCAAGTTGACCGAGGAGGCACGTGAAGTAGAGTATCCTTTTGTTAATGTGCTGATTCATATGGAACGGGAGGGAATCAAGGTCGACACGGCTCACCTGAGACATTTGCGAGAGAGCATGAGCGATAAGCTCTCGTCGCTCACCCGAGATATCTATGGTTTGGCTGGGACAGAGTTCAATATCCGCTCGACTCAGCAGCTCGGTGTTGTCCTTTTTCAGCAGCTCGGTCTCAAGGGAGGCAAAAAGACCAAGACCGGATACAGTACCAATGAAGCCGTGCTGAATGGACTCAAAGATGAACATGCAATCATCCCTAAAATTCTCGAATACCGTGAATACCAGAAGATGCTCTCCACGTACGTTGAGCCACTCATGAAACTGGCTGAGCAAAATCCAGAACAGCGCATTTATACCCATTTTCTCCAGACCGGTACCGCCACCGGACGCCTCAGTTCTCGTGACCCGAATCTTCAAAATATTCCGGTACGTTCGGAGCTTGGCCGCAGCGTTCGGCGGGCTTTTGTGGCCGGAGAGGGCAAGCGGCTTATTTCGATCGATTACTCACAGATCGAGCTGCGTCTGTTGGCGCATTTCTCGGGAGATCAGGCCTTGCGGGATGCCTTTGAGAGCGGACACGATATTCACATGGCCACAGCGATCAAGCTTTTTGGGGAAGCCGAAGCTGCTGCCAAGCGTAACTTTGCCAAATCGATCAACTTCGGCCTGCTTTACGGCATGGGTGCTCGTAAACTGGCCGATGAACTGGGGATTAGTGCCTCAGAGGCCAAGGAGATCATCCAGGCGTACTTTGCCACCTTTCCGACCGTGAAGCGTTACCTGGAGCAGATTCAAGACGATGCCAAAAATCATGGTTATGTTGAGACGTTGCTAGGTCGTCGGCGGATCTTTGACTATGAAAATGCCGGTGGCATGCAAAAGGCAGCGATCCTGCGCGAATCAGTCAACACGGTCTTTCAGGGCAGCGCGGCCGACCTGATCAAGCTTTCGATGCTGGCAATTGATCGCCAGATAGAAGCGGGGGAACTGGAGGTAAACATGCTGCTGCAAATCCATGATGAACTGATCTTTGAAGCAGCAGAAGAGTATGCCGAAGTGATGGCCGAGAGATTGCAAGCGATCATGGAGGGGATCTATCCTCTTGATGTGGCATTGGAGTGCTCGGTGAGCATTGATCAAAGCTGGGACAAGCTGAAGTGAAACTGAATCAGAATAGGCAGAAAACGAATTTACGCCCCACTAATAGGCTTATGACTACAATAACATAATTTGATACACGGCAAGGGTAGATTGATGAAGAAAATAAGCAAAATTGTTTTTTCAATGAAAGCGTCTGTGATGTATATGTTGCTGCTGGCGACTGCGATTGGCGTGGCGACATTTATTGAAAATGACTACGGTACCCAGAGCGCCAAAGCGCTGGTGTACAAGACGCACTGGTTTGAAGGGCTCTGGGCTTTGTTTGTCTTCTCTGTCGTTAGCAATATCGTTCGTTACAAAATGTACCGTCGGGACAAATGGGGACAGCTGGTGCTGCATTTGGCCTTTATTCTGATTGCTGTCGGGGCACTGGTGACTCGCTACATTGGCTATGAGGGCGTATTGCATCTGCGCAACGGTCAGGAGAGCCGCACGATGGTAAGCGACCACATGGTACTTAATATCATATTGGGCCAAGGAGAAGACCGCGTGGGCTATTTCTTCCCAATGTACCTCTCTTCACTGGGAACCAATCATTTCAGCCAAACACTCACGCACGGAAACGAGACAGTACAGATCGATCTTGAGCGATACCTGCCCTCTGCCCATCGCAAAGGTGAGCGTTTTGTTACCGGCGCACTCAAGCCTGGAGGACGCGATCCTCAACTCATCACCCTGAATATAACAGCAAACGGTGCAAACAAAACGGTGGATTTGACTGGATTTAAATCTACTGCCGGCACAGAAAAAAGCCTCAGCGTCGGTGGAGTAGCCATGCAGCTTAGCTATGGTGCCAAAGTGATCGCTTTGCCTTTTGTCGTCAAGCTTGATCGTTTTGTTTTGGCGCGTTACCCCGGGTCCATGATGCCCTCATCATACGAATCGTATATTACAGTGAACGATCTGGAACGCAACGCCACCATTCCGTATCATATTTACATGAATCACGTCCTCTCCTACCGCGGATACCGTTTCTTCCAATCTTCGTATGACACAGACGAGCAAGGCTCGATCCTCTCCGTCAATCATGATCCGGGCGCTCTTCCTACCTACGCGGGATATTTGCTGCTGCTGATCGGTTTTCTTTGGAGTTTTGTGTCACGGCTCGGACGGCTCAAACATCTCAAAAAACGCCTTGCCAAACTCAAGAACACAGGTGCGGCAGCTGCG
Organism: uncultured Nitratifractor sp.; assembly: GCA_964496735.1. GTDB lineage: Bacteria > Campylobacterota > Campylobacteria > Campylobacterales > Sulfurovaceae > S017-3. The sequence goes on along the minus strand of CAZCAZ010000088.1, from coordinate 1,605 downwards.
CTTATCATGTCCATTGTGCTTGCCGGTACAGCTCCGATGCATGCCGAAGAGGTGGATCTCAGCCTGATCCACAAGATCGACCTCAAGCATGCAGAAGCATTTGGTCAATTGCCTGTTCAGGGCTTTGGTGGTCGGATCAAGCCGATGGACACACAGGCACGAGAGATCCTCTCCAAGATCACCCATTCCCAGAGCTGGGACGGCCTCAGTGCTGATCAAATGATGCTAGGGATGATGGCGCGTCCTGATCGCTTCCAGAAGGTACGTATGATTCGGGTCGACCATCCCGCCATTATCAAAAAACTCGGCCTTTCCAAGGGAGCACACTTTGCATCGTATGATGATATGTTTAGTCAAGACGGAAAATACCGTTTTGCCTCCGACGTACAAGCAGCATCTCGCAAAGCACCGGGAGAGCAGGGCACATATGATCGAGAGATTCTGAGGGTTGATGAGCGGCTTAATGTGCTCTATCAAGTCTTTCAAGGCTCCTATTTGCGCATCTTCCCCAAGCCAAAAGACGCCGCACACCGCTGGGCTGCCCCCGCCGAGGCACTCAAGACCTTCCCGCCCAAGATCGGAGAAATGGTGCGACTTTTCGTTTCCAACTATTTTCAAAATATCAATGAAGCAATCCAGAGTGGAGACTGGGACAAGGCCGACACGGCTCTGGACATGATCAAGAAGTATCAACGCTTTTATGACGCGGATATCCTCCCTTCTCCTGCGCGCCTCCAGGGGGAAGCGTGGTACAACAAGCTGAACCTGTTTATTTGGTTGATTTTGGTCTATATGATGACCGGTTTTGCTACACTGATTCTTTCGTTAGTGATGATTATCAAGCCTGCCTTTCAGCCTCGGCGCTCGATGGGCATCTTGGTGGCGGCATTGACTGTCGGGTTGTTGGTGCATACGTTTGGGATGGCTCTGCGTTGGTATGTCTCGGGGCATGCGCCTTGGTCGGGATCGTACGAGTCGCTGCTTTATATTGCGTGGACGATTGTTTTTGCTGGATTTTTCTTTGTCAAAAAATCACCCTTGACGATGGCGGCGACCTCCATCATGGGTGGTATCTTCTTGGGTGCGGCTTGGCTGAGCAACATGGACCCCCAGATCACCAATCTCGTCCCCGTGCTCAAGTCTTATTGGTTGACAATTCACGTGGCCATCATCACTGCCTCTTATGGCTTTCTTGGCCTCTCGGCTTTGCTGGCATTGGTCGTGTTACTTCTTATTATTTTTTATGGCATACGCAAAGAGGCCAACGTCTTGCGTTCGATCAAAGAGTTAACTTATATCAATGAAACCAGCCTACTTATCGGCGTGTTCCTCTTGACGATTGGCAACTTTCTCGGCGGGATCTGGGCCAACGAATCCTGGGGTCGCTACTGGGGCTGGGATCCCAAAGAGGCCTGGACGGCTGTCTCGATCCTCGTCTACGCCTCCGTCGCCCACCTGCGCTTCTGGCCGAAGTTCAACACCATCTACGCCTACACCGTCGCCTCCCTGCTGGCCATCAGCACGGTGGTGATGACCTATTTCGGTGTCAACTACTACCTCAGCGGTCTTCACTCCTACGCCGGCGGCGACCCGGTACCCCTCCCG
>CAZCAZ010000087.1:0-6309 GCA_964496735.1 uncultured Nitratifractor sp. | reverse complement strand
GAACGGGGCGAACTGGTGATCACCACCCTGACCAAGCAGGCACTGCCAATCATACGCTACCGCACCGGTGACATCACCTCTATCATCAAAGAGCCTTGCGCATGCGGCCGCACACACGCACGGATGGAAAGCATTGTCGGTCGGGCGGATGACATGCTGATTGTCAACGGAGTCAATGTCTACCCTTCTCAAGTAGAGCATGTCATTGCCAACACCGAAGGGGTCACGCTAAACTACCAGATCGTCGCCGATAAAAAAGGGCACCTTGATAAACTCGAAATCCTTGTCGAGGTTAGTGACGATGTTATGATGGACAGTGTCGGTGACATGGAGCGTATCAAAAAAAGCATCCAAGCCAGTCTCCTCAATAACCTTTACATCAATGCCTCTGTCAAGCTGGTCGAACCTCGCAGTATTGAACGCAGCGTAGGAAAAGCTGTGCGTGTAATTGACAACAGGAAGGTGACGTGAAATCCATCGAGCAGCTTTCTATTTTTTTAGAAAATCGTCCAGGAAGACTCAGAGAGATCACCCACATGCTAACCCAAAGCAATGCGTCAATTCGAACATTGCAATTAGTTGAAGCAGGAGACTTTGGTATCTTGCGCCTGATCCTCAAAAATACTCTGGCCATCAAAAATCAACTTAACGCTCAGGAAATCAGTGCTAAAATTACTCGCGTATTTGCAGTGGAGATTGCTGACAAAGTGGACTGCTTCCATCGGGTTGCCTCCGCCCTGGATGATGAAGGAATTGATATTGAATATACTTACGTCATACACAGCATTCCCAAAGGAGCTTTTGTGATCAAAACGGCTGAAGCAGACATCGCTCGTGCCGTTGAACGACTTGAGCGTGACGGCATCAAGGTACTCGATGCAGTTTAAAGAACTCGACCAAAAGGATATTGGTTTCCTCGAATACATTGGCGGCGAACTGATGGATTTGGGAGATGGGTATGCCCAACTGGCATTTGAGATTCAGCCACACCATACGCAGCATCTCGGGATCGTCCATGGCGGAGCAATCGCAACACTGGCCGATCATAGCGGATGGTATGCCGTGATCTCAGAGCTTGACAAGGGTTTTACCAGTGTGACAATCGAGCTCAAGATCAATTATCTCAAGCCCGCACATGGTGAGCACCTCGTCGCGGAGGCTCGAGTAGTCAACCGCACCAAACGTACCGCGTTTACGACGATCGAAATCTTCGCCAAAAATACACTCGTAGCCTTTGCTACGGCAACATACTCTATCATTGATGAAAAAAAATTAAAAACAAAGGAGCATAAACATGCTAAGCAATCGACAAATATCTGAAAATTTTGAGGTACAAATCAACACCCTCTATAATTGGCGAAAATCCAAGCCACGCCTCTATCGCTACTTGCAAAATGCCGACTACAATTTTGAACAAAGCAAAGAGATCAATGTGCTGTTGAACCGCTTTGCCAAAGATATCCATTCAAATTTTACTGCCGAGGAGATACTCGCGGTCGTCGAATCCAAATTTGAAGCCAAATCGATCGATGATATCGAACACTTCGAGCAACATTTCATCAAAGAACACGCCAAAGCATTGGCCAAGGAGGGAGAATTTCTTCTAGGAATTTACAACAAACTTCATGCCATGAATATCATCGAAAAATATATATTTTATAAGCGGGTTCACAATCTCCGTGCTGAACAAAAACATCCAGAGCTAGGGCATATCAAAGAGTATTTTGATGTATTTTGCCCGGAGCACTCATAATATCTCACACATAGGGGCGCCCACAAAAAAGGCAGACATATTGGTCTGCCTCTACGCATCAGTCCCTCTCCCTTTTGCCAGCCGCACAATCGCTTCATCCTCGGCTAGATTCAGCCAGCGAAATTTTTGACCACTCTGAATTGTTCCGTCCAGGATATCGCCACTGTCGCGGAATTTAAGATCAAGTTTGGCAATGTCGAAGCCGTTGGTCGTGCGAGCAAACTGCTGGAGGCGCTCATTGTCTGGGCTGTTGCTAAAGAGATAGCACCAGCTCTCCAGGCCGTTTCGCCCGACCCGGCCGCGCAACTGATGCAATGTCGCCAGCCCCATCCGCTCGGCACCCACAATGACAATCAATGTCAAACGAGGCAGCGAAATCCCCACCTCGACCACCGTCGTCGCCAAGAGAATGTTTCCAGAATCACGAAACGCCAACAAGGCAGCCTCCTTGTCTTTGTCCTTTCCGTGTGTGACGTAGACGCCCTCGAAGCGCTCCTCCCAAAAAGCCCGACTCTCATCAAGCGACTGATAAGGCACCTCCACACTCTCCTCAACCAGTGGATAGATGATCAATACTTGGTGCTTTTGGTCTATTTCTTTTTCGATATGGGACAACAAGGCGGAAAAGTCATTCCGCCCAATTGTCCGAGTCGTCACCTGTCGATCAAACGGCGTGGTGCTAATCAGGCTCACATCAATCAACTCAGACTCCATCATCGCCTGTGTACGAGGGATCGGTGTAGCTGAGAATTGGAGATAATGAGGCTTGGACTCCCCTTTGCCACTGACTAGTGCCTCGAGCATTTGTCGCTGCTGCGTGCCAAACCGGTGCTGTTCATCTACCATTACCAGGGAAGCCGAAGGAAGATCATCAAGATACAGAAGCGCATGGGTGCCGATAATGAGATCTGCATCCCGATAACCCTCATCCGTATGCCCTTGCATCACCAACGACACCGCCACGGACGTGGGGAGATATTTTTGTGCCTCTTCGTATAGTTGCAGCGCCAAAAGCGAAGTCGGTGCCATCAAAATACTCCGCTGCGGCCATGCCATCATAACCGCAGCAAGGATTACCATTGTTTTGCCGGAGCCCACATCGCCAACAACCATCCGCTTGGCCGCTTTGTCTTGGCGTGCGAGATCATCCTGAATCTGACTGATAACGCTTTGCTGCTCGGATGTCAAGGTAAAAGGCAGGCCATCCACAAACGTATCGATCGTCCCCGTCAACGCTTCAAGTGCCGGATAATCGTGCCTTTTGGATCGCAACTTGCGAAGGTGGTTGTACGCTTCGATGAATTTAAGTACTTCGATGTGCTCCGGCTTCAAGCGTCCGTCCACATACACCTCATCGATGCTTTTGGGGAAATGCAGCCGTAGGAGAGATGCAACTTCTCGCGAATCAAGTCCTTCGTTGTAGAGGTTGCGCTCCGTGATGTATGTACGGATCATATCGCGGATTTCGGCCACCTTGAGTGTTGTTTTGTATTTTGCGGTGATGGTGCCGACTTCCTTGATGGTTCGAGGCTGAGGGATCTGAAGATAGCCTCTGTAGGCTTCAAGTCGCCCTTGTATCGTATGACGTGATCCCACCTTGAATGTGTTGTAATGATAAGGGCTCGCTCGAAAAAATGTCGAAGAGATCCGCTGGTCAAATTGCGGCAAGAAAAAGCGCACCCGCAATTTGCCGCCGTGCATCCCCATCTCCTCGACCGTGGCTTCAGCCGTCAGTGTTTTGCCAACCTCCAGGGCAGAAGAGAGCGTCGTGTCATTGTAGCCGACGGGTACAATGAGCGCCAGATCAAGCAAGGTGTGGATCTTGAGCTTCTTGAATAGTTTTTTTACTTCATCGCTTTGCATGAGATATTATAGCAAAGCTCGAGAAGAGTAGGTAAAAATATGTCAGATTGTCATGCTTTTTTGGCGCCAACCACATAAAAACTCAATGCCTCAATCTCACGATGCTTTCGAATAAATTCGTTGATTTCATCCAGCGTCACCGCTCCGATTCGCTCCAGCTCTCGAGCACTCTCTCCGAGAGGCTTGTGTGCATAATGCTCATTGAAAGCTCGGCTGAGTCGCTGAGAGAGAGTTTCCGTACGTAGCGGCTCACTGCCGAGCAAAAAAGCTTTGGCTCCTTCGAGTTCTTTGTCGCTGATGCCGTTGGCTACAAAATTTCGCACGACGTCCCGGATCACATCTACTGCCTCCGTTTCACTCTCGAGTTTGGTTTGCACATGGCCAGTAAGATAGCTTACCGATCGCTTGAGGGCAAAAGTACCATATGCAGAATATGCCAAACCGCGCTTGACTCGAATCTCCTCCATGAGTCGACTCCCAAATCCACTGCTGCCTAGCACAAAAGCAGCTATTTTGGCCCAGTGTGTCTCTTCGCCATCATAGGTCACATCCAGCGGAGCACCAAAATAAACATACGCTTGTTCTGTTTCCGCCTCTTCACGCGCAAATGCCGGGTTGCTCGCTGCATGAAAGCGAGCAACAGGAACCACTGAGTTCTGCTTGAGTGGCGTTAGTGCTTTCCGAATAAAGGCCTCGGCCTCTACCCGTGTCATATCCCCTCCGACAACTACGGTCAGATTGCTCAGCCCCATATGCGCATTGAAATGATAGACAAGATCCTCGGCATCCATTTGTTGAATCGTCCGGATTGTCCCATCCGACGGATCAGCCATGGCTGCACCCTCAAACAAAATACGCGCCAATCCTACGGAAGCACGATAATCGTAGTCGCTCTGCTTCTGCGTCAGTTTGCCGACAGTGCGTGTTTGGATCGCCTCAAAGGCCTCCGGAGAGTAGTTTGGATCGCCTAGAAGCTCGGCAAGCATCTCAATGCCGTCGCCAAATGCCTCCTTGAGGGCGCTGAGCTCCACCACCATCGTTTCCCTTCCGGCATGAGCACTCAGGCTAATCGCACGCGATTCAAGACGCTTGGCAAATGCTTCCGCGCCGGCACGGCGACTCCCCTCTCCCAACAGGCGTGCCGTCATTTTGGCCTGCCCCGGATGCAGATCACTCAAGCTACCGCTGTCTTCAAATACCAACTGCATAGAAGCCAACGGCACATAGCGATCCTCCTCAAAAATCACAGGGATCTCAGCTCCAAAGATGCTAAGGTGAAAAAGTTCTGCTGCCATGGGGGTCCTTTTGGTGTCAAGTATTTTTTATTTCATGCAGGGTGCGCCACAGTGCACCTTCCGGCCATTACATATCATTGTATTTCTGACTCAATAATACCGTTCCAATATCTCATACGCCGTATTGCGTTTGGCCGGCTTCTCTCCAATATCAACGATAAGGCGCGCCATCTCCTCTTGGTTCATTCGATTGGATACCCCTGCTGCTGAGACAACGTTTTCTTCCATCATAGTGCTGCCCAAATCGTTGGCACCAAAACGCAGCGCCATCTGACCAATGTAGCTCCCTTGTGTCACCCAAGAACTCTGGATGTTGGGTACATTATCGAGAAAGAGTCGAGCCACGGCCACCAATCGAAGATAATAGTTGGATGACGTTTTACTCAAAGTAGGCAATTCACGCTTGAGTGCTGTGTTGTCACTCTGATAGCTCCACATAATAAAAGCTCGAAATCCTCCCGTCTCATCTTGCAGGCGTCGCACGTGATCAAAGTGTTCGACGATCTCTCGAGTCGTCTCTACCGTACCATACATCATCGTAGCGGTTGACTTCATCCCGATCATATGCGCTTGACGATGAACATCGAGCCAAGTTGCTACATTGAGCTTTTTGGGTGCAATTATATCGCGTACTCGGTCGCTGAGTATCTCGGCTCCAGCCCCTGGGACAGAGCTGAGCCCTTTGGCGTGGAGTCGCTCCAGCACGTCGCGAATAGTCAAATGAGACCGTTTGGCAATGTAGTCGATCTCTATCGCAGAAAAACCGTGGATTGTTATTTTTGGGTATTTCTGATGAATATGTTCGATCAGATCTTCATACCACTCAATTTCCAGTTTGGGATGCACGCCACCCTGGAACAAAATCTGCGTCCCGCCAATGGCGATAAGCTCCTCAATCTTGGCATCGATTTCATCAAAACTCAAGATATAGGCATCTTCTCGCTTTTCATGGGTATAAAAAGCACAGAATTTACAGTCCACCCAGCAGATATTGGTGTAATTGATATTGCGATCCACCACAAAGGTCGTCACACCCTTGGGGTGAAGCTCCTGCTTGCGGGCATACGCCATGCGACCAAGTTCTTTGAGGTCGGCATGCTCGATCAGATCGACAGCTTCATCAATGCTCATGCGTTGTGTGGTGTTCATGTTGCTCCCATAAGGCACGTCAAGCAATGTGCCCGTAATAAATATTGCGTATCCGTATGTAACGGCTGCTGTACTCTATGCTTTGCCAATGGCGTCCAAGACACCATTGATAAACTGTGGAGAGCGGTCATCAGCGAGCGCTTTGGCCAGCTCTACCGCTTCGTTGATGATAATCGCTCGGTCTGTCTTGGCGACGATGATCTCGTATGCTCCAAGGCGAAGGATCGCTTTTTCGACCTTGCCGATGCT
>CAZCAZ010000086.1:0-6321 GCA_964496735.1 uncultured Nitratifractor sp. | reverse complement strand
ACATTGTCCAGTAGAACAACACAGCACTTCTTTTATGCCTAAAAAACTTTTCCTCGAAACCCTTGGTTGCGCCATGAATCAGCGCGACAGTGAGCACATGATAGCAGAGCTCAATCGAAACGATCATTATGAGCTGACCGAATATATTCACGAAGCCGATTTGATCCTCATCAACACATGCTCGGTGCGAGAAAAGCCTGTCTCCAAACTGTTTTCTGAAATCGGTATTTTTAATAAACAAAAAAAAGAGAGTGCCAAGATTGGCGTGTGCGGCTGTACAGCCAGCCACCTTGGTGAAGAAGTTATTCGTCGCGCACCATCGGTTGACTTTGTCCTTGGCGCACGCAACGTCTCCAAGCTCAACGATGTGCTAGAGCAGCATCACGCTGTCGAAGTGGATCTTGATTATGACGAGACGACGTATGCATTTGGTGAGTATCGCAATACAACTTTGAGGGCGATGGTCAACATCACGATCGGTTGCGACAAGAGCTGCACCTACTGTATCGTACCCCATACGCGAGGTGATGAACTCTCGATTCCAAGTGATCTGATCGTTGGCGAAGTGGAACGCGCGGTTGCCAAGGGAGCCAAAGAGGTAATCCTCCTGGGCCAGAATGTAAACAATTACGGTCGTCGATTTGGGGTGGGTGTGGACGAGGATTCGATTGATTTTACTGGTTTGCTCCAAAAAATTTCTTCTATTGAGGGTCTGGAGAGGATTCGCTTCCAGTCACCCCATCCCCTCCATATGGATGATGCTTTTCTGGAAGAATTCGCCTCCAACCCTAAAATTTGCAAACAGATCCATGTACCATTACAGAGCGGATCGACTCGTATTTTGCAGGCCATGAAACGAGGGTATACACGAGAGAATTTTCTCGAGCGCTGTGCCAAGATCCGACACATGGTTCCCGAAGCAACGATTTCAACGGACGTGATTGTCGGTTTTCCAGGAGAGAGTGACGCCGACTTTGATGACACAATGGGCGTGCTTGACGCTGTGCGCTTTGATCAAATGTTTTCGTTCAAATATTCGGCACGTCCTTTGACCGAAGCGGCTGAGTTTGAGGCGCAGGTTGATGATGCCATTGCAGGCGAACGTTTGACCCGACTGCAAGCGCGCCACAATGCCATCCTTGATGAAGCAATGCAAGCCCAAGTGGGTCGCGTCCATTCTGTGTACTTTGATGAGCTCAAAGCCAATGGTAGAATTGCAGGACGAAGCGATGATGGGAAGTTGGTCTTTGTGGAGGGAAGTGAGGCCTTGCTTGGAAAGATCTGCGATGTTCGAATCATAGGAGCATCACGTGGCTCACTTGAGGGAGAGGTGCCGTGAATGCAAGAGAAGCTTTCTGGTTACATTGATGATTTCTTGGCATATGTTGTCCGTGTACGTGGGTACAGCCTCTTGACAGCCAAAACCTATGCCACCGCATTGCATCAAATGGAAAAGCATTGCCTCCTCTCTGAAGAACAGGGACACTGGATGCTGGATGTCATGCCCTATCGCCTAACAATCCGACCCCTTTCTAAGCGCAGCATTCACGCCAAGCTTACAGCTGTTCGTTCTTTTGTTCGGTACCTCAACGATCAAGTAGGCTTGGTGGTGCATACTCAAGGGATCGAGACAATTAAAACCCCTCAAACTCTCCCCAAACCGGTCGATGAGTACGTCATTGCAGATGTCATGGATGGTGCGACACTTGATGAGCGGCTTTTGGTTTCCATGCTGTATGGCCTGGGCTTACGGATCAGTGAATTGAGTGCCTTGAAACTCGAGGCAATCGATACGGAGTGGATCCGAATTATCGGAAAGGGAAATAAAGTTCGTCAAGTCCCACTCTTGCCGTATGTCCATGACTTAATCACCCGTTATCGTAGAGTGCATGCCCCTCGTATTTATCTATTTGAAGCCGAAGGGTTACCGATGAGTGCTGCAAAATTGCGCTACCGGCTGACAAAACTGTTTCGAGCGCATGGATTTAAAGCCACGCCCCACCAGTTGCGCCACTCTTTTGCAACCCACTTGCTTGCTCATGGAGCCCGGATCGCAGACGTGAGTGAATTGTTGGGACACGCCTCGATGGCGACGACGCAAGTCTATACAAAGCTTGCCAGCGTGAAAAAGATGGATGAATACATGCAAGCACACCCATTGGCTTCTACAAAATAAGGACCATAGATATGAAAAGTCTGTTTCGCCTCTTTTTTATGATTGCGCTGATAGGTTCTTTGCCTCTTGTGGCCAAAAATACTGTGTATTCTGGTCACATCAAGAGCAGCTATGAGCGCCTCTATCTCCCTGGCCATGAGGCGATGGGACTGATGCGTGTGGGGGCGTTGCTTGACCTCAACCAATACCTTTCTTTTGGCCCTGAGCTCTATGCGGCAGTGACCGGCCAGCGGGGAGGGTTTATCACGATGGGGGTCGAGGGTGAAGTCCATGTGCCGCTTTCTCAGCACACGTATGTGTACGGCGGTCTCTATGTGGGAGCAGGCGGGGGAGGTTCTGCACCACAGGGGGGTGGCCTGATGTTGCGCCCTTCGCTTGGGCTGGGATATGATGCGGGTTTGGGGAGTGTAGAGGCAGGACTCAGTCGCGTCTACTACCCCAATGGGCAGATTGACAGTACGCAGGCGCACCTGGGTGTTTCGATACCATTCGAGGGAAGATTTTGGCGGGGACATGCCTGGGATCATGCTGTCACTGAGAGTGATAATGCTTCTTCGCTCGGTATCACAGTGCATGGACTTGTTGAGCATTACCGTCCTAGCGCGGGGAGCCATAATGCTCACTCGACGACCCCTACGACTCCCTACACGCTTGCCGGAGCAGAGTTTGTGATCGGATCGGATGCGTGGTATGGATACATGGAAACCGCTGGAGCCGGAGCGGGGCAATCGACAGGCTACATGGAGCTTTTTGGGGGGCTAGGGTACCGCCTAAAGATCGGCGAGTATTTCTCTCTTGGAATTCAGGGAGCCATCGGTGCCGGTGGCGGGGGGCGTGTTGACACAGGTGGCGGATGGATGTATCGTGCTGATGGGGTTGCTGAGATGAAACTCTTTGATCATCTTGCTCTCAGTGGCCGTGTTGGGAAAATCGGTGCGTTTGATGGGACCTTTTCGGCGACGAGTTATGGGGCGACACTGGGATACTCTACGCATTTTTATGGATTGGGGGATTCTGGATTTTCTGGGGATGCCAATCTGAGTGCCTGGCGTGTTCGCTTGATTCAAAAATCGTATTTGCCTGCAAAAGGCATGTTCAGTAATGGGCGTCAAAATCGCATCGATCTTTTTGGCTTGTCGCTCAATCGTTTTCTCACGCCCAATTTTTATCTTGCAGGTGAATCCTATTGGGCATGGCAGGGCAAAGCGGGCGGCTATGCTGAAGGAGTACTTGGATTGGGATGGCAGAGCAATGCGTATCATGGATTGCGTCTTTATTCTGAGGCATTGGTTGGTGTCGGTGGCGGCGGCGGTGTGCACATGGAGGGGGGATTTTTTGGCTCGTTGGGCGGAGGAGTGAGCTATGATCTCAATGATGCAACGCAGCTTTATCTGGGTGCAGCGTATGTCCGAAGCAAAGCGGGCGGCTTTCGCACCAAAAGCATCACGGCAGGCATTGCCTATAATTTTTCTTTGTTCACCCGATAGAGAATGTTGCCAGGTCGATCCCCTCTCGGTAGAGGTAAGGGCGGATTTTGGCTGGGATATGTCGGATGCGACATTGCTCCTTGAATGGTTTGGGCATAGGATCTGAGAGATACGGAGCGATCCATAACGTATCAAGTATACGTTCAATCGCCCACTTGCCTCCGATGACGAGGCTGGGGCTGTCATGGATCTCCTTTCGTTGGGCAGCACTGAGTAGGTACCCCAGTTTTTTGAGTGTGATATCGGCTGCCTTGGAGGCATAATCGGGATGATCAAGATGAAGGATGCACAATTCATTGAGCTGAAATTGCATCTCAAATCCGGATGCCAGTATCGACCGATCGGATACAAGGTAGTCAAAACTCCTAGCAATTCCCTTTCCAAACTTAGCGATCAACGGATCGGAAAAATGTGCGCGGAAACGATTGCGCTCATACCGCTCATCATGGTTGCTCTCATCGACGAAATAAGGATAGTGATGGACATTGAGGTAGTCGAGGAGCTCAGACTTGGGGAAGTGCAGTAATGGGCGTGCTAGGGTGTACCCTGGGCGTCTCTCGATCGTCTCCATTCCCGTAAGCTCACTCAAACCTGCCCCGCGACTCAGGCGCATCAGAAACCACTCCAGACGATCATTGAGTTGATGGGCGGTCAGGAGTGTATCGTAGTCATGTTTTGCGATGACCTTTTCAAAGAACTTATATCGGAAGTCACGAGCATTTTTTTCAAAGTTTTTTTCAAATGCAGGCGCTTTTTCTGTAAAACATTGTATACCGTATTGGTTGGCCAGTGCATGAGCGTGGATTTCCTCGTCATCGCTTTGGATCCGTGTGCCGTAATTGACTAGAGCGATATCAAAAGGAATCTGTGCTTCGTGCAGCAAAAAAAACAATGCAGAAGAGTCAATACCGGCAGAAAAAGCCAATAAGTTTTTTTTATTCTTGAGCGATAAGCGTTGCAAGGAGTTTGTCACCGGCGATTCCTGTGATTTTGGCTTGGTAGGCTTGACCATAACGGATGTCGAGATCATTGGGGTCATTGATGAGGATCTCTCCATCGATTTCGACTGCCCAGTCAAGGGGGCGCGCGGAGAGGAGATACTCATGTTCATCACTTTCGCCGTCGAGCGCAACAGTTAGGGTTTGGCCAACCATGGCTTCGAGAGATCGGAGAGTAGACTCCTCGGCGATACGCCCAAGCTTTTGGGCTCTCTCATCGATAGTCTCCTGGGGGAGTTGCTCCATCGTGTAGGCAGCAGTGTCCTCTTCGTTGGAATAGTGAAAGGTATTGAAGCGATCAAAACCAAAGTGCTCCATAAACGTGCAGAGTTTATGGAATTGCTCCCTGCTCTCTCCGGGGTGACCCGCGATAACGGAGGTACGAATAAAGGCTCCCTCTTTGCTCTTCATCCTCTCAAGCAGGGCGATGGTTTTTTCCTCACCAAACCCTCGTTTCATTGTGCGCAATACTTTGTCATCAATGTGCTGGATCGGCATGTCGTAATATGTTTGGAACAATGACGATTCGGCGATGCGGTCGATCAGATCAAAGGTTGTAGTGCTCGGATAGAGATAATGCACTCTGGCACTACGTATCCCCTCGATCTCCTCTATAGCATCGATGAGCGAGATCAATCCCTCATCCATCCCAAGATCACGTCCATAGCTGGAGGTGTCTTGCGATATAAAGGAAAAATCCCAAAATTCTGCTTTGACCAGTTGCCTAACCTCCGCTGTGATGGAGTCGATTGGCCGAGAATGGAGCCTGCCTTTGAAGCTTGGGATAGCGCAAAACGAACAGTGTTGGTTGCACCCTTCGGCGATCTTGATGTAGGCGTGATAATTTGATCCGGTGATGAGTCGAGGGGAGCGTTCGTTGGCGAGATAAACTTCGGGGCTAAAATGGCTCCGCTTGGCCTCGATCAACGCATCGATGCGTTCGTAGTCTCCCACGCCGGTGAGGATATCGATCTCCGGCATGGCCTCACGCAGGTCGTTCTGGTAGCGTTCGGTCAGGCAGCCGCTGGCGACCAGCAGGGAGCCGGCTTTGCGGCTCTGGTCGAGTTCGAGGATGGTATCGATGCTCTCCTGCTTGGCTGCCTCGATAAAGCCGCAGGTATTGACGATCAGCACATCGGCAATTTCGGGATCATCGGTGAGGGCATAGTCACTCAGTTTACCGAGCATTACTTCACTATCTACGAGGTTTTTGGTACAGCCGAGGCTGACGAGGTGGAGAGTTTTTTGCATAAATCATCCCGGAAGTTTTAGGGGTATTATACTGTAAAGTTAGTCTGAAAAGAATGCGATTGTAAAATAAAGAAAATATATTAGGAAAAGAGAGGAAAAAATAAGAAGAAGCACCCAAACTCAGGCCGAAGCCCAAGTCTGAGAAGATGTCAGGAAGTTCTTAGAACTTGTAGACAGCTTTTGCACGTACGCGGTGTGCAGTATCATCGTTGAATTTCTGGAAGCGGTAGTCAGCAGCAAAGTTAACACCACTGATTGTAGTGCTTGCGCCGATAGATGCTTGTGTTTTCTTGTTGTCAGTGTCAGAACCTTTGCTGAAGCTAGCTGCAGCCCAGATTTTGTATCCTGAAACTTTAGTAGAAACCTTAGCGCCTACACCGAAACCTTTTTCACCAACAGGGTTAGTGAT
>CAZCAZ010000085.1:0-6331 GCA_964496735.1 uncultured Nitratifractor sp. | reverse complement strand
ACGGCTTCAAGGTGGTCAATATCGGGATCAAATGTGAGCTCGAAGACTACCTCAAGGTTGCCCAAGAGCAGAGTATCCAAGCCATCGGGATGAGTGGCCTGCTGGTCAAGTCCACCGCCGTGATGCGTGACAACCTCGAAGCGATGGCTGCACAAGGGATCACGACGCCGGTGCTGCTCGGTGGGGCGGCATTGACCAAGGGGTTTGTGGATGAGTATTGCCGGCCGATCTATGATGGGCCGATCTTTTACTGTCGGGATGCCTTTGATGGGGTGATCGCGATGGGGCGGATCGAAGTGTGGGAACAGGACAAGTCTCAGGCACTCGATACCAATCTTGGCAGCGACGGCAAGGGGATCGAAAAAGCCAAAGAAGAAAAAGAGGTGATCATCCCCCCCCTTGAAGAGCTTGCTATGCCGTCATTGGGCGTGATACCCACGCCACCATTTTGGGGACGGCGTGTGCTCCAAAAAGAACAGCTTGACCCGCAGATAGTCTATGGCTGGCTCAATCAAAAGAGCGTCATCAAAATGCACTGGGGCTACAAACGAGGCAAAATGGACAAAGTCAAGTATGAAGCAATGCTTGAAGAAAAAGTCTACCCTGAGTACGAACGCCTCAAGCAGGAGATCATCGATCGGGGACTGTTTGAGCCGACGATCCTCTATGGGTACTATCCGGTGCGCAGCGATGATCGTGATCTGCTGGTTTTTGATGCAGCGGAGGGGTGGAACGTGGATGCCAACGCCAACTGTGAACCTTTTGAAACAGTAAAAGAGCGTGCAGTATCGACATTTTCCTTCCCGCGTCAGCGGCGCAAGCCTCACCGAGCACTGAGCGATTTTTTCCATCACGACCGCCATGATGTGGTGGCATTGACCTGCGTGAGCGCGGGGCCGAAATTTTCAGAATACGAAAAAGAGCTCTACGATGCCGGGAAGTATCTGGAGTATTCTATGGTGCATGGCCTCTCGGTTGAATTGGCCGAAGCACTGGCCGAGGTGGCGCACAAGCAAATCCGGATGGATCTAGGGATTTTGGCCGAGGACGAAGGGGCGACGCTGCGGGATGTGCGAATGAGGCGGTATCCGGGAGCACGGTACAGCTTTGGCTATCCGGCTTGTCCCGATCTGGAGCAGAATCGTATGTTGTTCGACCTGCTCAAGCCTGAGGACTACGGCATCGAGCTGAGCGAGACCTACCAGATGCACCCAGAGCAGACCACAAGTGCACTGGTCGTTTATCACCCAGGTGCGACGTATTATGCTGTTTAGACTCCTGCATTTGTCTTCTTTTGAAATGGATGACCTATAATCTGAAAAAAGGATTGCGTTGCGGACCTTTGTGCTTGTTGTCATTGTTTGGGGTATTGGGTTGACCCAATCGGTCGCCAAGACACAGGCTTTGTATGCTTTGGCATCATCTCAGACCCTGACATGTGCTACCGCTGCAGGATTTTTGATGCGGACACAGGATGGCGAAGCACTGGCCGGTCTCAATGCTGAGTATTGGCAGCATATTCGCACCCGCCTGGGGCTTGCAATATCATGTGATACGCTTTTGCCGATCAACGATATCTCCTATGCTTTGGCGAAGCACCAGTATGATTTCGTCCTGGGCGTAGGGCACCAATACAACCCTTCAGACGCGGCCCATTTTCTTTCTCACCCTTATGCACAGTATCCGTATGTTGTCGTCGCGCATCATGACACGGGCTTGGTCTATGACCTGAATAAAATAGGAGCAAAAGATGTGGTGATGGATCGCAGTGATGCACGTGGGCACGCATGGGATCAGCTGTATCCTGATCTGCGGATTGTCCGTGTAGATTCCCTGGAGGCGGCACTGGAGCGTGTCCGACGCGGAGAAGCATTTGCGGCAGTAGGCCCTCTTCCGGCTATGGCGAATTTGTTGGACAAAAATATTTTTGAACCTTTGCAAATATCGGGAACCCTCCCTGAGAAGATCTCCTTGCGAATCATGGTGCATCCGAGTCACAGCACGTGGATGCCACTGGTCAACCAAGCGATCAGTGCGATAACACGGAGCGAGCAGGCGGGGATTGATAATCGTTGGATTCCAAAGCATCGTGGGTACTTTTTTTTACCAAAAATCGCTTACGCAATGCTGCTGGGAGTATTGCTAGTGCTGATAGCTTGGTTGTGTTACCGCGCACGCATGCTCAAAAAAGAAAGTACCCGCCATGAGGGCGAGGCAAGACGCCTGGAAGGGCAGGTCAAGATCGATGGACTCACCATGGTGTGCAATCGACAGGCAATTGAGAAAATACTGGATACGCATCTGATAGAAGTGGAGCAGGGGCGAGCTTTGTTGAGCGTGCTGTTTTTTGATATCGATCATTTCAAGCAGATCAACGACCACTACGGCCACAATACCGGAGATGATGTGTTGATCGAATTAAGTCAGTTGGTTCGAGAGTGTATCCGCGAAGGGGACAGATTTGGGCGATGGGGTGGAGATGAGTTTTTGATCGTTCTTCCCGAGACCAGCAAGCGCCAGGCGAAGCGTTTGGCTGAGTCGATACGCACAGCGATACAGAAGCATACTTTTGGCCAAATTGGACAGTTGCGATGTTCGTTTGGTGCCGCATCGTATCGTTTTGGTGACACGACCAAAACATTAATTGACCGTGTCGACCTCCAATTGTATGAAGACAAAAAGCATAAGCAGCCCTGGCAGGGTTAGGTCTCTTGGGTTGGATGCCCATCTACGCCTTCATTCTCTGGCTTGACTCGGTACAAGACAGCATACATGATGGGGACGTAGAGCAGATTGAGCACCGTTGCCCAAGCGACACCAAACCCAAGGGCGATGGCCATGGGCTGAACGATCAGCGATTGGCCGCTGGCAAAAAACATGATGGTCGAGAGCCCCAGTACCGTCGTCACCGAAGTGAGTATGATGGGACGAAGGCGAATTTTGGCTCCGGCAACCATCCCTTTGTAGTTGTTCGTATTGCGGATAAAATCAATCATGATCAAGCCATCATTGACTACGACGCCTGCTAGGCCGATCATGCCCATTGCTCCAATCATGGTCATGTTCAACCCAAAGAGCTTGGTGCCGACCAGTGCGCCGACAACGGATAGTGGAATGGTCGAGAGGACGATGAGGGGCAAAAGAAAGGAATTGAACATCCAGACCAGTGAAATAAAGATAAGAAATATCGCAATGATGGCCGCACGGGACATTTCGCGCTGGAGCTGGATGTTGGCTTTTTGTTCCCCTTTGATGATGACAGTGACGCCTTGATCTCGCAAGGTCTTCAGGAGGGGTGAGATTTTCTTCATGACCTCGACCGGAAGGACAACTTCTTTGTCAACACTGGCCGAGATAGACCAGACACGCTCTCCGTCCTCCTTGAAGACATGAAGCATGCTTTTTTTGTAAACAAAATCGGCAATATCTTCCAGTGCAACCACATGACGACCATCAGGCGTCCTGAGTTTGAGGGCGGCGATGTTGTAGTTGTCTTTTTTGTCTGGGTTTTGCAGGCGCAAACGGATCAGCCCTTTGGAGTCAAAGAGCTTGCCGTATTCGGCCTCGAGAAACATACCGCGTAGTGTATTGACCAAGCTTGATTCGGTAAAGCCGAGTTGCTGACCGTAGCCGTTGATACGAAATTTCAGTTCCTGGGGACCCTCTTTGGCGTTGACTTCGATATGCTGGGTGCCGTTGATATCGTGCATGGCGTGACGCAGCTGCTCGAGTGCATCCAGCAGCCGATGGTCTGATGCCCCTGTGAGTCCGATCTCGATGTCGTTTTTGACAATACCTGCTTGGGGCACATAGATGTTGAGTTCGTGAAACAGCGGACTGCCATCGGCTGCCTTGAGTTTCTTGAGTTGAGGCAAGAGCTCCTTGTTGTATTTCTTTAGTAAGGTGTGGGCATCTTCTGTACGCAGCATATCGCTGTTGTCGTATTCGAGTGAAAGATAAGGGTTGATAAAACGATCAAAGAAATTTTCTGCTTTGCGCTCGTGAAGGTTGATGAAGAGCTGAAATAAGTGCTCTCCTGAATCAAAGGATTGATCCGGGTTGAACTTGATGCCCACAATGGAGGTGATAGAGGAGACATTGTCTGGTTTGACAATGTCTCCTAGCATGGTTTCGATTTGGCTTACTGCTTTTTCGGTGTCCCTGAGACGGTTGTTGGTATCTACTTTGCCACTGAAGTAGATCTGACTGCCATCAAAGGTTGGCATCAGTTCAAACTTGGTGATGCGTGCCATCATGACAGTGCCCAGAATAATGCCGCCTAAAAGCAGCAAAAGCGATGTGTGCTTGAAGCGCAGCATGCGCGCCAGTAAACGCCCATAGTGATTGGCCATACCATCCCACAGTTTGCTGGGTGCATGATGGTCGATGCGCTTGCCCATGGAAAAAAGCTCCTTGGAGTGCAATGGCAAGAAGTAAAATGCCTCAAAGAGGGAACTGATCAGCAAAATAGAGATCATCACAGGAAGCACCTTGACGAACATGCCCATTTGCCCACTCATGATCAAGAGTGGCAAAAAGGAAAAGACAGTCGTGGCGGTTGCAGTAAGTACCGCAGGGAACATCTCGGCTGCCCCTTCAACGGCTGCCTCTTTGGGTGGTTTTCCCATTTCCATATGTCGGTAAATATTTTCGGCCACGACAATGGCCTCGTCAACAATCATCCCCAGTGCTACAAGAGCTCCAAGCATGGTCAAGAGGTTGACACTGTATCCCAAATATTCTGCCGCAATCAATGCAATAAAAAAACTTGTCGGGATGCCGAGCCCCACGACAGTCGCGATGCGCCAATTCATACTCAAGAACATGGCCCCAAAGACAAGAATCAACCCAAAAAAGATATTGCTCGTGACAAGGTTGATCCGATTGCGAATCCAGACGGATGTGTCAATGTAGACTTGAAATTTCAGCTCAGGATAGTGCGTTTCAAATGTTGACAGAAGTTTACGGATGTCTTTGCTAAGCTGGATGGCGTTGCCCTTGACGGTCTTGGTGACATTGAGTGAGATGTTTGCCTTGGCATTGAAATGAGAAATTTCATGGGGGGTGCTTAGTCCAAACTCCACCCGAGCTACGTCGCCCAGGCGGACATGCTTGCCGCCAATGTTGAGTTGCGTGGCTTCAAGTGCTTTGGCATTTTTGGTGCCGTTGACGGTAGAGAGATAGATGAGGTTTCCGTTTTGTTTGAAAGTACCGGCCGGATAGATCGAGCTGAGCTCGCTGATGGCTTTGTAGAAGAGAAGCTTGGGGATGCCGTATGCCTCAAGCTTGGAATCGTCAATCAGAATGCGCACTTCACTGTCGGCATCACCCCGTATCTCAATGGCATCAAGTGCCTTGATCGTACTGAGTTTTGACTTGAGTGCATCGGCAGCTTCCAGCAAATGCTGTGTAGGTTGATTGCCAGAGACGGCAATGAGCAGCAAGGGAAATTTGTAAACAGCAATTTTGGCGACGGGGTCGCTCATGTCGGCGGGCAAATCGCGCCGAACGGTACTGAGGATATCTTTAACATCACCGAGTACAAGTTGATTGTCACTGCCGGGCTTGATGTCGGCTATGATGCTAAAGCTGCCATTTTGAATGGTGCTGCGTAAATTCTCGAGGTTGTCAACGGCTTTGAGTCCACTCTCGATGGAGCGTACGGCCATCTTGTCCAAGACATTGGCGCTGGCACCAGGATAGCCTCCTCGGATCGCTATCTTGTCAAGTTCGGCAGGAGGGAAGATCTCCTTGGGGATACTCTGATAGGCAAAGAGCGCCATTAAGAGCAGTAAAACAAAGAAAATATGATTGAGAGCAGGGCGCTCGATAGCAAAACGAAGAAATTTGCGGATCATGGTGTACCTTTTTCTTGTGGTAGTGTTTCATCTAATGTGAAGATTGTATCAGAAATTTGACTTTTGTATTGGAGTTTTTCGATGCGCATTTGCAGAAGCGTGTTCTCTTCCTTGAGGGCGGCAACCTGTTGATCCAATGTATGAATCTGGCGGCTTTCGTAATAAATATGGTTGCTCAAGTAAATTTTGATCAGTGCCAACACCAGAAGAATCGTCATGCCGATCAGTGCAACAGAAAGTGTACCGATGGATATGCCACGATGGCCGTCATGCTTCATAAGCGTCCTTGAAAACGAAGGTGCGCAGTTTGGCGCTGCGGCTTCGAGGATTTTGCTGTAACTCTTCAGCGCTGGCCGTAATGGGCTTGCGCGTTTGTATGGTACCCAAACTGTGATTGTTTCCACAGGTGCAACGCAATACATGAGGGTCACAAATGCAGGATTGGCTCCATTGTTTAAACCGTTGCTTGACAC
>CAZCAZ010000084.1:0-6389 GCA_964496735.1 uncultured Nitratifractor sp. | reverse complement strand
CCGGAGAGCTGACGGATCTGAGCTGCAGAACCCCGCGCGCCCGAGTCGGCCATCATGTAGACAGAGTTGAAGCCATCTTTGTCTTTGCGGATCAGTGTCATTAGCTGCTCGGCAATGGTGTTGTTGGCATCCGTCCAGATATCGATAATCTTGTTGTATCGCTCCTGCTCCGTGAGGAGACCGGCACCGGCCTGCTGCTGAATCTCGACCACTTTGGCTTTGGCAGCTGCGACCATTTCGTTTTTGCTGTCCGGAACCTGGATATCGTCAATCGAAATCGACACACCGGTCACGGTGGCGTATTTGAAACCCATATCCTTGAGGTTGTCAAGGAATTCTGCTGTCTGAGCAATGCCACTGTGCTTGTAGATGTAATCGACCAGATTGACGATATCTTTTTTCTTCAAGACACGGTTCCAATAGTTCTCTGGAACGTAATCAGGAATAATCGAATGGAGAATCATACGTCCAGCTGTCGTTCGGATAATGTCCCCATCAACGACCGTACGGACACGGGCATTGAGGTCAAGGGTCTGCTGCTCATGGGCAATAAAAATCTCATCGGTATTGGCGAAAAGTTTGTGTTGTCCTACAACGTCCACTTTTTCTAGCGACAAATAGTACAGACCCAAAATCATATCCTGAGACGGCACGGCGATAGCCTTACCTGAAGCAGGCAGCAAAATATTCATCGAGGAGAGCATCAGGATCTTCGCTTCGGCCACAGCCTCGGAAGAGAGCGGCACGTGCACCGCCATCTGGTCGCCGTCAAAGTCGGCGTTAAATGCAGCACAAACCAGCGGGTGCAGCTGAATCGCTTTGCCTTCAATCAAACGAGGATGAAACGCCTGAATCGAGAGTTTGTGAAGTGTCGGGGCGCGGTTAAGCATCACAGGATAACTGTCAACAACCTCTTCAAGACATTCCCATACTTCGTTGGTTTTTTTCTCGATCATCTTCTTGGCTTGCTTGAGGGTGGTGGCGTAGCCTTTGTCCTCCAATTTGGCCATCAAGTGCGGCTTAAAGAGCTCCAACGCCATCTTCTTGGGTAGACCACACTGATCCATGCGGAGATCCGGCCCTACGACGATAACCGAACGACCAGAGAAGTCAACCCGCTTTCCAAGCAAATTCTGACGGAAGCGTCCCTGCTTGCCCTTGATGATTTCACTCAAAGACTTCAGAGGGCGCTTGTTGGCACCTTTGACGGCATTGGCACGACGACCATTGTCAAAGAGCGCATCGACCGACTCTTGCAGCATCCGCTTTTCGTTGCGGACAATGATCTCAGGTGCATCAAGCTCCACAAGACGCTTAAGGCGCTGGTTGCGGTTGATGACACGGCGATAGAGATCGTTGACATCCGAGACGGCAAATTTACCACCGTCAAGGCTCACGAGTGGGCGTAGATCAGGTGGCAATACTGGCAGATACGTCAGCATCATCCACTCAGGACGGTTGTCTGAATCCAAAAAGGCTTCGATCACTTTGAGGCGCTTGATGATGGTTTTGCGTTTGGCTTCGGACTTGGTTGCTACGATGTCTTCTTTGAGTTGTGCCAGCATTTCCACCAAGTCAAGCTCACCCAAAAGCTCCTGAACTACCTCGCCTCCCATACGTGCATCAAATCCGGTTTCACTGAAACGTTGGAGAATTTGCTGGTACTGCTCTTCATTGAGAACATCATATTTGAGTACCGGATTGCCCCCCTCGCTGTCATAGCTTGCTTCACCAGGATTCTTGACAATGTACGCTTCGTAATAAAGTACCCGCTCGAGATCTTTCATCTTGACACCGAGCAGTGTTCCGATACGTGAAGGGAGAGAATTCACATACCAGATATGCGCGACAGGCACAACAAGATCAATATGACCCATGCGGTCACGACGCACTTTGGAGCTGGTGACTTCTACACCACATTTTTCACAAACTACGCCCTTGTAACGCATCTTTTTGTACTTGCCGCAGAGACATTCATAGTCACGGATCGGACCAAATATCTTGGCACAAAACAATCCATCACGCTCTGGCTTGAGTGTACGGTAATTGATCGTTTCCGGCTTTTTAACTTCACCAAAACTCCATGAGAGGATTTTGTCTGGGCTGGCGACCCGTAGCTGCATCGCCTCAATATCGGTCGGACGTTCTTCGCTGTTCATATCGACCGGTGTCAAGTTTTCGAGTTGCTTACTCATGGTCTACCCCTTCTTCATTTTTCTTTTCATACAGTTCCACATCCAGACCCAGAGCCTGCAGCTCTTTAGTCAAGACAAACAGAGTCTCTGGTACACCCGACTCCGGTACGCTCTCGCCTCGGGTAATCGCTCGGTATGCTCTCGCGCGCCCTTCGACATCATCCGATTTGATCGTCAACATTTCCTTGAGGACATGGGCAGCACCGTAGGCCTCGAGAGCCCATACTTCCATCTCTCCAAATCGTTGTCCACCAAAGAGAGCTTTACCGCCGACTGGCTGCTGAGTCACCAATGAATAAGGACCAGTAGATCGTGCGTGCACTTTTTCATCAACAAGGTGATGGAGCTTCAAAATATACATATAGCCGACATTGACGCGCTCTGTCATTTGCTCTCCGGTTTTTCCGTCAAATAGTACGGTTTTCCCATCGGTATCCACTTTGGCAAGTTCAAACAATTTATCGAACTCTTCTTGCTTGGGTGACTCGAAAGCCGAGGCAGAGAACTTGACGCCTCGGCTCCAGTCGCGAGCATATTTCAAAATATCCTCATCACTCATTTTCGGCAGCTCGTCCTGAATCTTCATCAGTTTGGCCGTATGGGCTATCTCGATCATTTTGGCACGCAACTGCTGAACAAAGTCTTTTTGCTTTGCATCAAAAATTTCTTGGATCTGGGCTCCAAGCTTCGCACCAATGAATCCAAGGTGGACTTCAAGAATCTGTCCAATGTTCATCCGCGATGGAACCCCCAGCGGGTTGAGGATCAATTCTACCGGCTCTCCATCTTCCATATAAGGCATATCAATTTCTGGGACAATGTTGGAAACGATACCCTTGTTTCCGTGGCGACCTGCCATCTTGTCCCCTACTTTGAGCTTACGCTTGGTGGCGATATAGACTTTGACCAGCTTGGTAACTCCGCTAGGAAGAATATCGTCTTTTTCGAGGATCGACAGCTTCTCTTCGTGTTCATTCTTGAGTCGCTTTTTCTCGGAGAGGAAATAGCTCTTCAGGGATTCATATTTCTTTTGGATCTCTGCCGAATAGGACTGCACCACAGTGCGGAGTACAAAGCGGTTGATATTGGTGATGACCTCTTTGTCGATCTTCTCGCCGGCCTTGTACGTCGTATCGTTCAATTCCACATCCTGCTCCAAAGCTTGCTTGGAGAGGAAGGTCGTAATCCGAAGCATCTCTTCACGGTCGATCATCAAGAGTTGGTCGTGATGCTCTTTGTCGAGGTGTGCTTTCTCTTCTTCATAAGCCTTGATCGAGCGGGCATCTTTTTCGTACCCTTTTTTAGTGAAGATCTTGATATCGACAACCACCCCTTCCATTGAGGAAGGGCAGTAAAGAGATTTGTTGACCACGTGACCCGCTTTTTCGCCAAAGATAGCCCGCAAAAGACGCTCTTCAGGTGTGGGGCGGATTTCGCCTTTGGGGGAAACTTTTCCAACCAAGATCATGCCCGGCTTGACATGTGTACCCAGCTTGACGATCCCGCTTTCGTCAAGATGAAGCAATTCATCTTCTCGAATGTTGGGGATATCACGTGTGATCTCTTCGGTACCGTGCTTGAGCTCACGTGCTTCGATCTCTTTTTCGTATGTGTGTACCGAGGTGAAGGTATCTTCCCGAATCAGCTTTTCAGAGATGATGATCGCATCCTCGTAGTTGTATCCATTCCATGGCATGAAGGCGACTTTGATGTTTTTGCCCAATGCCAATTCTCCCATATCCATGCTCGCGCCATCTGCGATGACTTGTCCAGCTGTCACTTCATCACCGGCATGGACAATCGGCTTTTGCGTAAACGTAGTATTTTGGTTTGTCCGCATATTTTTCTCAAGCGAATAGCGATCGATAAAGACGCCATCTTCATCTTCGCCAACAATGTAAATATTGCGGGCATCAACTTTTTCTACCCGGCCAGTACGCTTGGCGGCTACGGATTCCCAGGCATCACGACTTACGATCGCTTCCATGCCCGTTCCGACCATCGGAGCTTCTGTTTGGATCAAAGGTACGGCTTGACGCTGCATGTTGGATCCCATCAAGGCCCGGTTGGCGTCATCGTGCTCAAGGAAGGGGATCAACGCGGCGGCAGAACCGGAGATCATCAAGGGTGAAATATCAATCAGGTTGACCTTGGATGACTCATTCAACCCAATGTTTCCATTGAGGCGTGTTTCGATCAGGTCTTCGACAATATAGCCATTGTCATCCACGACCGTAGACGCCGGTGCAATGACCTTGTCCTCTTCCTGCGTGGCCGTGATGTAGATAATCTCATCCGTGACTTGACGGTCTTTGACGATCTTGTACGGTGCTTCGATAAAGCCAAGATCATTCACCTTGGAGTAGGTAGCCAGCGTGTTGATCAGACCGATATTTTGCCCTTCCGGTGTCTCGATCGGACAAATACGTCCGT
Organism: uncultured Nitratifractor sp.; assembly: GCA_964496735.1. Taxonomy (GTDB): domain Bacteria; phylum Campylobacterota; class Campylobacteria; order Campylobacterales; family Sulfurovaceae; genus S017-3. The sequence continues at coordinate 1,761 of CAZCAZ010000084.1, read as the reverse complement.
AGTGAGTCGGATGCACATCCCGTACTTCAAAGCCCGCGCGCTCCTTGACCAAGCCCCCTTCGCCAAGGGCAGAGAGGCGACGCTTATTGGTCACTTCCGAGAGAGGGTTTGTTTGGTCCATAAATTGGCTCAATTGTCCACCAGAGAAAAATTCCATAATGGCATTGGTGATCATTTTGGAGTTGACCAAATCATGCGGCATCAAATCCTCAAGGGCGCCACTAAGAGTCGGCATTTTGTCCTTGATTGCCTTTTGCATTTTGATCAGCCCTTTGTGCAACTCATTGCCCAACAGCTCCCCAATAGCACGAATACGACGGTTTCCGAGGTGGTCACGGTCATCAATATGGCCTTGGCCATTTTTGACCTTGATAAGGTATTTGACGGTGTTGATGATATCTTCCGCTGTCAGCACAGTGACATAATCAGGAACATCTTGTCCCAATTTGTGGTTCATCTTCATTCGACCGACACGCGTCAGATCGTAACGATCTGATTCAAAGAAGAGCCCTTTGAGAAACTTCTGTGCAGCCTCAGGAGTCACCGGTTCGCCTGGACGCATGACTTTGTAGATGCGGATTGCCGCAAGGATATTTTCGTCATCTACTTCTTCGGTTTGCTTCAAAAGACGCAGACTTTCATGGTCAGCGATAAATGCTTTGATAATGGAACTGTCGGCATCTTCGGCCAAGTCGTCAGCGATCACGATGCTCTCCATGCCGAAATCAATGATCTTCTTCAGCTTGGTCTCGTCGAGCTGCGTCACGACATCATAAAGGACTTCGCCGCTCTCTTGGTCCACGATCGGCTTGGCAAGGTGGCGCTCCATCAGGATATCGAGTGGGTACTCGACCCACTCGAGTCCTTCTTCGAGCAGTTTTTGTGCTTTCTTTTTGGTCAGACGTTTGCCCGATGCAACAATGATGTTGCCTTCCATGTCCTTGATGTCGTACTCGGCACGTGCGCCAAAGTCCGCTGGATCATACTTGACAAGGAAACGGTTGTCGCGGATGACGATCTCTTTGGTGCGGTAAAAGAGTTTAAGAATATCTTCTTTGCTGTATTCTAAAGCGCGGAACAAAATAGTGACTGGAATCTTGCGGCGCTTGTTGATCCGAGCGTAGAGTATGTCCTTGGCATCGTATTCAAAATAGAGCCAGCTTCCGCGATCAGGGATGATCTGTGCCGAGTAGAGAAGCTTGCTGACCGCTGTTGTGGATTCCGTTTCCTTGAAGATAACGCCGGGACTTCGATGAAGCTGGTTGACAATAACCCGCTCAACTCCATTGATGATAAAAGAGGTTCGATCGGTCATCAGGGGAATGTCTCGGACAAAAACCGCCTGCTCTTTGATCTCTTTTGGATCGAGCTTCTCACCAGTTTTTTCATCACGGTTCCATATTGTCAGGGCAATATTGAGCTTGAGAGATACAGAGTAAGTCAGGCCACGCTCCATGCATTCTCGCACAGTATATTTGGGCTTGACAATTTCCAAACCGCGATAATCAAGTGTCAGGCGGTTTTGTTGATCATGGATCGGAAAAGCGGAACGTAGTGTTTTTTCAATAATGCTTGTGCTGCGATTCTTGGCACCAATCATCAAAAAGTTTTCATAACTCTTTTGCTGGAGTTGAAGCAAATTTGGGATTTCTATTTCACGAGGTGTTTTCGAGAAATCAACACGGAGACGGCTACCGGAATGGAGAGAGTTTAACATGAGCGAACCTTCGTTGGTATTCGTAGTTTTGTTTGATGATACAC
>CAZCAZ010000083.1:0-6411 GCA_964496735.1 uncultured Nitratifractor sp. | reverse complement strand
AATGGATTCGCAGAAGCAAAAAGCACTCGACATAGCGATCAAGCAAATCGACAAGGCATTTGGCAAAGGGACGCTGATGCGTCTGGGAGACAAAGAATTCGAACCGATAGAATCGATCAGTACCGGCTCACTGGGGCTGGATATGGCTTTGGGGATCGGGGGGATTCCCCAAGGGAGGATCGTCGAAGTGTATGGCCCGGAATCCTCGGGCAAGACCACACTGGCACTTCAGACGATTGCTTCGGCACAGAAGCAGGATATGGTCTGCGCCTTTATCGATGCAGAGCATGCCCTGGATGTGGTTTATGCCAAAAATCTTGGTGTTGATACGGACAATCTGCTGGTAAGCCAACCCGACTTCGGGGAGCAGGCGCTCGATGTGCTTGAGACGCTGACCCGTTCGGGTGCCGTGGATTTGATCGTGGTGGACTCGGTTGCAGCATTGACGCCCAAGGCAGAGATCGAGGGCGACATGGGCGATACGCATGTGGGGCTTCAGGCACGGCTCATGAGTCAGGCACTGCGCAAGCTTACGGCCATCCTCCACAAGACCAATACCACCGTCATCTTCATCAACCAGATCCGGATGAAGATCGGGACGATGGGCTACGGTTCTCCAGAGACGACCACCGGAGGCAATGCCCTCAAGTTCTACTGCTCCGTGCGAATCGATGTACGCCGAATTGCTACGCTGAAACAGGGGGAGTCACAGATCGGCAATCGGGTCAAAGCCAAAGTAGTGAAAAACAAAGTCGCTCCTCCGTTCCGACAGGCAGAGTTTGATATCATGTTCGGCGAGGGGATCAGCTATGAGGGAGAGCTGATCGACTACGGAGTCAAGCTGGATATCATCGACAAATCGGGAGCCTGGTTCAGCTATGGTGCCGAAAAATTGGGACAAGGCAAAGAAAATTCCAAGCAGACAATCAAAGAGAATCCCGAGATGTGTGCGGAGATTGAGCAAAAGATCAAAGAAGCGCTTGGTTTTGGGACAGGCTTGACCGTGGATGAAAATGAGAGAGATGATGCATAATTTAGAGTCGTCTTTAGCCGCTTTTCGATAAAATACGCGCATCATACAACAAAGGAAGCGTGATGATCTATATCGAAGATGTAGTCGCGAATGAGATACTGGACAGCCGGGGCAACCCTACCGTACGGGTGACGGTCAGTCTGAGTGATGGCACCATCGAGAGTGCCATGGTTCCCAGTGGAGCGAGCACCGGCAAGCGTGAGGCACTGGAGCTGAGAGACGGCGGAGATCGCTTCATGGGCAAAGGCGTGCTCAAGGCGGTTGAGAATGTCAACACCGAGATCGCTGAAGTGCTTATTGGTATGAGTCCGTACAATCAAGCGGATGTAGATATCAGCATGAAAGAAGCCGACGGGACAGAAAACTACGGGCATCTTGGGGCCAATGCTGTCCTGGGCGTCTCCATGGCGGTGGCTCGTGCGGCAGCCGCTTCGCTGAAAATGCCTCTCTACCGTTATCTTGGCGGTGCCAATGCTGTCGTCATGCCCACCCCTATGCTCAACATCATTAATGGCGGTGAGCATGCCAACAATTCGGTTGATTTTCAGGAATACATGATCATGCCGATCGGCTTTGATCGTTTCAGCGAGGGCTTACGTGCCGCTGCTGAGGTCTACCATCAACTCAAAAAGATCATCGATGGCATGGGTGAGAGTACCGCCGTAGGTGATGAGGGAGGATTTGCTCCCAACCTGAAGTCGAATGAAGAACCGATCCAGGTGATTGTGCAGGCGATCGAGGCGGCCGGCTATAAGCCGGGTGAGGAGATCGCCATTGCCCTGGATGTGGCAGCGAGTGAAATCGTAGCTGAGGACGGGAAATATATCCTCAAATCTGAAAATCGCACATTGACCAGCAGCGAGTTGATCAGCTATTATGAACAGATGATCGAAAAATACCCCATTGTCTCTCTTGAAGATGGCTTGAGTGAGGATGATTGGGATGGATGGAAAGAGATGACCGTGCGCCTGGGAGACAAAGTGCAGTTGGTGGGTGATGATATCTTCGTGACCAACCCGGCTATTCTTGCCGAAGGAATCGACCGAGGGATTGCCAACTCTATCCTCATCAAGCTCAATCAGATCGGTACCGTCTCCGAGACCATGCAAACGGTACGCATGGCCCACCGTAACGGTTACACATGTGTGATCAGCCACCGTTCGGGCGAGACGGAAGATACCTTCATCGCAGACTTCGCCGTTGCCCTCAATACAGCACAGATCAAAACAGGCTCCACCGCCCGCAGTGACCGTATCGCCAAATACAACCGCCTCCTCTCTATCGAAACGGAGTTGGGACAGTTTGAATATCTCGGCCGCGAGCTGTTTGCGTAGGTATGGATACTGCACGCCGGAATGATGCCCCTGAATGGCTGGGCTTTTCACTCAAAAGCATTTTGTTCATTTTGGTGGGGATCATTTTGTTTCTTTGGTATGTCAGTGCCCTGCTTTTTGGTCAGAATTCTCTAAAAGCACTCAACACGCTTGAGCGGGACAAAGCTGTACTGGTCCAAAAAACTCATTCCCTTCAGCTCTCCAATGAAAAACTCCAGAAAGAGTACTTTGAATTACTCCAGCTGAACGGGGACTAAGCCCGTCGACTCTTCCCGAGAAATTTGATCGCAATCATTGCGATCAAGACTTCAAAAAGACTTGCCAGGATCAGTGAATAGTACGTGAACATATCGATATGTTTGGTCGTATAGCCGATGGTGGCAACCGCAACCAGCAGCGTCAGGGGCATGGAGAGTGCCAACGCAACCATCACGGCATCATAGGCGGAGACGATACGTCGCAAATGAAAGGCTGCCAGCAAACGAATCGCAAGCATGACTCCTGTGATCATGACCGCGCCGGAGACGATCCCAGGAACCAGGAGCATCCGCACGTCAAATGAGGCTCCCACATGGATAAAAAATATCGGGACCAAAAAGCCAAAGCCGAGACTCGAAAGTTTTTCTTCGAGGTGCTTTTCATGGTGGAAAAAGGCGGAAATAGCCACCCCGGCAATAAAGGCCCCCAGGGCCAATTCCAAATGCAAAAGCAGCATAACGGCAATCAGGATGAAAAATACGGCCATGGCCAGTCTCACATCCTGATCAGAGGTTCCCATCCGCGGCATCAGGGCGGACTTGAGCTCGGGGTACCACCAAAAAAGGAGATGGAGCAGGCGATACAGCAGGTAAATGCCCGCAATGAACAAGAGCAAATACGCCAGTTCGAGAAGCAAAGCCCCGCCGAAACCAACGGTGCTGGCCGCGTCCAAAACCGTCAGCGCGGTGATCGAGAGTATTTCGCCCAGAACCCCGACAATGAAGGCGATCTGAAGCCAGGGGGTTTCTTTGGCATATGCTTTGCTCAGGGGGGCGAGCAGGCCGATAGAGATCAGGGGAAGAGAGAGGGTAATGATCGGATTGAACGCGAAGAGCCAGCCGCTGATTCCGGCGAGTATGCCCAGGGTCACGACAAAGAAGAGGGCTTTTTTGAGCGTTTGTTTCGGGCTGTTGGTGATCTGTTTGAGGTTGACCTCGAGACCGGCCAGGAACATCAGATAAAGGAAACCGACGTTGGCAATGAGGTCAAAATACTCGTGGGGCCCTATCAGAGAAAAATAGGCCAGGAGAGAACCGAGAATGATCTCCACCGGTGCGGTGGGCATACGCAGTATTTTTGCGACGAACGGGGAGAGCCAGATGGTAGCCGAAAGGGTGAGGAGCAGGGTAATATCATTCATGCCGGGTCTTTACGGTGCGCGTGATATGTGATAAACATTGCGGAGGTCATAGACGCGGTAGCGGCCGGGCTGCTTGCGATGTTCGCCTCCGTAGCTCAGGATGAGTCCCTGCCATCTGCGTCGGTTGACCCAAGCGACAAACAAGCCACTGTGTTCTATGCCGCCGTAACTGTGGTTGATGTAGTAGAGCCAATCCCCCGCCCGAATATTTGAGGCGGGAGCGTAGGGTCCGCTTTTGCTCTGGCGGAAAACAATTTGGCGTTTGGAAGCGGGATAGCCGGCACGCCGAAAGACGGTGTTGAGATAGTCCCAGCACGATCCCCGTACGATGATACCCCGTGCTACCATGCTACGTGCGGTATGGAGGATTTTCCTCGCAGCGGGGCTTGCCTGGGCTTCCGCCGAACGGATCAGGGGGCGGTAGTCGGGATGAGTCCGGGCCAGCAGCAGTCCGCTGAGCATCAGGGTCATGATCAGGATCCGCCGCATTACGATGCCGACTTCTCGGGGGCTTCTGTCCTCAAAAGGTATCCCTGACCCACGATGTTTTCGATCAGGTCGGGGTGTGTTTTTTGGCGCAAACGATTGATAAAGACACGTAGACGCTCATCGGAAATCGTGTCTTCCTCCCAGAGAACAGACTTGATCGTTTCACTGGGAAGAAAATAATTGGGACTGGCAAGAAGGTGATCGATGAAGAGATTTTCCCGACGGCTCAGCCTGAGCATGATGTTCTCGCGAAAAAGTTTTTTATTCTGTGGGTTGAACCGGAAAGGTGGCATCAGCGGCAGATAGTTTGCTTTGCCTGTTTCCCGGGCGAGCGAGCAGAGGGTTTCAAGCAGTTCATCCGGGTCGAATGGCTTGATGAGGTATTTGCTCACACCGATCTCAATGGCCTCGAGAAGGTAGTCCTTTTCACTGTAAGCGCTTAGGATGACAATCGGGAGATCAGGATGATCTTCATGCAGTCTAGCACTCATCTCCAGGCCATTCATTTTGGGCATGGTGATGTCGGTGATGACGATGTCCGGCTGGAGGGTCAGAGCTTTTTGGAGCCCCTCCTCGCCATCATAGGCCAGTATGAAATCTTTGAAACTGTTGCCAATGGCACTTTGCAGGAGGTGGGCAAGATTTTGTTCATCTTCCACCAACAGAACGGAAAGGTTTTTGAGTATCGATGGGCATCTCATGGCTCAGAGGACTCCTCGGTCAATGGAATAGCAATGCGAAAGGAGGCTCCCTGATCCGTGTCGTGGACGCTGAGAGATCCATCGAGGCTCTTCTCCACGATCAACTTGGACATAAAGAGACCAAGGCCTGTACCCTGACGGGCATGCTTGGTGGTAAAATAGGGTTCAAAAATCTTCCCTTTCAGTGCTTCGGGAACGCCACCGGCATTGTCTTCGACGGTAATGATAGCATGCGTATCCTTTTGGGAGAGCATGATGGTGATATGGGGATCGTCGATCTCTTGGGCGACAAGCGCATCTTTGGCGTTTTGGATGAGATTGACCAGCACTCGCGTGAGCTCGTTTTGGATTCCTAGGAGTGTGATGCCCTTGTCGGTTGTGAGCGTCAGGTTGATCGCCTCCTTGCGCAATGCTTTTTTCAAAAGAGCCAGTGCATTGTCGATACTGTTGCGAGGGTCAAAGGGTTCTTTCTCTTTCCCCGGCTTGAAAAAATTCTGAAAATCATCGATGGTCTGTGACATAGAGTGGATGACCCTCTGTGTATCGGCATGAATGGTTTCGACTTCCTCGCTGTCACCGCTGAGCGCAGCTTTTTTGAGGGTATAGAGTAGAAGGTTCAGTTCGGTAAGGGGCTGGCGCCACTGGTGGGCGATATTGGCCATCATTTGTCCCAAGGAGGCAAAACGGGACTGCCACAGGAGCATCTCCTGTTTCTCCTGCAACTGGAGCTGCAGTTGGACTTCTTTGGTGACGTCATAGCGGATAGCAATGAATTCCTCAATCTCACCTTCTTTGTCCAGAATGGGGGTAATGGTGGTATTGACGTAAAAAGTGCTGCCGTCTTTGGCCAGGTTCTTGACGGTTGAGTGGTACGTTTTTTTGGCCAGGATTGCCGCCCAGAGCCGCTCGAAGGTCTCGGCAGGAACATCGGGATGGCGGACGATATTGTGATCCCGGCCGATCAGCTCTTCGCGGGAATAACCGGAGATGCGGCAGAATTCATCGTTGACAAAGGTGATGATCCCGTGGATATCGGTGCGAGAGACGATATTGGATCGCTCAATCGCTTTTTTGTATTGTTCGTATACCATAGGGGCATTCTATCGAATGAATTAGAAATTAGAAATTAGAAATGAGAAATTCTGGTATGCTTTTCTTTGAAAAGCTTTTATTGAGTTAGGAGTGAGGAGGTAGGAAGTAGGAGTTTTGGTGGGATTTTCTTCGAAAAGCTTCTATCTTTAAGCTTGATAAAAATTCCAACCATGTTATCCTTTGCTACCTGCTACCTGCTACCTGCTACTTGCTCTTTGTGCTTGCACTTGAAACAGACATATACGTCGCCTTCCTTGAGATGCTTGATCCCCATGAGGTAACCGCATTCAGGGCATTTTTTGTCCACCGGCTCGAAGTTGGCGATGAATTTGCATTTGGGGTAGTTGGCGCAGCCGTAGAAGG
>CAZCAZ010000082.1:0-6519 GCA_964496735.1 uncultured Nitratifractor sp. | reverse complement strand
CTCTCGCCGGATTTGTCCTTGCTGTACATGCGCACAATGCCGGAAGGGAGGGGTACACCGAGGTGGTTACTCTGAGTGTTGGCAAATTCGACTGTGTTGGAAAAACGGAGTTTTTTCTTGCCTCCCTTTTGGAAATAGCGACTGGAGAGTTTGCCATAGCGTGTAAACTGCACATCATTTTTGTCCAAAAAACGAATTTGCTTTTGTTGGTTGTTGGCCAAGGTTTCCCGGAAGGGAATTTTGTAGATATGGTAGCCAGAGAAAGCCTCTTGCTTGACCGCAGGCGCTGCCATGGCTTCTGCGAACATGACTTTGTCTTTGCGTACCATGGGGGAGCGGCGTCGTATGCGGTTGACCTCGCCAGCCAGGCAGGTGATCTGCGCATGGGGGTACGTGACGCCCGAATGGTTGTTGACCGTGATCCACCCGACGAGATCAAGGGTTGCTTGATTGAGATTGAGGACGTAGTCACTTTTCCAGCTCACGCCGGAGGTGAGGTATTTTAAGTCCACTCCGAGGGTGCCAGCTTTGGCGGTCTCAATGTTCCATACGAGGCTGGGGCGTGTGATCATGTTTTTGGGGACAGACGGAAAGATGACTTGCGTGGGCTTCTCGAGAGAGAGGATCTTGCCTGTTCCCTTTTCTTGCACCATTACGACGGGTTTGTATGCCAGGAGTGTTCCGTGAGAGAGGGTAGGAGACCGCCCATTGGTATAAAAGCTGACAGGGCGGTTGATGCTGTTCTTGAGCATCGACTCGAGTGTGATGAGATCGTAGATATAGTTTTGTGAATACAGCCGAGTGTCTATTCCATTGAATGTCGGCACAACGCTAGCGGTAATGACGCTGCCGGCGACCCCCTCGTAGACGAGTCTCTGTCGCCCAGAGGTGACATTGGCCTCGCGGGTATCATGGACAAAGGCGCGGTCGTCATTGTAGATTGTAATGGAAAGATCGGAAGCGGCTTGAGGAACAATCGTATCAGCGTAGAGCATGGAGGCAGTCATAAGAGCAAGAGAGGTCAGTCGGCGCATTTTGGTATCCTTTGGATGGTTTGGGCAAGTATAACCTAACTGTGTAAATGAAGGGTAAGCGCTACCCAGCCATGTCAGAGGACATAGAAGTCGAGAGACCCTAAACACCAATCCAGTATAATACCGCCAAGAAACTAGGAGTCGCACCATGCCCCACTATGCCAACACCATCCCCTCCATTGCCATCGGATCTTTTGACGGCATCCATCGGGCACACCGTGCCTTGATTGACCAAGTGGATGCGGTGGTCGTGATCGAGCGGGGTGCGGGGTACTTGACACCGGGCTTCAAGCGTTCATGGTATTGTAGCAAACCTTTGTATTTTTATCACCTCAAGGCAGTGCAAAGCCTAAGTGCTGCAGATTTTGTGACACGCCTCAAAGAAGACTTTCCTGCTTTGGAGCGTATTGTGGTCGGTTATGACTTTGGTTTTGGACAGGGACGCGAAGGGGACGCCGAGCATCTGCGTGCACTTTTTGATGGAGAGGTTGTCATTGTGGACGAAGTACTCCAAGGTGATATTTCAGTTCATTCTCGCGTGATCCGAGAGCATCTCGTTGATGGAGAAATTGCGGATGTCAATCGTCTGCTTGGGCGAGCGTATCGAGTCGATGGAGAAGTTGTGACCGGGCAAGGCTTGGGTGCACAGGAGTTGGTACCGACACTCAACTTGCAGATTCGGGACTACCAGTTGCCGCGCGAGGGGGTCTATGCGACCCGTACGCGCATTGGCGGCGTATGGATGCCCAGTGTCAGCTTTCTCGGGCATCGGGTCACGACCGATGGATCGTTTGCAGTGGAGACGCATGTGCTAAGAGGCGATATTGGAATCATTGCCGGCAACGTATTGATTGAGTTTGTCGCCTTTATTCGGCTCAACCAAAAGTTTGATACGCTGCCAGCATTGCGTGAACAGATTGAGCGGGACATTGCGACCGCCAAGGGGATGCTTAATGAAAGATAAGGTTTTTGCCCAAGCGATAGAGAAGCAGTTTGAATTTGACCAAGCTGTTGCGTCGGTCTTTGATGACATGCTTAGCCGATCGGTTCCGTTTTATGATGACGTGCGTCGTCTGATGATCGATGTGATCCTTGCGGAAGCGCGGGCGGGCATGCGGGTGGTGGATATGGGGTCTTCTACGGCCAAGTTTCTTCTCGAGCTTTCCCATCGGGCTTCTGTAGAAATGGATCTGGTTGGGATCGACAACTCCGAAGCGATGGTAGAACGTGCCCGGCAGAAAGCACAGGCTTTTGGTGCAAACCTTCGATTGGAGCTGGGCGACATTCTGACTTATGACTATACGGGAGTGGACGTAGCGGTGGCCAATTACACCTTGCAATTCATCCGGCCTATGCAGCGTACACAGCTGGTGGAAAAGATCGGACAGGAATTGAGAGAGGGGGGACGGTTTGTCTTTTCCGAAAAAGTGATTTTTGACGATACACGCTTTGATAAGCAGATGATTGATATCTATTATGACTTCAAACGCTCGCAAGGCTACAGTGATTATGAAATATCCCAAAAGAGAGAGGCACTAGAGAATGTCCTGATCCCTTTTACCATCAATGAGAATATTCGCATGGCCAAAGCGGCTGGTTTTCGTGAGGTCAATACGATTTTCCAGTGGGCAAATTTTGTCACATTTGTGGCAAAAAAATAATCGCTTCTTCTTGACAAGTTGACAGCTAATTTCATCAAAGCCCTGAAACACGGGTTGCATTATTTAATATGAGTTGTTCACAGCTTATTCACCATGTGAAAAGGCACATTTTCTCTTAAAATACTATAAATTACAAGAGAAAAATACAAAAAAATTCGCAACCCTCGCGTACACGGTATTTCATAGGGAAGTTTAGGCTATAATCGCGCCAAATACTTATCAAGGAAATATTATGAGCTGGAAACCTAATAGTTGGAGACAGTATCCCATCAAACAACAGCCGGCCTATGAAGACAGTGAAGCGGTGAAAAAAGTAGAAGAAATCTTGGCAACATATCCGCCGCTGATCTTCGCAGGTGAGGCGCGCAATCTCAAGGAAGACCTGATACGAGCAGGGCGCGGAGAGGCCTTTATTGTGCAGGGCGGTGACTGCGCAGAAAGCTTTACAGATTTCAATGCTGAGACGATCAAAAATATGTTTAAGCTCATTTTGCAAATGTCAGTTATCATGACCTACTCCAGCGGTAAACCGGTCGTAAAGATCGGGCGGATGGCCGGACAGTTTGCCAAACCTCGCTCAAGCGACTTCGAGGAGATCGATGGTGTCAAGCTGCCGAGCTATCGTGGGGACATTGTCAACGACATAGCCTTTACCGATGCGGCACGCCAGCCCGACCCTCAGCGCATGATCCAGGCCTACAATCAATCTGCTGCCACGCAAAACCTTCTGCGGGCTTTTTCGCGCGGTGGATTGGCTGACCTCAATGAGGTGCATCGCTGGAATCTCGATTTTATCACTGGGCATCCGCTCGGGCAGCGCTATGAGCAGTTGAGTTTGCAGATTGACAAAGCGGTGCGCTTTCTCGCCGCAGCAGGCGTGACCAGTGACAACACACTGCAATTGCGCCAAACGACGGTTTACACTTCTCATGAAGCGCTGTTGCTGCCCTACGAGGAAGCGTTGACGCGAATCGACAGCATCACGGGTGACTGGTACAACACCTCGGCACATATGCTCTGGATCGGAGATCGTACCCGAGATCTTGATGGTGCGCATATTGAGTATTTCCGTGGGATTCACAATCCCATTGGCTGTAAAGTAGGGCCAAGCATGCAGGTTGATGAGCTGATCGCGCTTATTGAGGCACTTAACCCTGACAATGAAGAAGGACGACTCAACCTTATCGTTCGGATGGGTGCAGGAAAAATTGCTGAGTTTTTCCCTCCACTTTTGCGTGCCGTACGGGATGCAGGCAAGCATGTAGTCTGGACGATTGATCCGATGCATGGCAATATCGAAAAGAGTTCGACTGGATTCAAAACCCGTGATTTTGATAATATTCTCTCTGAAGTGGAGCAGTTTTTTGCGATTCACGAAGCAGAAGGCACTATCGCCGGCGGTATCCATCTCGAAATGACAGGCGAAGACGTCACAGAATGCACAGGCAGCACGTCCAGCCCCATCACGGATAAGGACCTTGCTAGCCGTTACCACACACAGTGTGACCCGCGTCTCAATGCCAATCAATCATTGGAATTGGCATTTATGATCGGGGAGAAGTTTGGATTGTAAACTGGTTTTCACCGTTTGCATAAATGTAAGTCAAACCCATCTTGTGAATATCCAGGATGCTCTTGACGATATAGAGCCCCAGTCCCAGCCCGTTGCGTGATGTGTGAAAGGGGGCAAAATAGTGCTCCAGGGGCTCTTTGAGTCCCGTACCATGATTGCTGATAAGTAGCTGCTTGTTGTCGATGAGAATCGTGACACGCTTGGTCTGGCTGTATTTGATCCCGTTGTCGAGTAGATTTTTGACAGCAAGCGTCAAGAGCTCAAAGTCAGCCTGCACTGTGCTGTCACGGATAAGGTTCAGTTTGATATGGCGGGTAGGATTGTCGAGCATCAGCATGTCAATGCTGGCCTCGACGATGTCGCTGAGCTTGAAGGGCTTGAAGACTGGATTGAAGTTTTGTGAAGCGATTTGTTCCACTTTGGCAAACTCATCTATGAGCAGGTTGAGTCGCTGAAAGACGCTGTGAAAACGGGTACGCTGGCGCTCATCGGTGACCATCTCACTCATGAGACGCCCTTTGGCGATGGGTGTTTTGAGCTCGTGCATGATCGCGCGCAGGAGGAGTTGACGGGCATGGAGGAGATCGCGAATCTTTGTGACGGCGGTATCGAAGGCGTTGGAGACTTCGGCGATTTCGTCTCTTTTGTCACTACGGCACTGGATATCCAAATCCCCGTCTGAGAACTTTTCGATCGTGTGACGCAATTCTCCCAGGGGACGGATGGAGCGAATTACCCACCAGTAGAAAAAAGCAAGCATCAAGAGTGACCCAACAAAGCCGATGATCAAATCAAGAGGGAATTTTGGGCGGTTCATGTTTTCCAATACGAGATGAAAGCGGTCGTTGTTGATGAAGATATAGCGTTCGAGTTTGATGGTGACGGTGGCGAAGTGTCGTGTGCCATTGTTGTCATCAAAATGCCCCCGCATCTGCACCTGTTCTCCGCCGCCATTGACGATGCGGATGTTTTGGGATTCGAGGTAGGCAGTGTCGATCTTGCCGTATTGGAGATAATAGAGATAAAGATAGTGGATATTGGCGCGCTCCTGTATGGCAATTTCGTCGAGGGAGCGGCTTTGGCTGCGCTGATAGAGTACGCCGAAGAGCACCGTCAACAACAGGGTAGCCAAGACGAAGATAATATTGATCTTGGCTCGCAGGGACTGAGGGCGCATCAGACGAGCTTGTAGCCGACGCCGCGCACGGCTTGTATCCGTTTGGAGTCTCCGAGTTTGGCGCGGATTTTTGAGATGATTACGTCGAGACTTTTTTGGGAGCTGTCGCTCATGACAGAGGAGGCATTGATGAGCTGCTCTCGAGAGATTGCAATCCCTTGAGAATGGGTCAGTTGCGAGAGGATCTCAAACTCAGCCGGGGTGAGATGGAGGGCTTCGCCCTTGAAATAGATCGTCTCCCCTTTGGTTTCGAAGTCGCTTTTGGAGGCTTTGGGGATCGAATCACCCTTGGTGCGACGGCGCAGGAGTGAGAGGATGCGGGCATGGAGCTCTTTGGGGTCGTAGGGTTTGGGGAGGTAGTCATCGGCACCGAGTTCGAAGCTGGCGATTTTGTCGTTGATGTCGCTGCGAGCCGAGGAGATAATGATGGGGATATCATATTTACGAGCAGCTTCTTCACACACTTCGAGCCCATCCATTCCCGGCAGGGTCAGATCGAGGATCATGAGGTCGTAGTTGTACACCCCGGCACTCAAGCCGAGAAATGGGTCTTCAAAATTGGTGACTTTGATGTCAAACTGCGCCAGATACTCGGTCAAAAGCTCGGCAAATTCCGGATCGTCTTCGATCATGAGGATTTTGATCATGGGTGGCCTTCCGATGGTTTGGGATATTGTATCGGATAGAGGTTAATTGAAGGCAAACGCCTCCCGCATATGCTCCACGATCTCATCGAAGCTGTACGCATAGTCGGTGAAGTGCTCGAAGGCGATTACCCCCTGGTAGAGGAGCATATCGGAGCCGTCCTTGGTGGGTTTGCCGAGTGCTTTGGCCAGCGCGAGAAAAGGGGTTTCTTTGCCGTAGATTACGTCGATGCAGGCCTGGGCATGGGGAAGGGTGCTTCTGAGTAATGCTTCGGGAGCGGGGAGGGCATTATCACGCAATCCTGCGGAGGTCATGTTGACGATGAGATCAAAGGGCTGGGGTGTGAAGTCCTCGAAGGTGTAGCAGGCGAAGCCTTGCTGGCGAAACTTTTCGAGTCGGGGGGCGGAGCGGTTGAGGAGGGTGACATCG
>CAZCAZ010000081.1:0-6585 GCA_964496735.1 uncultured Nitratifractor sp. | reverse complement strand
GGATGGCAGTTTCCTCAGGGAGGGATTGACGATGGAGAGAGCCCCCAGGAGGCTCTGATGCGTGAATTGCTCGAAGAGATCGGAACGAACGATGTGGAAATTCTCGGGGAATATCCCGAATGGATTCAATACGATTTCCCCAATGCCAAAACCAGCAAGGTCTATCCGTTCAAGGGCCAAAGACAGCGCTATTTTCTTGTGCGCTTGCATCCCACGGCGGTTGTGGATCTCTATACCTACAAGACGCCAGAGTTTGAGGAGTACAAGCGGGTTACGTCGGACGAGTTGTTCAAGCGAGTGAGCTACTTCAAACGCCCTTCCTACCGAAGGGTGATTAAATATTTTAGAAAAAAAGGACATTTGTAATCATGTTGATCGTACACAAATACGGAGGCACCAGCGTTGGCGGCTTGGAGCGAATTGCCAACGTCGCCCAGCGTGTTGCTTCGGCACGAGAAGCGGGGCATGACCTTGTGATCGTGGTCTCGGCCATGAGCGGGGAGACCAATAAGCTCATCGAGTACGCGCACCATTTTGCTGCAAACCCTTCCAAGCGTGAGATGGATATCTTGATGAGCTCTGGCGAACGCGTTACGGCATCGTTGCTGGCAATTGCCTTGCAGGAGTTGGGGTATCCAGCGGTAGCGATGACGGGACGACAGGCAGGAATCCGCACGGACGATACTCATATGTTCGCTCGAATTGAGGAGATCAACACCGATGCAATGCGTGCCCATCTTGATGCGGGTGAAATTATTGTTGTGGCCGGCTTCCAAGGGATCAACCAGCAGGGCAATGTGACCACGCTCGGGCGGGGCGGCAGTGACCTCAGTGCGGTGGCCGTCGCGGGAGCATTGGGAGCGGATGCCTGCGAGATATACAGCGATGTGGATGGCATCTACACCACCGATCCTCGCATTGAGCCCAAAGCCAAAAAACTCGACCGCGTTTCGTATGACGAGATGCTGGAGCTGGCAAGTCTTGGGGCGAAGGTTTTACAGAGCCGTTCAGTAGAGTTGGCCAAAAAAATGGGCGTCACTATCGTGGCAAAAAGCAGTTTCTCAGATGCAGAAGGAACGATTATTACCGAGGAGGTAGAAGGAATGGAAGCAGTACTTGTCAGCGGGATTGCGCTGGATAAAAATCAGGCACGTGTCTCGCTTAGGGATGTCACCGATCGTCCCGGCGTGGCCGCTGAGATTTTCAACAAATTGGCCGAAGAACAGATCAACGTCGATATGATCATTCAGAATGCCAGCACGGAGGGGACGACCAATCTCGGCTTTACTGTCCCGCAAAGTGAAATGGAGCAGGCAAAAGAGGTGATCGCGACGTTTGGATCAGAGATTGGTGGAATGGATTTTGATGAGCAAGTGGCCAAAGTCTCCGTCGTGGGTGTAGGGATGAAGTCTCATAGCGGCGTGGCGGCAGCTGCCTTTAGTGCCTTGGCAGACAACAGCATCAACATCGAAATGATCTCTACATCCGAGATCAAAGTCTCCATGGTCATCGATGAAAAATTCGGTGAGTTGGCTGTGCGAGTACTTCACGAAGCGTACGCATTGGATCAGTAAGATGCCCTCATTGCTGGAATGGACGCTTGAGAAGATTCGGGAGACGCCATCAGACTTTAGTTGGATGGAAGAGCGTCGCTACACATGGATCCCCCTATTAGAGAGTGTTTTGCAGCGTTTGCTGCTGGGGCAATCTATTTTGATCCTGACCGATCCCAAGCGCCGTTGGTTTGAGCAGTACATACTCAACACAGCCAATGACCCGACACGCGATCGTCCCTTTTTGCCGATACAGCCCCTGCGTGCTGTCTTGACAGATCTTGCTATGATAGACACCAACATGCGCCTGACGCTTGTCGAAGACATGCTGGATATTACCTACCCACAGGGGTATCTCATTTGGTACATTGGCGAAGGAGGGCATCCCTATACTAAATTGGCGTATCGCCAAGAGGACAATTTTCTCTGGCTGATGGACGAAGAGATGGCCGGTAGCTTTCAGTTGCGGGGGAACGATCCATTGCTGGATATCAAGCTCTTGCAGCTCTTCCGTCTTTTTGATCAAAGTGTCGATGCAGCACTGTTTGGGCAGGTGGAGCTGTAGCCATGCGCTTGACCAGCCAAGTGATCATCACCTCCCATTTTGACGAGACGATTGCACGGTTGCGCACCTTGGCGAAGGCGCAGGAGCAATTTGAAGTCATCCATGCCGACGAGGGGAAGACGTTTCAAGTCAAGGATGCCAAGCGTGCCATCGCCAAAGCCTACATCAGTCGTGATGTGCGTACGATCATCATATTGGTCGCCGAAGCGTTCAGTGATGTAGTCCAAAACAAACTTCTCAAAGCCATAGAAGAGCCTCCGCCCCGCACAGAATTTATTCTCATGCTCCCGACCAAATCGACACTGCTTTCTACGATCCGATCCCGCCTTCCGATTGTGGTGCTTGATGAGTCCGACCAACGTGAAGCCCTTCCTTTGGATATGGTACGGCTCAACATCAAGAGTGTGTATGATTTTGTACAGGAGCACAAGCGTGTCGATGGCGCCGGTGCCAAAATCCTTCTCGAACAAATGGCCACCGCAGCCATGCAGAGCGGACAATATCGTATCGACGAGGCAACACTGGATCAGCTACGCGATAGCCGTCTGGCGCTCGACAAAGGATCGCCTCCGTCGTTTATACTGATTGGTACTTTGTTGAAACTGCTGGCACGCAAGAAAAAAGGAACACAATGACTCTCTATCCTATCGCCAAGCCTGCTGACCCCAAGGCTCTATTGGTCTCCTATGGTGTCCAGAGTGGCGGCATTGCTATCATGGCGGACAAGACCGAGACGATTCTGATCCATATCAGCGGACTCAAAACTCCCGCGGCCAATATACTCAAACAAGATGCCCTCAGTATCGGAGCGGATTTGGCTGTCCCGGGTGGGGTGATCACTTGCGAGAAACCTGCCTATGACTGCTTGTTGATCGCGACCAAAAAACAGATCAAGATTTTGGCCGAAAAAGAGCGTGCGCAACCGTTTGGACTGAAAGACGTGGCCCGCCAGCTGGGCGCACTGACTTTTGTGCATCAATACCCCGTGCGGATCATGGGTGTGATCAACGCCAATGATGACAGTTTTTTTGCTGGGAGCCGCTTCCAAGATATGGCCGCCCTAGAACAAATCGAAGCGATGATCGAGGTCGGGGCACAGATGATTGACATTGGTGCTGTCTCGTCGCGTCCGGGTGCCGAACCGGTGAGTACCGAAGAAGAGCTCGCGCGTCTTCGCCCTATTTGTGATGCGATTGCTGAGAAAAAACTGCATCAGCATGCTCTTTTTAGTATCGATAGCTACACTCCAGAAGTGGTTGCTTATGCTTTGAAAAGTGGTTTTGGCCTAATCAATGACATCACCGGAGCACGCGATGAGCGATTGCTTGCATTGGCAGTTGAGCACGAGGCGCGCTACTGCATCATGCACATGCAGGGCACGCCACAGACGATGCAGGCCGATCCTCACTATGAAGATGTTACTGCTGAGGTGGATGCCTTTTTTGCTGAGCGCATTGCGGCATGTGAGTCGGCGGGCATCCCTAGGGAGCGAATTATTCTTGACCCGGGGATCGGTTTTGGCAAAACACTGGAGCACAACCTGACACTGATCCGCAACCTTCGTACCTTTACCCGTCATGGCTGCGAAGTGCTCATCGGCGCCAGCCGCAAATCCATGATCGATGCCATCAGTTCAGCTCAGGCCGACGCACGGCTACCCGGAACGCTGGCGATCCATCTCAAGGCGATTGAACACGGTGCGTCGATTGTGCGTTGCCATGATGTGGCAGAGCATGTGCAGGCAGTGAGGGTTTGGGAGCAGGTAGCAGATAGTAGGCAGTAGGTTGCTTTGTGTTGAAAAGCTTTTATGGATCGTAGGCGTAGACCCCCGTGCCTACTCTAAATAAGAGGAGGATATCCCCATGCGCCACCGTCTCGAATTCTCCGCCGCTTTTCGTGCCTCCATCCCGGTCATGATGGGCTATTTGGTGTTGGGTTTTGCTTTTGGATTGCTGCTGAGTACACAGGGACTGGGCTGGGGTTGGGCTTTGTTGATGAGTGGGCTGATCTATGCCGGGGCGTTGCAGTTTGCAGCGATAGGATTTTTTACAGCCAAACTTTCGCTTGTGCAGATAGCTATCGCATCGCTGTTTATCAATATCCGTCAAGCATTTTATGGTTTGTCACTGCTCAAAAAATTCGCTGACACTGGCTGGCGCAAGCCCTACCTGATTCACGCTCTGACCGATGAGACCTACGCCCTGCTGACGACCATTGAGCCCGATAAAGAACTGGATGAGAAATGGTTTGCTTTTTTTCTCTCAGCACTCAATCACATGTATTGGGTCACGGGGTCGGTATTGGGGGCATTGGTGGGCAATGCCATGGTATTTGATACCCGAGGTGTCGCCTTTTCATTGACGGCACTCTTTGTGGTGCTGGCAATGGAGCAGTACAAAGCACGTCGCCAGACCTTGCCCTATGCCATCGGAGCGATTGCGTCGTCGGTTGCCTTGATGGGGGTCAGCAGCACAAATATGCTCATTGTCTCGATCCTCTTGGCTTTGGTGATGATGTTTACCTTGCGTCGCTGGATTGAACTGGGGGTGGATGATGCCTGATGCTGCTTATCTGTTCAGTGCCATTGCCGTGATGGTGGTGGTCAACTACCTTACTCGTGCAGCGGCATTTCTCTTTTTTCCTAGCAGAAAAACACCATCGGTCATCCGGTTTATCGAAGTATACTTCCCTCCGGTGATCCTCACGATCTTGATCTTCTATTCACTCAAAGACACCGATTTTCAACACGCACCATATGGATTGCATGAGTGGATTGGTGTAGGACTCACCTTTGTGCTGCACCTGATTTTCAGCAACTATCTTGTGAGTATTTTTGGCGGGACGATTGGGTACATGGTAATGGTACAGATGTCTTTAGCCCAATAGCAACCAATGAAAGAAATGTTCGATCGGATCTCTTGTTGTCTCTGGTGTAAGACTGCGGGGCGACTGTTTGGGTGGGGTCATTCTTTTGTTTTCCTGGATCTCTTTTCGTTTGAGGGAGGTATAGACACTTTTCCATTCGAGGAGCTGTTGCAACTCTCCGCTGTCGAGCCAGATGCCGTGTTTGGGGCATTTGTCGATTAGGACGCCGCTGATGGCGGCATAGATCCCCTTGTTCATATGGCGATTGCAGACGGGGCAGGATCGGTATGCCTGATTGTTGTCGGTTTCGTTCCTCGGGTTATCAAGGACAAAACGCAGCATACTGTGGTCGACTTTGTGCACGCTGCCCACCTGATGTCGAATGGCATCTTCGAGTGTTTTTTCTGAGAGAAATATTCCGTCACATTGATGGCAGCGATGGACGATCATTTCTTCGGCCAGTCCGATATTGATCGTCTCGGTATCCGTCTTGCAGTCTGGACAGGTTAGGGTGATCGACGATCGACTTGATTCGAAACTCATTTTCTCTAGTGATGTGAGATTGAGGGGGTTGCGCTTGCCACAATAGTCGCAGATCAGGCCGCGTTTGGGCATAGCGGCACCACAATAAATACATTGCATGAAAACCAACCTCTTCTATTTTGGACGCATTATAGCAAATCATGCTACAATTATGCACTACAATGATGGGTGGCAAGCAATGAAATGGCTCAAGCGTCTCGTACTTTTTTTCGTCTTGGGGGTGATAGTGCTTCTAGCCAATTATGCCTACATAGCGCAGCAATCCCGAGGAAAAATATATACGAGTGTCGATGCCGTGCCTCACAAACGAGCTGCTATGCTTCTGGGGACGACCAAATACATATCCAAGGGGCGCAAAAACTGGTTTTATGTATATCGTATCCGTGCTGCCGTGGCTCTCTGGAAAGCACACAAAGTCGATGCGATCATCGTCTCGGGCGACAATGGAACACGGTACTACAATGAAACCAAAGCGATGTATCAGGATTTGATCCGAGCGGGCGTCCCTGCACGGTACATCACCCGTGATTTTGCTGGGTTTCGCACCCTTGATTCGGTGGTGCGTTCCGGGGTGGATTTCGGCTTGAAAGATTTCATTATCATCTCCCAGCCTTTCCACCTCGAACGCGCCCTTTATATCGCTCGCGCCAAGGGTTTTCAGGCTGTAGGATATGCTGCCAAAGATGTCAAACTTACCAAGGCTGCCACGCGAATGTTTCTGCGCGAACTGGCGGCAAGGATGAAGATGATGCTTGACTTGTATGTGCTTCATACTGAGCCCAAATACTGGGGTGGAGAGTTGAAGGTGCGGTATAAAAGATGAGAGGAAAAAAGCGATGACATACAAAGAATACCAACAAAATATAATAACCCTCAAAAAATGGGCACACGCCTACTATGTAGAAGACAACCCCATAGCCACAGATGAAGAGTATGACACACTTTACCATGAAGTGCTAGACTATGAAGCCAAGCATCCAGATGAAGTGCTGGACGATTCGCCGACAAAGCGTGTGGGTGGTGTGGTGCGTGATGAGTTTTCTAAGGCGAAGCATATCA
>CAZCAZ010000080.1:0-6765 GCA_964496735.1 uncultured Nitratifractor sp. | reverse complement strand
GGCACCATCGGAAGGACATTTTCTAGGCGATCAATGGCCACATTGATAAAAGTAACCTTGCCTCCCTCAAGTGCCGCATCGAGTGCCGCATCAAACTCTGCTTTGGTCGTGACATCATATCCCGCGCCCCCACATGCCTCGGCCAGCAATTTCCAGTTGGGCTGGAAGCTCAGATCCGTCTCGGCATAGCGCTTGTCGTAAAAAAACGTTTGCCACTGGCGCACCATACCCAGAAAGTGGTTGTTGAGAATGATGTTGATAATCGGTAGTTTGTTTTCGGCTGCTGTGACGAGTTCTTGGACGTTCATCAAAATCGACCCGTCTCCGGTAATGTTGATGACATGCTTATCTGGGCAGGCGACCTGAGCTCCCAGAGCTGCAGGGAAACCATAGCCCATCGTCCCCAAACCACCGGAGTTGATCCACTGACGAGGACGGTCAAAGGGGTAAAACTGCGCCGCCCACATCTGGTGCTGCCCCACATCAGAGGTGACAATTGCCTTTTCACCAATTCGCTTTCCGATTCGCTCGATCACCCACTGGGGCTTGATCACCTCATCGCTGTCGTGATAGGTCAGAGGATGCAGCTCATCGTAGCGATTGAGAATATCACGCCAGACCTGATAGCGCTCCGGCTTGACCCGCCCTTCGAGGTGGGCGATCAACTTCTCAGTGACGATCTTGACGTCACCCACAATCGGATAATCCACATCGACCAGTTTGGCAATATTGGCTGGGTCGATATCGACATGGATCACATCAGCGTATTTGGCAAATTCACTCAGTTTTCCTGTCACGCGATCGTCAAAACGTGCTCCGAGTGATATCACCAGATCGGTCTCGCTCATTGCCATATTGGACGCATAATTCCCATGCATACCCAACATGCCCATCAGTAGAGGATTGTCGGCACCCATAACGCCACGCGCCATGAGGGTCTCAACTGCCGGAATCTGTGCCAGCTCGGCCAGACGACGCACGTTATCTGCCGCCTCTGAAAGCACCACGCCTCCTCCTAGATACAAGAGTGGCTTTTTGGCAGCAAGGATTGCTTCGGCTGCTTTTTTGATCTGGCGGTCATTGCCTTTGTAGTTGGGCTTGTAAGTAGGTAGATGCACCTCATCGGGATACACAAACTCCCCCATCTCGCCCGTGATGTCTTTGGGGACATCGACCAATACGGGCCCCGGGCGTCCGCTACGGGCGATATAAAAGGCCTCCTTGAGGATACGCGGGAGATCCGCAAGATCGTGCACCAGATAGTTGTGCTTGGTGCAGGCACGGGAGATGCCTACAGCATCCACCTCTTGGAAACCATCCGTACCGATAAGCGAAAGAGGCACCTGCCCGGAAATAACGACCAAAGGCACGGAATCCGTATAAGCCGTCGCCAGTCCAGTGACCGCATTGGTAAACCCAGGCCCGCTGGTGACCATGGCCACTCCAACATCGCCGCTTGCGCGGGCATAGCCATCCGCCGCATGGACAGCGGCCTGCTCGTGCCGGGTCAAAATATGATCAAAATCGTTTTGTTTGTAGATCTCATCGTAGACATTCATAATCGCACCACCTGGATAACCAAATATCTTGGTCACCCCTTCGGCAATGATTGCTTCAATGATCATCTGCGCACCGCTCATTTGCATGGCGTACTCCATTGTGTTGATAGGGGAGATTATAGCGAAAAATGCTTAGCTACGGACAGAGGTTGGCTTCACAGATCTTCATGCTTTTTAGTGGGGTATTATCTTTTCGGTCGAGAATTGTGCTAAAATACACTAAAAAATGGATAGCCTATGAAAACTTACCTATTTGTTTTTACTTCTCTGCTCCTGATCAATGGATGCGGTGCCAATGAGGCAAAACGTGCCCATCTCACATCAGGCATCAAGCCTTCAGAGCAGATTATCACCCCATCCAAAGCACCCAAG
Source organism: uncultured Nitratifractor sp. (assembly GCA_964496735.1). Lineage (GTDB taxonomy): Bacteria > Campylobacterota > Campylobacteria > Campylobacterales > Sulfurovaceae > S017-3. The sequence continues at coordinate 4,834 of CAZCAZ010000080.1, read as the reverse complement.
ATACCCCCAGTCAACCCAACCGACGAAAAAATCCGCCTCCTCAAAGCCCAAACCGACGCCAAGGCTCGTCTCGCCGAAATCGAAGCGCGCAAAGCTGAACACCTCAAAGAACTTGACGCACAGCGCGCTGCTACCGTCGCCAAAATCGAGGCAGACAAAGCTGGCCAAATCAAGCGCCTTGAAGTAGAAGAGGCCAAAAGTGCCCATGCCGCCCGTGCCCATGCTGCCACTGAAAAAGCCAAAACAGACATTGCCCTGGAGCACACACGTCAGCAAACGGCACTCCAGCGCCAACATGAAGAGGTGGCATTTTATCGCCAACTTCTAATCGCGGGCGTGGTCATCCTGTTTTTGCTGATGCTGCTCATCTATCTTCTTTATCGCCACCGCCAAAGCCTCAAAGTCAAACTTCACGATGACCAACTCCGTCATCAGGCGTATCTAGAGATCAATCGCCAGCACCACGAAAAAGTCACCAAAGTTTTGGAGATCATTGCCGACGAAGGAACCGATAAAAATCTTAGAAAAGAGCTCACCAAACTGCTCAAAGATCAAAAAGGGGATATGCCCAAGCTCATCGAGAGCCGTTAGCCCAAACGCGTAGGCTGGCCTAGCTCTCACAGAGTGAGCGCGCCACCCCTTCTCTCAAACCATCGTCGATCACCGCACACGTATCAAATCCCAATATCGCATACAATCGCTCAAAGATCAAAATCCCTGCCGTCACCAGATCAGCACGCCCGACACCGACGGTGCGTTCACGGTCTGTCATCGGCATCGCAAGCAGTGCATCGAGGTAGTAACGTGGAGCATGGCGGCTCAGCTGAGTACCGTTGATCCGAGCAGGATCGTAGGTGTGGTACTCCATCCCTAGCTGCATCGATGCGACACTGGTCGGCGTACCGGCGGTGGCGACGAAGGTTTCTGGGCAGCCGTGCCCGAGATACACCTCAGCCACATATTTCTCGATTGGCAACATTACCTTGGGCAGCGCAGCTTCAATCGCATCAAGATCAGGATAGCTCTGAGACAGCGTAACAATCCCAATGGGAAAACTACGAGAGAAGATTGTTCCATCCTGATAAAAGAACACCAACTCCGTAGAGCCTCCGCCGATATCGACCAGGACCAGGCTCTCCGCCGCCGAGGTCATTGAAGAAAGCACAGCAAGCCGATGCTGCACTGCCTGGAGTGTCCAGCGGGCTTCGGCTTCTCCATCAATCACCTCAAAACGCACACCCGTTTGGTCGGCGATACGACCCAATACCTCGGGCGCATTGGATGCTTGACGCATCGCCTCGGTCGTCACCGCCCGAATCGTTGCTCCCTCGAACTCCAACTCTGCACGCATCCGCCCTAGTCCCTCAACCACGCGGTCGACTGCGCCGTCCGAAATCCGTCCTGTTTTTGTCAGGCCATCCGCTGTTTTGACGATTGCTCCAAATGTGCGATTGAATTGGCCTGTATCACAATCATACTCCACTCCACGCAGCGTATTGGAACCAAGATCGATACCAATGGCACGCATCTTAATGCTCCTCACGAAACGGAAATTCTCCGCTGCGCAATGCCTCTCGGATTTGCTCTTGATGCTCTTTACCTTTGGTCTCTAGAGCGACTGTAACGTGCGCATCGCCAAACTCCAAGTCGGTTGATGTGCGATCGTAATCGATCTGGACAATGTTGGCTTGAGCGCCGGTCAGGACATCGGTCAAGTGCATGAGTGCTCCAGGCTTATCAATCAAGGTAATGACCAGTTTCATTTTGCGGTACGATTTCATGAGGCCTTTTTCGATGATCAGTGAAAGCATGGTTACGTCGATATTGCCACCACTCAAAACGATACCGACCTTGCTCCCTTTTGGTAAATCCGCCAAATGACGATGCATGGCAGCAGCCACCCCTACTGAGCCGGCACCTTCAACCAAAAGCTTCTGGCGCTCCAGAAGAAAAAGGATCGCATTGGCTATCTCATCTTCACAGACCGTATCAAATATATCTACTTTATCCAAAATATATTTCAAGGTCATCGGCGATGTATCCCGTACGGCAATGCCGTCTGCAATGGTGCGGACACTCTTTGTATCTATGCGACGTTGGTTGTCGTATGACTTTTTCATCGCCGGAGCCCCTTCCGCTGAGATACCGATGATGGTGACTTGCGGCTTGATCGCCTTGACCGCCGTGGCAATGCCTGAGATCAATCCTCCACCACCAACCGGCACAACAATGGCATCGAGATCCGGTTCTTGAGAGAGCATCTCCAACGCGATTGTCCCCTGTCCTGCCATCACTTCTTGGTCGGCAAAAGGGTGAACGAAATCTTTGGAATGCTCGGTGGCATACTGCGTCGCGTGGGCATACGCTTCGTCATAATTGGCTCCATAGAGAATCACTTCGGCCCCCAACTCCCTGACACCCATCACTTTGGTAAGCGGGGTGGATTCAGGCATTACGATCGTCCCATCGATCCCAAAGTGCTTGGCAGCAAAGGCAACCCCTTGGGCATGGTTGCCTGCGCTGGCTGCGACGACACCATTGCGTCTGCCCTCCTCGATGAGGGTGGCGATTTTGTTAAACGCTCCGCGCAGTTTGAACGAGCCGGTGCGCTGGAGGTTTTCTTTTTTGATATAAATTTCCAGCCCGGTCATCTCACTGAGAAGGGGTGCATGAGACATGGGTGTGTGGTGCACGACCTCTTCGAGGCGATTGGCGGCTTTTTGGATCATTTTTAAGTCTAACATTATGGTTCCTGCGTAATAATGGGCGCATTATATCTAAATTCAAGGAAAATTATGGAAAAAGTAGAATGCGAATTTCCTCGGGTCAACAGCAACGAAGCCGAAGTGAAACGTTATCTCGAGGAGACCAAAACCATCGCAGTAGTAGGCGCCTCACCCAACCCGACCAAGGACAGTCACCGTGTCACCAAGTACCTCATCGAGCATGGCTATGATGTCTTTCCTATCTACCCCAAGGGGGACGATTTCTATGGACGCAAAGTCTACCGCTCTCTCGCCGAGATCGAAGGGTCTGTTGACATGGTTGTGATCTTTCGCAAGCCCGCCGCCATGGATGCCATCGCCGATGCCTGCATCGCCCGGGGGGATGTCAAAGTCTTTTGGGGGCAAATAGGATTGGTCAACAACGAAGCCGCCGACAAAGCCCAAGCCGCCGGGATCAACGTCGTACAAAATATGTGCGCCATGGTGGAACACCGGGAATTGCTGGGATAGTTTCCTAACCTTCTCCCCTGGGATCAGGACGATGCCGCCGGTCTTTTTCGATAGTATTCCCTTCGGATGTGACCAGAGGGAACTCTTCATCCCAGAATCCCAATCGTCGATCCTGTTTGGCACGGAGGAGATGGGGGATATTGTAGAGTGACTCTTTCTGCTTCTCTGCGACTTTTTCCATCATTTTTATATCTTTTTCCTCCATGCCCATCAAAGAGTCAACCCATATTTTAGCCATATCTTCCAATTCGGAAAATTCAAATGGTCGATAACGCATTTGTGCAGCATGGAGAGCCTGCAGTCCATTAAAATTCTTAAGGTATTTCCGCAAATAGACATCCACTGCTTTCTTCCCTTCCCCTTGTTTTGTAATCAGCGTCACAACTCCCATTTCTTTCATCTCGCTTGCTGTATAAGTTTTCATGCTGACAATGATTTCATCGGCTTTTCTCATCCCAACTTTTCGAGCCAACAAGCTGTAAATAGCTGATCCCGGGAAAAAGTTAAAACGCATTTGCTGCAAACCAAATACACTCTGTTCCTCAGCAATCACCGCATTAAAAGAAAGCATTTTTTCGAACCCACCGGCAAAGGCCACCCCTTCTACCAACGCAACGGTATGAATGGGCAAATGAAAATTGAAAAGGTTTAAATACAAACCTTTTATCGCAATTTCGGCACATTTTTCTATTTTCTTTCTATCTTTATTTTTTACTGTCTGGATAATATCAAGTATATTTCCTCCATAACCAAATATCTCAGGAATTTGTGATGATAGTACAACAAATTTCACTGGTATCCCCGGTGACATATTATTTTGGTAAAAATAGTCGATCAGCTCCTGTTGAAATTCATGATATACATTTAAATTTTCAAAGCTGAGACATGGACAGTTCTTTGGTTTCATATAAACCCAAATAGCCTGTGTCAGATTATCATATCTCATGGTCATTTCTTGACGATCCCTAAGTAATCTTAAAAATGCTTTATCCATTGTTTACCTCATCTTTAAAAAAATTTTCTTCGATAGCACGTGGGGACATTGGCTTGCCAAAATAATACCCCTGAGTCAATTCGCAACCCATTTGCTTGGTCATCGCCAACTGCTCTGCATCCTCCACACCTTCTGCTACGACGCGAAGTTTCAACTCATGCGAAAAGGATACAATGGCTTTGACCAAAATCCTGTCTTCAGGATCAATGGTGATGTCACGGATAAAGGATCGATCGATCTTGAGCTTATCGACCGGAAGCTTTTTGAGGTACGACAGAGAAGAATAACCTGTACCGAAATCATCCAAACTCAATGAAATCCCCAATTGCCGAATGGCATGTAATTTACTGACGGCGTCATCAAGATTTTGGATAGCGTACCCTTCTGTAATTTCAACTTCCAGCCAATCCCGCCGGAACGCCACCCTGTCAAGCGTGCGCTTTAATAACGGAACCAAATCATCATCCCGCAACTGCTTCGGGGAAACATTAACCGCAATAAACGGCGGATCAAAGCCCTGCTCATGCCAGAAGGAGACTTGCTCAGCCACATGTCGCAGGACTGCCCCTCCCAAATCAATGATATGCGAGCTCATCTCAGCTAT
>CAZCAZ010000079.1:0-6783 GCA_964496735.1 uncultured Nitratifractor sp. | reverse complement strand
TTTGAGAACCATATGTGCCAGTCGGGGATGGAGGCCGAAGCGGCTCATGGCGCGGCCGTGTGGGGTGATGTTTCCCTGCTCGTCGAGTGCTCCGAGCTGTCTGAGGAGGGCTTGGGCATGGGTGATGGCTGAAGGGGAGGGGAGATCGAGCCAGGTGAGGCTTTGGATATCTTCGGTACCCCAGGCGGCCAGTTCCAGTGCCAGCTGCGTCAGGTCAGCACGAAGGATCTCGGGCGTGTCATGGGGTGATAGGAGGCGGCTGCGGTGCCAGAGGTGATAGGCCTCACCGGGGCTCTGACGTCCGGCACGTCCGGCTCGCTGAGTGGCAGAATCCTCGGAGATGAAGCCCTGTTCGAGACGATCCATCCCGGTAAAGGGGTTGAAGACAGAGCGGTTTTCCAGCCCTGAGTCGATGACGATCCGGATCCCTTCGATGGTGAGGGAGGTTTGGGCGATATTGGTGGCCAGGACGACTTTGCGCTGGCCGGGCGGGGGCGGGGCAATGGCGCGATCCTGAGCGTTCTTGCTCAGATTGCCGTAGAGGGGGGCGATGATGAGATGATCGTATGGTGCTTGCTTTTGTGCGTTCTTGAGTAGGGCTTCGACGGCTCGGATTTCACGGATGCCGGGAAGAAAGACGAGGATATTACCCTCTTTTTCTTCGAGTGTTTTTTGGATATGTCGATGGATACAGTTGGGCAGCTCTTCAGACGATGGATGCGGAGTGGCGGGGCTGAGATAGTGGCGTGTCACCGGGTAGGCACGCCCTTCGCTTCGGACAATGGGTGCATCAATCAGGGTGCCGATGGCCTCCGTATCGAGCGTAGCCGACATTACGAGGATTTTGAGATCTTCACGCAAAATATTTTGTGACTCTCGTGCAAGCGCCAGCGAGAGATCAGCATGGAGCGAACGTTCATGGAACTCATCGAAGATAATCAGCCCCACTCCTTCGAGCGTGGGATCATGCTGAAGTTTGCGAGTAAGGATCCCTTCGGTGACGATGAGAATACGAGTACGGGGGCTCTGTTTGGTGTCCATTTTGATCTGGTAGCCGACCCGCTCACCGACCCTCTCCCCCAACATGGCCGCCATGCGTGCCGCTGAAGTTCGCACCGCCAGACGTCGAGGCTCAAGGAGGATCATTTGCTGGCCTTCTAGCCAAGGTTCATCGAGTAACGCCAGAGGCAATGCCGTTGTCTTTCCGGCACCTGGAGGAGCCTGTACGACAAGGGTGGCATGATCCCGAAGCTTGGTTTTGACCTCAGGAAGGACATGGGTGATGGGAAGAGTTTGCATGTCAGGATTATAGCAAGAAAGAACGGACTGCTACTTGAAAAGATCCCTTTGTGTGATCTACGACAACATCAAAAAGTGTGACATCAATGCGGCATATCCCCATAGAGGCGTTTGAGGGTTCGGATATAGAGAAAAATCGTATCGGCTTTTTCGGAGATCAAGGTTGGGATGGCGCTGCCAAGTGCTTTGTACATGAATGTAAAAAAGCGAAAATCTTTTTCGGATCTTGCTATAATTTCTTTGGTTTTGTTGTTGTTGCCCTTGTAGGATTTTAGCTGAGCAATGTTGTGCTTGAAGTGGGCAATTGTTTTTTCCATGGTGGCCTGGTAATTCGGCAAATCTATGCCCCAGATTTTCATCAGATAGGTGTTGCTCATGTAGAGAGGATCACGGCAGAGGCTGCCTGTCATACCAACTGCTTTGAAGCTTTTTGTGGCAAGAACTTTGGCCTTACCGAGATCATGAATCATGATCAAAAAGTTTTTTTCGAGTATCAGTGCGTTGGCCTTGGTCGGAGGGGCTTCAAGGAGTTTTTTGTTTTGTTTCCATGTCGCAAGGGCTTCGAGCATCATCCGTTTCTCTTCGGGGTGTGCATCCAAAAGAGGGAGAAAAAAATTGTTGAGCTTCTGGATGCGCTTGTCGTACAAGGGGATGTTTCTGTGGAGTGAGCCTTTGGGGTCTTTGTAGTTGCTTTGCAGTGCAAGCATAAGGTAGTCTTTGAACAGTTGTTGCGTTTGGGTGCGCTGAAGGCAGTTGATATAGAGTGCCTGAGACACGGTCATGTTTTTTGGGAGAGGCGGAATCTCGAGACTCCACGCCGAGCCAACCAATAACAGCAACATGCCAGCAATACGACGAAGGCCTTTGTGCATTATCATTCCTTTATCTAAAAAAATAGTATAAGAAAAAAGAATGCACATGATGCTTAAAACGCCCCTGTCGGTGTTGAAAATCATCAAGGTGTCTCATTTTGTAATATTTTCAGATATACTGAGTCAAAAAGGATCCCTATGAATTACCCTGATTTTCCCTCTGATTGTCGTTCGATGCTGTGCCGTTTTTTGACTCCTGAGGTTTTTGATACGCTCAAGGAGAAACAAACCGCCAATGGCTATACGCTTGAGCAAGCGATTCGCTCGGGAGTAGACAATCCCGATAGCAGCATTGGAGTCTATGCCGGAGATACCGAATCATATCAACTTTTTTCGTCACTGTTTGATCCGATCATTGAAGCATACCATGGATTTGAGCCCGGTGACCATCACCGTAGCGAACTGGATCCCTCCAAGCTCAACGCCCCCAATCCTGATCCCGAAGGAGCGTACATTGTCTCGACCCGTATCCGTGTCGGGCGTAACGTAGCCGACCTGCCACTGGGGCCGGCGATCAGCAAGTCTGAGCGTGATGAGGTGGAGGCACGCGTTGTTCAGGGTCTGGGCACCTTGAGGGGCGAGTTGGCTGGGACGTATTATCCCTTGCTGGGGATGAATTCTGAGACACAGGAAGCCTTGATTCAGGATCATTTTCTTTTCAAAGAAGGGGATCGATTTCTCGAGTCGGCTGGACTCAATCGGGATTGGCCCTCGGGGCGTGGTATATATCACAACCACGACAAGACCTTCCTCGTCTGGGTCAATGAAGAGGACCAAATGCGCATCATCTCTATGCAGCCTGGTGGAGATATTGCCGAAGTCTTCGCTCGACTTGTGCAAGGGATTGCCGGAATTGAGCAGGCGGTATCGTTTGCCTACACTGATCATCTCGGCTACATCACTAGCTGTCCGACCAACCTCGGCACGGCCATGCGGGCCAGCGTTCACATCGCGCTGCCCAAGCTAGCCAAAGACCGTGAACGCTTCGAGGCAATCTGTGATACCCATCATCTCCAGATACGCGGCATTCACGGAGAGCACTCTGAGAGCGAAGGGGGTGTTTATGACATCAGCAACCGCCGACGTCTGGGCGTGACGGAGATCGAGGCAGTCCAGGACATGTACGATGGTGTAGTAGAGCTGATTGCAGCAGAGAAGGCCTTGTAAGTTTAGGTTTTATAGTTCTTTTAACTTAGATTGTGGTATATTACGTCAATAAAATTTTAGGAGAAACAATATGCTAAAGAAAATTGTCTTGGCTGGGTTATTGGGTGCTTTTGCGGCATCGGCATCTTATGCTGGTAAAAACGTCATGGAGACCGAATCGCCTGTGGCTCCAGTAACGGTTCCATTCTATATTGGTGTCGGTGGCGTAATGGGTATGGTGAGTACTGACTGTGCTTGTCAAGGTGCCGCAGGCGTCCGCAAGTACGACACGACCAATTACGGTGGCTTGTTGCGAGTTGGATATGATTTTAATCCTTATTTCGGGATCGAAGCTCGAGCGCTTCGTTCACAGCTAAGTCAACTGTTTGCTACTACGACCCATGTAGGTCTTTATGCGAAGCCTCAGCTCCATATAACAGATGCTATCAATGTATACGGATTGGTGGGATATGGTTACACTCAAGTAGACTGCAAGTTCCAAACAAAGCCACTCTACAAAGGTGCAGGCTGGAGCTTTGGCGGTGGAATCGAGTATGATTTTTCTTCTCATGATGGCCAAGGGGACACAGAGACAGGCTGGGGTGCATTTGTGGACTACCAGAATCTTATGTGGGACCGTGGCAACAATAAAGTACGAAGCAATGTCGTGAGTGCAGGCATTACCTACGACTTCTAAACTACGCAAGATCAGACCCTTCCTCAAAAGGAAGGGCAACTTCCCCTATCGCTTCAAATGCTTTTATAATGCGCTTGATTTTTCCTCCACTTCTTTTTGTCTTTAAGGAAATCCATCATGATGCCCACTTTGTACTGCGTCGATGTCGAATCAACCGGTGTAGATCTCAAGAACGATCGCTTGATCCAGCTGGCCTTTGTGAAGGTGAGTGGTGAGACGATCGAAGCCTTCACTGATCTTTGTTATACTGATATCGAGATGAACGATACCGTCGTTGCGGTGCATGGCATCACCAACGCCATGCTTGAGGACAAATACTGGCCGTACGAGACCGACAGCTTCCTCGAACTTGAAAAAGGCAACCAAGCTGAGAATTATTTTATCGCACATGGTTTGAGTCTTGATCTGGCCATGCTTGAGCATGAAGAGCTCACGATCCGGATGCAGACGATCGATACCGACAAGTGCGCCCGCCTGCTTCTCATGGAGGCGGACAGTTACAAACTCGGAGATTTGATCCACCGTTATGATTTGACCCATCGAGCAGAGGCTCTCGCTCATAAAGCAGGCATCGAGCGTCTTGATGCCCACGATGCACTAACCGATGCACTCTGGCACTATGTTTTGTTGGTGATGTTGCTAAATAAAGTGGACGGTGAGATCGACCGGCTTGTTGCGTTGACAGCTGAGCCGATGATGCTCGAGAAGATCACGTTTGGGCGCTACAAAGGGAAAAGCTTTGAAGAGGTTTTTGAGGCTGATCCTTCGGTATTGGTAGGGATGTATGGCGGTATTGCACGTGATTGGGATGATTTGGATCACACCCTTCGTCACTGGCTGAAGCAGAATGATTATTTCTGGAGGGAAGCACAGAAGAAGCGTGCTGAGGCTGACAGCTTGGTATTTTGATAGGTGCATTGTGAGCGTTATTACGTTATAATGCTCCCACAAAAGAAAAAAGGGAAATCATCATGAATATCAAGCAATGCACCTCCCTCGAAGAAGCCCGTGCTCAGATCGACACACTGGATGATCAGATCGTCGAACTCATCGCACAGCGCAACCTCTACATTCGCCAGCTGGCACACTTCAAAAATAGTGTGGATGAGATCAAAGCCGATGACCGGATCGATGATGTGATCAATCGCGTCCGAGCCAAAGCGATCGAACTCGACCTCTCCCCCAATCTCATCAACGACCTCTACCTGCGGATGATCGATGCAATGGTCGACAGCGAAGTGGCGGAGTTTAAGAACGCGAAGAATTATTAGCCGTATCGTACAAATTGGGGTTTTTGGTGGATACAAAAAGAGATAATAGCAGAACTTTGGCTTTGGTTTTCTCGTTGATAATGCCTGGAAGCGGGCATATTTATCTGGGTTATTTCAAACGAGGATTGTTGTTTTTATTTCTAATCATTTTTTCAAAGATAGCGGTTCTTTATTTCTGGACTTTCTATATTTCTCCTTTAGTGGTCATAGTATTTCTAGTCTTACTGATTCTTATCTACGTTTTTATCGGCTATGATGCCTTTAAACTCTCAAAAGCAAACAAAAGAGTAGATAAGTTTTACAATGAATGGATTATTATCTTGCTCGCATGGATACCTATTTCCTTTTTTTTGTTGCATGCCACAGAAAAGTATAGCCCTATTAGATCATTTGTTTTGCCATCGAGAAGCATGGAAGATACTCTACAGAGCGGTGATTATATCGTAGCACTAAAAAATAAAGATATCAAACGGGGTGATATGGCTATTTTTGTCATGCCCAACACAGATACATATTTTATCAAACGAGTTGTTGCCGGTAAGGGAGATGAAGTGATCTACATAAACAAACAACTTCTAATTCACTTCAAAGAGGGAGAAAGCTATATCAAGCAACACTATCCACCAGCAAAGATTGTAACGGTCGATCATAAACTTTGGGTAGTGAATCCCTATGAGAAAAGTGTAGAGATAAAATATACTCCAAATTATCAAGGCAATTCATTTTCAATCATGACTCACAGGGTGCGAGATGGAGGAATTGCCATGGAAGCGAGATTTTTCAAAGAATTGAACGGCAGCATTTTTACTGTAGCCAATAAGCAATATAATGCATTTTATACAAGAGTAAAACATGGCTACTTTATGATGGGTGACAATCGAGACAATTCTAGCGATAGCCGTTTTTATGGAGAGATCGACAAAAAATTTATTTTTGGCAAGCCTGAATGTATCTATCTTAATGTAGCTCATGGTAGAGTGAATATCGATCGAATTCGACCTCTACCTGCGGATGATCGACGCGATGGTCGACAGCGAAGTGGCGGAGTTTAAGAACGCGAAGAATTATTAACAGGGCCTTGGCGGCACCAAAAGGTAGATTCAAAATGAAAATTTTAAACGCACTGATTGGGACTGGATTGGCATCAAATGTTTTGTTGATAATTATCTTTCTTGCTGGCAATAGAGGAAGTTCTTTTGTAATCATGTATATGTATAGTCTTTTTTTGCCGCTTATCCATGTGGCAACCTGCCTAATTGTATTTGTAATGTTGACAATAGTTTTGCTTGATAATGCGTTGATTAAAGAGGACAGTGTAAGACTAACTCCAGCCCAAAAAGTACTCTTGTGGATTTACTATCTAACAAGTGCCATATTGGGCTCATCTTTTTTGTGGCTTCACTAAATTACCCCAATCTGTAGAGAAATTTAGTTAACGATACATAATCCGGACAAATTTACTCCTCTTTAAGCTTTCTTGTACTACACTGAGCCAAGT
>CAZCAZ010000078.1:0-6812 GCA_964496735.1 uncultured Nitratifractor sp. | reverse complement strand
AGCCGTTTGAAGTGACCGTCAAAATGGGGAACGAGTACACCCACCCCGATGATTTTGACCACTACATCGAGTCGGTCACACTTTATAATGGCGAGACACTCCTCGCACGCGCTACCTATGTCCCCGGTACACTGGGCAACACCAAAGCCCACAACACCACGACCTTTACCATTATCCCTACCGGCAAGAAGCTCAAGCTCGTCGCACACGGATACTGCACCAAACACGGCATCTGGGCAGGCCCCACTGTCGAGGTAGCTGTCGAAGGCTAAAAAACCCTTCTTTCTACTTTTCTTGCCCTTCTTTGGGCAGGAAACCAAACTTCCCTTCTAAAAAACCAACTTTTTAACAACTTTTATTTTCTTTTAATCTCTTTTTCTCTATGATTTCCGTTATGTAGGTACATATAGCTATATATACCTACCTTTCGTACTCCATCACAGAAGGAAAGATAGGCCATGTATCGCATTCTTGACCAAGAGCTAATCAAAACATATATCGACGAAACACCCGAGATACGATCTTTGCTACTGGAGACCGGCGAGCCCATGGACAGTATCCAGATCTCTGAGATCGGGGATGGCAACCTCAACTATGTCTACATCGTACAATCACCTGAGAAAAGTATCATCCTCAAGCAAGCCGTCCCCTATCTCCGGGTGGTTGGAGAGGATTGGCCACTCAGTCGAGAGCGGATGCGGTTTGAGATCGGAGCGCTGAAAGCCGAAAAAGCAATCTGTCCACAACATGTACCTGAAATATATTATGCCTCGCTCACCATGTCGCTAGTCGTGATGCAAAACCTCGACCAGCACAAAATCCTCCGAGGTGAGATGATTCGGCGTATCGCCTTTCCCCATTTGGCCGAGCATATCTCCACCTTCCTTGCGGATACTCTTTTTTATACATCGGACTTCTATCTCGATCATGCCGCCAAAAAAGAAAACGTCAAAAAATTCATCAACATCGAACTCTGCAAGATCACCGAAGACTTCATCTTTACCCATCCCTACGAAGAGAACGAAACCAATACCTACAATCCCAAGCTCGACCTCACACACGTCAAAGCCTTCCGGGAAAACCGTGACGTCAAGGCTGCCGTACTGGAGATGAAGTACAAATTCATGACCGAAGCGCAAGCCCTGCTGCATGGCGATCTCCACTCGGGCAGTATCATGCTCAATCCCGAAGAGACCTATGTGATCGATCCGGAGTTTGCCTTCTATGGGCCGATGGGCTTCGATGTCGGGATCTATCTGGCCAACCTCATCATGGCATGGTTTTCACTCGACAATGGCGATAAGACATACGGCACCTACATTCGGGAGCAGATCGCCGACACATGGAATCTCTTTGCCAAGAAATTCAAGGCCAACATGCTCCGACACGAAGAGGAGGAGCACTCACTGCAATTTGATTATCCAGAAGGCATGCAGCATTTCGAACACTTCACCGACCGCTTCATCGCACAGCTTTTTGAAGATACTGTCGGATTTGCTGCCTGCGAAATGTACCGTCGCACCGTCGGTCTGGCCAAGGTAGCCGATATCGCTGATATCCAAGACCTCGAACAGCGTGCTCGGATCGAGGTGCGTGTGCTCCAGTCCGCCACCGAGCTCATCACGTCCAAATCCCAACTCAGCACTATCGACGATGTGCTGGCGATCCTCACAGCCCAAAGTCAGATCTGATGGCCAGACAACCCCTAATCCGCGCCGTCAACATCGGCAAAAGCTTCGGAGTGACCCGAGCGCTGGATCGTGTCAGTTTTGATTTTTATGACTCCGAGATCTTCTCCATCGTCGGCGCCAACGGTGCGGGAAAATCGACATTTATCAAGATTCTCTGCGGATTTTACCCCGACTACGAAGGGGAGATTTTTATCGACGGAAAGCCGGTGCATTTCCGCTCCCCACGTGATGCCTACGAAGCGGGCATTCAGGTCGTGCATCAGAGTATCGAGCAGGGCATCGTCCAAAACATGAGCGTCGCCGAAAACCTAGCGCTCGAGCACATTCTCTCGCCCGAAGCATCCTTTCTCTACCATGAAAAATCCATCGAAAAATCTGCCATAGAAATAGCCAGAAAAATGGGGGTTGATTACCTCGATATGAAAGAAAATATCCAAGAGATCACCCAAAGCGAAAAACAGATGATCACCATCGCCCGTGCTCTGGCGACGCAGCCCAAACTTCTCATCCTCGATGAGCCCACCTCTTCGATCTCAGATCGGGAAGCCGAACGTCTCTTTGAGGTCTTGTATAGGCTGCGGGATGAGGGGGTATCTATCCTCTACATCTCCCATTACCTCCAGGAGATCAAACGCATCTCCAACCGTGTCGGAGTGATCCGCGATGGACAGTATGCCGGCATCCTCCATCAACCCCTCGAAGTCCCCGAAATCGTCAAAGCCATGGTGGGAGATATCGCTGTCCATGACGTACAAAAGCCCAGTCATGACCAGTCACAGCGCCGCATCCTCGCCCTCAAGGATCTTGTCGTTGAGGGGAGCAGTACCCCGCTCAATCTCGAAGTCCACTCTGGAGAGATTGTCGGCATCCTTGGCCTCATCGGTGCCGGCAAGACCGAATTGGCAGAGACGCTCTTTGGGATGCGCAGACCGGTCAGTGGAGAAATTCACATCAACGACACGGCCGTGACGTTTAAAAACATCCGAGATGCGATCGATCATGGCATACACATGGTACCGGAAAACCGCACCGTCAACGCCATCATTCCCGAACAGTCCATCAAGAACAACATCACCCTCCCCTTCCTTGACTTCTTTTCCCGCAAGGCCGTACTGAAGCGCACTCAAGAGCAAGATGGAGCCGACACCATGATCGAGAATATGGGGATCAAATGTGAAGGGCACCGCGCATTGATCGAGTCCCTCTCCGGCGGCAACCAGCAAAAAGTCATTGTCGCCCGCTGGCTCTCCATGCCGCACAACATCGTCATCCTCGACGAGCCCTTCCAGGGTGTAGATATCAAATCCCGCAAAGACATCAACGTCTACTTGCGAGAAAGCACTCTGCAGAGTGCAGTCTTGATGATCTCAAGCGATATTGATGAGCTGCTTGACGTCACCGACCGTATCATCGTGATGAACAAAGGGGCCATTCTCGGAACCTACACTACCAGCGAAGCAGACCGGGATGAACTCCTGCGTTTGATTACACAAGAATAGAAAGGATACAGATTGGGAAATTTCAAAGCATTTGCGATCAAATACGGATTTTTGATCGTCATGGCAGGATCATTTATAGGCTTTGGTCTGGCAGAACCGGCATTTTGGAGCTGGTCCAACATGTTCTCCATCCTCTTGGGGATCACCATCGTCGGCATTCTTGCGATCGGCGTCACGTTTACCCTCATTGTTGACGGCTTCGATCTCTCAATTGGCTCCACAGCTGCCATCAGCGTCATGATCTCATCCTATGTGATGGTGGTCTTGAATCTGCATTACCTCGTAGCCATAGCCGTCGCCCTCGGCTTGGGTTTTTTGATCGGTTTGACCAATGGATTGCTCATCGTCAAAGCCAAAATCCCTGACCTTCTGGCAACACTGGGGATGATGTTCCTCATTCAAGGCTTGCAATTGATCCCTTCGGCCGGCATGTCGATCGGTACCGGCATGATGCTTCCCGACGGCACCGAGGCCGAAGGGGAGTTTGCTCAGCAATTTCTCTACCTTGGCCAAGGCCGCCTCTTTGGGTTGATACCTATTCCGGTCATCGCCTTTACCCTGCTAGCAGTCATCGCCTATTTTGTCCTTCAGTATACCAAATGGGGTCGCATATTTTATGCGATCGGCGGCAATGAAAAAGCGGTTAAGCTAGCCGGAGTCAATGTCGAGCGCTACAAAGTCGCTGCCTACATCATCTCAGGCACCGTTGCGGCCATAGGCGGCATCTTGCTCTCGGCACGCATCGGACGAGGTGACGTGACCAGTGGGGGCGGACTGCTTCTCGATGCGGTGGCAGCTGCTTTGATCGGCTATGCGGTCATGGGTCTCAAAAAACCCAACGCACTTGGCAGTGTCGTCGGGGTGATCTTTATCGGTATGTTGCTCAACGGCTTGACGATGCTCTCGCTGCCTTATTACACGCAGGATTTCATCAAAGGCCTTGTGCTCGTCGCCGCCCTGATCTTTACCTTTGGTTTGTCCAAGTCAGAACTGTAAATCCAAACACACGCCGTGTCGTGCTCCGGTACCGCACGGATCCACTTCAACAAAAGGAGAAAAAATGAAGTTGAAAATGTTCACCGCTGTCTCAGTATTGCTGGGATTGTTTGTCACCACAGGTGCCCTATCGGCCGCAGGACTCAAGGGAGCGCCCGCTCCCTTCGATGGATCCAAAAAAGTACGGGTGGCTCTGATCCGTCAGATGACCGAAGGGGAGTTTATGCAAACCTACCGTGCCGGTGCCAAAATACAGGCCGATCTCATGGGGATCGAGTTGATCATCTTTGGCAAAAGCATGGACAACCAAGCCGAAGCCAACTTCGTCTATCAGGCTATCAACATGAAAGTGGACGGCATCATCATCGACCACGGTTTGAGTGAAACCATGATGAAGCCTGCTGCCGATGCCATCAAAGCTGGTATCCCCGTCGTCGCCTTCGACGTGGATCTGAAAAATCCTGAGATTCCCCAGATTGCGCAAGACGATGAATTGCTGGGCATGCTCGCACTCAAAGCCCTTGTCAAAGATTTCAAAGGAACCGCCAATGTCGGATACGTCAGTATCGCCGGTATCCTTCCTCTGGACAAACGCGACCGAAGCTGGCAAACCATCAAAAAAGAGAACCCGGGCATCAAGGAAATCGTCAAGACAGGAACCCTGGAGTCGCCCATCGCTGCCAAAAATGCCGATCAAGTCAAAGCTGTCCTCCTCTCTCACCCAGAGATCAACGCATTTTTTGCCCCCTACGATGAACTGGGAAAAGGTGTCGTTCTTGCTCTGCGTGAAAGCGGAAAAACAGCCAAAGTCTATACCGCCGATATCTCCACTCAGGATATCCGCGAAATGATCAAGCCAGACAGCCCGTGGGCTGCCACCGCTGCGACCAACCCCGCTTCCATCGGTGCTGTCTCAGTCCGAGCCATCGCCCTCAAGATTGCCAACATCAAGGTACCGCATGAGCTCCTCATTCCGCCCCAGCTCTTTACCGGTGCACAGCTCAGAGCTGATGGGATCAAGAATATGAAGGCACTGCGAGCCAAGTATCCTTCATTTAACAGTGTTGATCTCTTGACCTACCCTTGGATTCCGGTTGACACCAAAGGACTCTTCTAGCAATGAAAACCAAAGAATCCCGTCTCGCCGCGATCCCAAAGGCTCTCACATTTGATCCGGCGGAAGATCGATTTTATATCCTCGACCAGACGCGCTTGCCTACCGAGGAGGTCGTGGAGGAACAAACCGATGTCGAGCAGGTATACGAATCCATCTACCTGCTCAAGGTTCGAGGAGCCCCGGCCATCGGTATCGCCGGGGCGTATGGGCTGCTCATCAGCCTCAAGGGGAGTCGCGATCTCGATCGGGCAGCATTTGAGGCCTTGTTGCGTCACAATGCTGATTACCTCAACAGCTCACGCCCCACCGCCGTCAACCTGAGCTGGGCACTCAAACGCATGGCTAAAATTGCCGAGGAATTCGAAGCTGGAGGGACGACAGAAGCCCTCTATGCAGCCTTGCGCACCGAAGCGATGGCTATCCATGAAAGCGACATTGAAACATGCCGCCTCATCGGAGAAAACGGTGCCGAGCTGATTGCCGAGGGGAGTGGGGTCATGACCCTGTGCAACGCCGGCGCCCTGGCCACCGGTGGCATCGGGACAGCCTTGGCTCCTATGTACGTCGCCTGGGCGGACGGCAAACGCTTTCATGCCTATTCCAACGAAACCCGACCACTCCTTCAAGGGAGCCGGATCACTGCGTGGGAGCTGCATCGCTTTGGGGTTGACGTGACCCTGATTGCGGACAGTGTTGCGTCCTATCTCATGAAGCTTGGCAAGGTCGACTGCATCATCGTCGGCGCGGATCGTGTCGCGGCCAACGGGGACACCGCCAACAAAATCGGTACGTCCTCACTGGCCATCAATGCACACCATTACGGCGTACCTTTTTATATCGCCTGTCCCCATTCGACCATTGATCCTCATACTGCCACAGGCAAGGAGATCATCGTTGAAGAGCGAGGAGCCGATGAAGTGATCTACGTCAAAGGGCAACAGATCGCTCCAGCTGATATCCAGGTATTCAACCCCGCTTTTGATGTCACCGACCATGAGCTTATAGCCGGTTTTATCACCGAAAAGGGTATCATACGTCCTCCCTACAATTTTTCAAACTAAATCCAAGAGGGGCAATCATGGGCATGACACACTATTTTGTTGACAAAGCATCCAAGACCCCTCTCTACATCCAAGTTGAAGAGATCCTGAGTGATCTGCTTCGACAGGAACCCTACGCTTCAGGGGAAAAGCTTCCCAATGAATTGGAGATTTCCACCCACCTCGATGTCAGTCGCAATACGGTACGCAAAGCCATGTATGGTCTCCTCAACAAAAACCTCATCGTTCGCAAAAAAAACCGAGGCACATTCAAGCAGACCAGTGATCAACGCATCAAAACGACTCTCAACAACTGGTACAGCTTTAACGAAGACATGAAGCGACAAAAAAAAGATTTCAAGCTTTTCGAACATCTTGCCTCGCAAGAGCAACCCAGCATCGAAGTCAGCACGCAGCTCGACACCCCACCCAACAAGAAGATCATAAAGCTTCTGCGCACCAAAGGCTA
>CAZCAZ010000077.1:0-6834 GCA_964496735.1 uncultured Nitratifractor sp. | reverse complement strand
GATGCGCTACCTGCGCAACAACGATTTCGCACGCTATACCGCGATCAAAGAGGCTCTTGGCCTGCGAAACTAAATCTCGCATACTTCAGGTGCGGTACCGGCCGCACCTTGTTATACTTCTTTTTTCTTTTCTTCTTCTTTTTAGTTTTTACATATATTCTTGAAACGCGTTTTGGTTTCTATATTTTTATACTTGAGTCTATCTGACTAAAGTTTATTTTGTATTTTTATGCAACTTGACTTGACAAAGTGCCGCTCAATATACTATAATCTCTACCAGGATATATTTTAGACAAGGAGCCAAGCATGCATGATCCCAAAAATGAAAATGTAGATACAGAAGAGTTAACACCCGAAGAGGAAGCAGTGGAGCGGAGTCCCGAGGAGCAGTGTCAGGCAGACTTGCTGGAAGCCAAGGCATCATTGGCAGAGGCAGAAGAGAAAGTTTTGCGAATTCATGCTGATTTTGATAACAGTCGAAAGCGGATCGAAAAAGACAAAGCCAATGCTGTGGCCTATGCCAATGAAGCGTTTGCTACGGATATGTTGAGTATTTTGGACTCCTTTGAGAGCGCCTTTGCATCCATGGATCAAATCGACCCTGAAGACGCTGCTGATGCCCTCGACAAGATCAAAGAGGGCATGGAACTAACCTACAACCAAACCTTAAGCGCCCTAAAGAAACACGGAGTTGAAGAGGTGGAGCATGCAGGAGAGTTTGATCCCCAGATGCATCAGGCGATTATGCAAGTCGAGAGCGACGAGCATACACCTGGCCACATCGTTCAAGTGATGCAAAAAGGGTACAAGATGAAAGATCGCACCCTTCGCGCCGCGATGGTTAGCACCGCAAAATAGTACCAGTACAAGTCAATGCTACCTAGGTTGCATTGACTTTGCGTTAAAAAATTTATAATACGACAAACCAAATACAAACCAAGGAGTTTATCATGAGTAAGCCTATCGGAATCGATCTCGGTACGACCAACTCGGCTGTAGCTGTCTACGAAAACGGTGAAGCCAAAATTATCGCCAACAAGGAAGGGCGCAACACCACACCTTCGGTTGTTGCCTTTACAGACAAAGGAGAAGTCCTCGTCGGAGAAACAGCCAAGCGTCAGATGGTCACCAACCCAGAAAACACAGTTTATTCTGTCAAGCGAATCATGGGATTGATGTGCAACGAGTCCAAGGCCGCAGAAGCCAAAGAGCGTCTCCCATACCACGTCACAGACAAAAATGGAGCCTGTGCGATTGAGATTGATGGCAAAACATACACTCCACAGGAGATATCAGCCAAAATCCTCATGAAACTCAAGGAAGATGCTGAGGGATATATGGGTGGCAGTGTGACCGATGCGGTCATTACTGTGCCAGCGTATTTCAATGATGCACAGCGTAAAGCGACCAAAGAAGCCGGCACCATTGCTGGGCTCAATGTCTTGCGGATCATCAACGAGCCAACCGCAGCAGCTCTCTCTTATGGCTTGGACAAAAAAGAGAGTGAAAACATCGCCGTGTATGACCTCGGCGGCGGTACGTTTGATGTCACGATCCTAGAGACCGGTGATGGCGTAGTTGAAGTCCTTTCGACTGGAGGAGATGCGTTCCTGGGTGGTGATGACTTTGACAACCGTGTTGTTGACCATATTGCTACAGAGTTCAAGAACGATCAGGGCATAGATATTACTGCTGACATTATGGCACTTCAGCGTCTCAAGGAAGCAGCAGAAAATGCCAAAAAAGAGCTCTCTACTGCCACGGAAACAGAGATCAACTTGCCATTTATTACTGCAGATGCTTCGGGTCCAAAACACTTGGTCATGAAGTTGACGCGTGCAAAATTTGAGTCATTAATTGAGGATCTGGTTCAAAAGACTATTAGTAAAATTGATGAAGTTCTCAAAGACTCTGGCTTGAGCAAGGATGAGATCAAAGAGGTGGTCATGGTCGGAGGTTCAACGCGTGTTCCGATGGTACAGGAAAAGGTCAAAGCTTATTTTGGCAAAGAGTTGAACAAATCCGTTAACCCTGATGAAGTGGTTGCAGTTGGCGCGGCGATTCAGGGTGGTGTATTGACGGGGGATGTCAAAGATGTACTGCTCCTCGATGTGACCCCGTTGAGCCTCGGTATCGAGACGTTGGGCAGTGTTGCAACCAAAGTGATCGAAAAAGGCACGACGATTCCAGCCAAAAAGTCTCAAACGTTCTCTACAGCCGAGGATAACCAGCCGGCGGTCAGCATCCACGTCGTTCAAGGTGAGCGTGAGTTTGCAAAGGACAACAAGTCACTCGGCATGTTTGAGCTCAGTGGCATCTCGCCTGCACCACGTGGCGTGCCACAGATTGAAGTGACTTTTGACATTGACGCCAACGGTATCCTGACCGTATCAGCCCAAGATAAGGGAACCGGAAAATCACAAGAGATCAAGATCACCGGTTCGAGCGGACTCAGTGAAGATGAAATTCAAAAGATGGTACAAGAAGCCGAAGCCAACAAAGCCGAAGACGAGAAGCGCAAAGCACTTGTCGAAGCAAAAAACCAAGCCGATGCTCTCATCCATCAGACTCGCAAAGCCCTGGAGGAGCTTGGTGACAATGCCGATGCTGCCCTCAAAGATGAGGTGGCGCAGGTTACCGGTGAGGTCGAAACGGTTCTCAAAGACGACAACGCCACCAAAGAGCAGATCGATGCCAAGGTCACCGAGCTCAACGCCGTAGCACAAAAAGTCGCCCAAGCCGCTGCCGCCAATCAGCAGGCCAATGGTGCTGCTGGAGAGCAGAAGCCAGCCGATGACGACGTGATCGACGCGGAAGTCGAGTAATCTCCCCAATCCATGCGATAGAAATCGCATGGATTATGTATTCTCTGTCACTATTATTAAACCCCCATAAAATGCCTATTTTTATTTGATTAGTTTTATGTAACTATGGTATGATTACATCAATTTTATAATATAAATGAATCAATATTGTTCTATCTAGAAAATAGATAAGACCTGGGGGGTGCAACAGTATGCGGACACACTTGAAGAATTTTTTGCATAGTGGTTATACGTTTGAAGATGATGAGTATGAACTACAATCAAAGTATATTTTGTTTAATAGCATGTTAGGGATAAGTGTTTTAATTATTCTAACCATCACATTTTTTCAGTTAACCAATAACGATAATGTATTGAAATTAAATATGTTTCAGATGCTAGCGGCAATACTTGGAATGTATTCGATGCGCAAGTCAAAAAAATACTTCGAACTTGTTCTATACACAACAAGTTTTCTTGCAATAGTAACTCTATTTGTTACGATAATGGCATACCCGAGTGACTACATGCGCATTGTGTGGTTTTTGATACTTGTTGTCATTGCTTTTTTGCTTAATGGGAAGCAGCTAGGTTACCCAATAGCTTTTGTTTCACTGTTGGTTATTGCGGTTGCTTTTCTCTCAAACAAAGCAGAAGTTGACATGAAGGCCTACTTGCTTCTATTTGGTTTTGTTCTTTTGGTTACTATATTGGTACAACTATACGACAATAGAGAGCAAAAAATAAAACAACGGCTGCATTGGCTAAACCAGAACCTCGAAAAACGTGTTGCTGAAGAGACAAAAGAACGAATGAAACTCCTCGAAGAAAGCAACCAAAAACTTGAAGAGATGGCGCACTATGATGCCCTGACAAAGCTTCCGAATCGTGTATTGTTTTTTGATCGTCTTGACCAGTCAATTCGTAAAGCCAAGCGAAACAAGACCAAACTGGCTATTCTTTTTTTTGATATTGATAATTTTAAGGAGATCAACGATTCCTTTGGTCATATGTTTGGTGATAAAATTTTGGTAGCCTTTTCAGAGCGTCTTCAGGGCACAATGAGACACTCGGATTCATTGGGTCGCTTTGGTGGAGATGAGTTTATCGCTATCATCGAAGATATCCGTGAGATGTCGGCTATTGTTCGTGTTGCCCAAGCGATTGATCAAGTATTTCTCGAGCCCATTCAAATAGAGGAAAAAGATTTCTACCTCACCGTAAGTATTGGTGTAGCCGTTTACCCTGATGATGGTCTAGATTCGGAAACATTGATAAAAAATGCTGATGTGGCAATGTATGCGGCCAAGAATAATGGAAGAAACCGTGTTTCTTTTTATACCAAAGAAATGACGGAATACTCAAAACAGAAGCTTATGATCGATCATCAAATTCGCCTGGGGATACAAAACGATGAATTTATCGTCCATTATCAACCCGTTATCAATAACCAAGACCACTCTTTGGCAGGACTTGAGGCGCTGATACGATGGAATCATCCCGAAAAAGGGATGATTATGCCCGATGGCTTCATACCTATTGCCGAGATGAGTACCCATATCATTGGCTTGGGAGAGGCTGTGTTGCGTTGCGTGTCTGATCAAATTTCACTGTGGAATAAAGAGGGATTCAACCCACCATATATCTCAGTCAATATTTCTCCAAAACAGTTGCGGGATGATGATTTGCTTCCACTACTTGAGCGTACACTTGACAGGGTAGCATTTCGACGAGATTGGTTAGAAATAGAGATAACAGAAGGATATGCAATCGAAAATCTTAGCGAAGCCATTAAAAAATTGCACGCCATACGTCAACTCGGTATCTCATTGAGTTTGGATGATTTCGGTACAGGATATTCTTCTTTGTCGTATCTTAAAAAGCTTCCGATCAACAAGCTCAAGATTGACCGCTCTTTTATTCGTGATATCGTTACTGATGCTGAAGACAGAATTTTGGTCAAAGCCATCATTACTTTTTCAAAGGAGTTAAAACTGAGTGTTGTGGCAGAAGGTGTAGAAGATACAAGACAACTAACAATGATCAAGGAGATGGGATGTGAGTTGACACAAGGGTATTATTTTGGTAAACCAATGCCTTCTCTAGCAATCGAAGAATATTTCTTTAAAAGTGAGGAAAAAAATGGATAAAGAATTTTTAAAGCTTCTTAGGGAGCGAAAAGAAATGACATTGAGATATGACAAAAAGACACAGGCCATTTGGGTATACATGAAGCCAAAAGACTGCCCCTGCCTGAGCTTTGATAATTTAACTGGCTATCATGAGTTTCAACAGGAGTTGATTGACTACTTCCATCAAAACAGCATGTCTCAAAGAATACCAGTTAAATTTGTTGTCCTCTCTTCGCAAATACCTGAAGTTTTTGGCTACGGGGGAAATATACTTGATATTATCAAAACAGTTAGAAATAACGATAGGAAGAAAATTGAGAATTGTGCTGAAATTGCAATTAAAGGTTTATATTTAAACCTTCTAAACTTTCATTTACCTATTCATACTGTGGCATTAGTTGAGGGAGTTGCCTTTGCGGGTGGCTTTGAGAAAATGCTTTCCTTTAATACGGTAATTGCGGAAGAGCAGAGTTTGTTTGGCTTGCAGCAAATGCGCTTTAATTTTTTTCCAGGCTCTGCAATTTATAGTATGCTTGCTAGAAAAGTCGGAATGAAAAATTCTAATGAAATTATAAAAAGTACAAAAATTTACAATGCAGTCGAAATGAAAGAAATGGGAGCCGTATCACACCTAGCAAAGAAGGGAGAAGGAAAGAAAACTGTGGATGCCTATTTGCGAAAATACCTCAAGAATTTTAATGGACTACAGGCTCTCCATGCTGCACAAATGCGCTATCGGCCATTTGAATTTTCCGAATTGGAAGACATGGCAAAAATCTGGGTAGATTCTTTGATGAATATAGAGGAAAAAGATATAAAAATGATGGAAAAAGTTGCAGAGAAGCAGAAAGAGTCGCTGTATAATATCCCGTATATCCTCCGTGCCAAACAAGACCGACGATTGGGGATATGGGATGTGGAGTATCCTTTGGTCGATTCTGATGGTATGACGATTGAGCGTGATCGACGCAACGGTCCGGATCCCAGAGGAGAGGGCTAGGGCTGGTCGGATCTTGCCAGATAAGCCCCCACGGAAATCCCTGCTGAGCCCAGTATCATCAGCATCACCAACATCTGATAACGAGTGGCAATCAGCGGATCGACGCCGCTGAGGATTTGGCCAGTCATCATTCCCGGTAGAGAGACCAGCCCGACGGCAAAAAGGGAGTTGGCAGTAGGGATCAGCGCGGCGCGGTAGGCCATGGCGCGAGCCTGAGCAAAAGACGCACCGTTGTTTTGTTCTCCGTGGAAGCGTTCGGCAGCGATGCTGACGGCATTCATGCTGTTGGCAAAAACCATGCCGGCTAGAGGGATGACAACTTGGGCGTCAAACCACGGACTGGGTCGCAAGACACCAAAAATCACAAGCCCCAACGTAAAAATCCCTCCGACAATGATCGCCCCCAGCGCACGCAGATAATATTTGTGACCCTTAGGAAGTGGCCGCATGGCAATGATCCCGGCAGCCACAAGCATCACCATGAGAATCCCGCCCACCAGCCAAGGGGAGCGAGTCGTAAAGATATAGATCAGTACATAACCGATGGAGAGCAATTGTAGCAGCATCCGACCGAGTGCATAGGGGAGGGTGATTCGATCATCTGTCCAGCGAATATAGAGCAAGACAACGATTCCGACAGGAACCAGCATCCAGAGTAGATCGGTCAGGGCAATAGGATAGAGGGTGTGTTTCATGGGGGAATTATAGCGAATTTATTTTGGGTAGATATCGGAAGGAACAGCACCACAGGATAGTCAAGCAGTCTAGTCAAAAATCGTTGACAATTTTTATGTGCCTATCCCGGCGAAAAGATAGACTACTGTCTACTCCTACGCGTGAAGGCTATCCCAGCAATTCCCGGTGTTCCACCATGGCGCACATATTTTGTACGACGTTG
>CAZCAZ010000076.1:0-6911 GCA_964496735.1 uncultured Nitratifractor sp. | reverse complement strand
GGCCTTGCCGATGAGCTCGTTGCTGGCCGAGAGGTTGAAGATCAGGTTGGCACCGTTGCTGGCCATGTGATTGCTCGGTGGCGTGACCGACCAGAGATCTTCGCATATCTCTACCCCAAAGGTCATGCCCTCCTCATCCGAAAAGAGCAGATCAACCCCCCACGGCACTTCGTGCCCCAGTAGACTGATCGCAGAGCGGACGATATCCCGCCCGCTGACAAACTGTCGTTTCTCATAAAATTCTTGTTTATTGGGAATGAAGGATTTCGGGATGAGGCCGAGGAGGGTGCCGCGCTGGATAACGGCAGCAGCATTGTAGAGACGATCTGCATCAATGATGGCAACCCCGATGATGACGATAGTGTCGAGTGTCCGGCTGGCATCGAGAATGTTTTGCAAGGCCTCATTCTGTGAAGCGATCAGGGTCTGGTTTGTCAGTAGATCAGAGGCAGTATAGCTGGTCAATGTGAGCTCAGGAAAGACCATGACGCCCACCTGTTTCTCATGCGCCTGACGCAGCAGTGCGATCACTTCGGCTGCATTGGCTTTGGGGTTGGCTACTGTGGTGACGTTGACAGCAGCAGCGACGCGGTAGTATCCGTACATGGCGATCCTTCAAATCCTATTGGAAGTATTTTAGCATAAATCGTTATAATCCTTCTCATGAATTTGACACAGATCCTCACCCTTGACCTTCCCGCTCTTCAACCCTATCGCACGCTACGTGGCAATCTTTTTGACCGTGATGGCAGCTTCATCGCTGACAGCCCCCGTGTGGTGCTAATGCTCCTCAAAAAAGGGATCAGACCCAAGAGCCTCCTGGCAACGCAGGCATTTTATGAAGCCAATCACGTGATGATCGAGCGTTATGCTGGAGATGTGCCCCTGTATGTCGGAGACAAGGAGGTGTTGGGACAGATTGTCGGGCGCAATGTCCACCACCACGTGATGATGCATGCCTACCGCCCCGAGAGTGTGCCACTCGACCAACTGGGGGATCGGATCGTCTTGACCGAACGCCTGAGCAACATGGAAAACATCGGTGCCATCGCCCGCAGTGCTGCGGCACTGGGGATCACCGGCTACGCCGTGCCCCAGCGCGGCCCGCACCCTTACGGCCGCCGGGCGGTACGGGTCTCGACCGGTCATGTGAGCCGACTGGCGGTGCATCTCTATGAGGATATGACCGAGACGATCACGCAGCTCAAAGCGCTGGGCTACCACCTCTATGCCGCCGAAGCCACTCCGGATGCGGTGCCGCTTTCTTCGCTTGTGGATGTGCCGGAGAAATGGGTGCTGATCGTCGGCAACGAGGAGGAGGGTGTCGCCGAGGAGACCTTGTCTGTTTCGGATACGATTGTCCGTATCGAGATGGAGCCGGAGGTAAAAAGTTTCAATGTCGCCATTGCCACATCGATTGTGATGCATTGGTTGCGTGCCCATTAACACAGTTTGGATAAAATCCTATAAATTATAATCGGGAGATCAACATGAAATACATCAAAAAAGTCTCAAGCTATGCCATGGTCGGCGGACTGGGTGCAGCACTTGTCATGGGCTTAAATGGATGCAGTAGCCAAGAGAGGGCACAAGAGCAGTCACAAGCACAAACACAAAACAAGCATGCTTTTGTCATCATTGAAGAGGTGGCGAAAGGACAATATAAAATCCAGGATGAATTTCCAGCCAAAGAAACACGAATCGTCCTCAAAAAACTTGATGGTACCGAGAAGGTATTAACGCGCCAAGAGATGGATGTCCTCATCAAAAAAGAGGCGGCCAAGATTGACAATGGCACTTCGCCGCTCACTCAACCCAATGCCTCAGTTCACGGTGGCGGGATGAGCCTGGGCGAGACGATTCTTGCCAGTGCAGCTGGGGCGATGATCGGGGGGTGGATTGGGAGCAAGCTTTTTGGCAATCAAAACTACCAAAACAACCGTCGAGCCGGCTACAAAAGCCCCTCGACCTACTCGCGCAGTGTGAACAGCTTCAAGAAATCCAAGCGCTCGGCTACCAAACGATCTTCTTCGTCCAAACGCGGCGGTTTCTTCAGTCGATTTGGCTCATCGGGTCGCAGTGGCCGTAGCCGTTTTGGAGGCTAAATGAAACTAAAACAACTCAAGCCTCTCACCCCTGAGTACCTCGAAGAGATTGGTTTCGTCTGGCATACCGATGAGGACAACACCCCCTATGTTGCCGACGAGGTCATTGTGATCTCGGAGGCCGAAGCGGACGCATACGCAGCCGCAGCCAATACGCTCTATGACATGTTTGTCGAAGCGGGGGAATATGTGATTGAAAATGATTTGTTGCACGAGATCAATATCCCCTTCAACCTGATCGATGCGATCAAGGAGAGCTGGGAAAACGATGTGCACTGGCACCTTTACGGGCGGTTTGATTTTGCGGGAGGGGTCAATGGAGCACCTATCAAGCTCTTGGAGTTCAACGCCGATACGCCCACTTCTCTTTTTGAGACCGCGATCATCCAGTGGGCACTCCTCAAAGCAAATGGTCTCGATGAAAGCAGCCAATTCAATGCCCTCTATGAAGGCTTGGTGGACAATTTTAAACGCTTGGTAACCCTCGAGGAGAGTGTAGAGGGCTTTGCCGATGGTTACGAAGGATGGAAGATACTCTTCTCGGCCATCCGAGGATCAAGCGAAGACGAAAACACCACGCGCCTCCTGCAGCACATTGCCGAGGAGGCAGGGTTTCATACGGAATTTGCATTTGTAGATGAGGTGGAGTTCGATGGGGAAGAAGGGGTGTTTTATCAAGATGAAAACTATGAGCTGTGGTTTAAGCTCATCCCCTGGGAGGACATCGCCATCGAAGAGGGGGATCTGGCCATGATCCTTACACATATCATGAAAAATCACAAAGCGATCATTCTCAATCCTGCTTACACCCTGATGTTTCAGAGCAAGGCACTTATGAAGATTCTCTGGGATCTTTTTCCTGGCCACCCGTTGCTACTGGAGACCTCCTTCGAGCCGCTGGTAGAAAAAAAGCAGGTCGAAAAACGCGCCTTCGGACGTGAAGGAGCCAATATCCGTATTGTAGAAGCCGATGGAACCGTGGTCGAAGCAACCGAAGGAGAATACGAAGGGTTTAAACCGATTTATCAAGCGTACACAGCCCTCCCAACAGATCAAGCAGGCAATGCCTACCAAGCCGGTGTTTTCTTCGCATACGAAGGATGCGCACTCGGCTTCCGGCGTGGTGGAAAGATCCTAGATGATTTTGCCAAGTTTGTGGGGCATGTGGTGGAATAGACTTGTTCTGAAGCCAAAGAGATTACTGAATCGTCTTGAGGTGCTCCACCAGCTTCTGGGGTTTGACAAATCCGGTGAGGAATTTTTCAGGCAGCGGCTGGCCGTGGCTGTCGAAAAAGAGCAGGTTCGGGGCGCCGAAGAGGTGGAATTTTTTGAGTAATTCCGCATCGTCGTCGGTGTATTGGGTGATGTCGATCTGGATGAATTTGAAACGCTTCAGGGCAGCCTGGACGGCGGGGTCGGGAAAGGTGATTTCTTCGAGTTCGGTGCAGGCGGCACAGTTGGCTTTGCCGATGTCGACCATGACTGGTTTGCCGGCGGCTTGGACTTCTTGCATGAGTCGCGCGTAGGAGTAGCCTTGGCGGCTGGCACGATTGGTTGGTTCGGCTGCGACCGCTGTGGTGCTTGCTTGACTGCCGCCGAGGTGATCAAGCGGATGGACGAGGGAGTGTGAACCGCTCATCCAGCCGACGAAGAGGAGGGCGCCGTAGAGGAGCAGGGTCAAGGCAAAGAGCTTGATGAGGCGGAATGCTCCTTTGGTCGTGCCGGTCTCAAATGGATTCATGTAGAGTGCTGCGCCCATGAAGAGCAATGCACTCAAGAGCATGACGGTGCCCTCTGAAAGCAGACTGCGAAGCATGTAGAGTGCCATGGCCAGCATGAGTACCCCGAAGATCTCCGAGACACGGGTCATCCAGCCGCCGGGTTTGGGCATGAATTTGCCCGCACCCAGCCCCACTAGCAGTAGCGGCATCCCCATCCCGATGCTCATGATAAACAGCGCCCAGCCCCCCAGCCACGCATCCCCACTCTGAGATATAAACAAAATCGCGCCCCCCAGCGGCGGAGCGACACATGGGCCGACGATGAGTGCGGAGAGCGCCCCCATGATGGCGGTACCGAGTATGCCCCCTTTGCCTTGGGCATTGTCACTGACTTTAGTGAGTTTGGATTGCCACGAAGCGGGCAGGCCAATCTCATAATACCCAAAAAGAGAGAAGGCCAACGCGACAAATACCATGGCAAAAAGGACAATCACCCATGGCTTGGCAAAGGCTGCCTGTATATCGGCACCGGCCAAACCGGCGATAATGCCGACGATGGTGTAGGTTAGCGCCATGGCCAGGACGTAGACAAGTGACGTGAAAAAAGCCTCCCCTTTGGACGGGGTCTTGTCCTTGCCGGCCTGAGAGACGATAATAGAGCTCAGGATCGGAATCATAGGGAAGATACAGGGGGTTAGAGCCAGCATTAATCCAAAGATAAAAAAGATCAAGAGGATAAAGAATGCCCCCTCATTGGTCAAAACTTCGGCGATTTTTGCAACGTTGCCTTCTTGGGTGAGGCGGGCGATTTTGGCAAAAAGCCCTTCAGAATTTTCCGAGATTGCTGGAGCAGATTTCTGGGGAGCGACGGCAGGCTCCTTGTCCCATTCTTTGGGGTTGACGGTTGCTTTTTCTGCCATATTTTCAAGCGCTTCTTCTTCGGCCAACTCTTTGAGCTGCTGTTGTTCAGCTGCCTCTTCTTCGCTCAGTTGCTGTGTCGGGGGAATGCTTAGGTCAAATGTCCGTGTCTGGGGATTGTAACATATCCCCGCATCGGAGCAGCCAGCCATATGGATGGTGAGCGTAAAGGCACCATGGATCCCTTGGTCTTGCAGATTTTTTAGAGGAATATTGATGCTCTGTGTACCATAAAAAACAGTATTTTCATCCCCCTCGATTGTGACCGGGTCGGGCTTTTGGATGGCCAACTCCAGCTCTTTGGGTTGTGTGATGACGTAACGGAGGTCTTTGGTGTAGGCATGGATCTTGTCGGCGAGGATGATGGCGGTTTTGAGTTGATCGTCTTCGACTTTGGCGACGGCCTTGAAAGCATCTTTTGGGTCGAGAAATGTTTGCTTTGGGAGTCCCTCAATGCTGCCAAAGCCTTCGGCTTGTGCACCCAATGAGGAGAAAAAAAGTGTCAACAAAATGAAAAATGTTCGTAATGCCATGGTTGTGTCCTTCTTGCAAGCTTGCATAGTGTAAAGTATTTACTTAGGTTTGATAATGCGCAACTATAACAAATAGATATTAATGAGAGGCTAACGCATGGCGATATGTAATTGGAATTCATGGGATCAGTCTATCTTTGAACTGGCACGGAAAGAAAGGAAGCCGATTTTTCTCTGGATCACCTATCGGGGGTGTCGGGCCTGTGCACAAATGGAAGAAGAGAGCTTTGTCCATGAAGGCATCTTAAAAAAACTATCAGAGCATTTTGTGACGCTCCGAGTGGATCGGGATGAGCATCCAGATATCGATCGGCACTTTCAGCGACTTTTTTCGGTGATGCTTGGCAAAGAGGAAGGGTGGCCTTTGACGTTTTTTCTCACACCGGACAAAACTCCGTTGTATGCGGCTGCCTATGTGCCATCGGAGGCACGAGACGGGATGATGGGCTTGGGGGAGATGCTTGATCTGGTGGCACAAAAATATGCTGACGATCCAGAAGGCTTTGCTGAGAAAGGACGCGAAACACTGGCGCAGCTCAAACTCCCCACGCAAATCCAAGCAACCCGCATTGACCCCAAGGCACTGAGTGTCATCCTTCGTAAGCAAATTCTTGAAACATATGATTCTGAGTTGGGTGGCTACGGTGATGCGCCCAAGCAATTGCATGTCGCTCTATATAAAGCCGCTTTGAAGCTGAACGATCTCGAAGGAGAAGTAGAGCCAATTCATTCGTTGCGGCATACATTGGATGCGATGCTTGCCTCAGCAATCTGGGATGCAGAAGCGGGAGGATTTTATTGTTGTACGCTTGATCGGGAGTGGCAGGTGCCTCAGCGCAGAAAACTTCTGGCCGAAAATGCGATCATGGCATCCGTGCTGATCGACATAGATAGAGCTGTTGGTGGAGAAGAGCGATATCGGAATGCTGCGTATCGGATCTGCGATTGGGCACTGGAAGCCATGCGAGAAGACGAAACGGGGCTCTGGATGACGGGCACGATCGACCACGCAAAAGACGAACGGATTTTTGCGGCACCCAATGCATTGATGACTCGTGCTTTGTTGCAGGCTGCGAAGTCGGAGGATCGCTATCGCCCAGAAGCGCTGGCGTCGCTCAATCGCCTGATAAAGTACATGACATCCGGTGCACAGATTCAGCACCAGTATGGAGCATCCGATGCCGTAACGTATCTGGTGGATTATGCTGCCCTGGGGGTGGCCTTGTTGGCAGCCTATGACCTGACAGAAAACAAGCAGTTTGTTGCCACAGCAGGAGAGTATGCCAGTGCAGCGATCCGTCGCTTTTATGACAACGGTCGCTGGGGAGTCGGAGATGGTGAATGGAGTGACCCCATGGTTTTCGTGGACACCATGCTTCCCTCAGCAGCTGCGACGATGATAATGGTCTTGACCCGTCTAGCTGATTTACTCGATCATGACTACCGCCCTTTTGTCGACCAGACCTTGGCGGTAGCCTCGTATCAACTCATGCGTCGCCCCATCGCTAAGGCTGGAATGGCAGAAGCCGCCCTGATGCTGCCACAAAACGATACTCAGATGGAGGCCGGCTAATATATCACGCGTGCCAGGTATAGTCCCTGTGGTGGTGCCAAGCGGGTGTGGGTAAGCGTTG
>CAZCAZ010000075.1:0-6913 GCA_964496735.1 uncultured Nitratifractor sp. | reverse complement strand
ATTTTCCGTTTTGGATCTTGACGAGGATGCCTTGTGAGAGGAGTTGCTTGAAGAGTTTGATGATCGTGGGTTTGCTGATGCCGGTGCGCTCCATGATATCGTGGTAAGAGTAGTTGAGTTGGCTCTCCTCGTCGAGATTGCGGAGAATGAAGCGTACGAGCTCGACTTGCTTACCGTCGATGACCGCCGCGATGGTTTTGATGATGTTCTGGCTGCGCTGGATCTCCTTTTGTTGGAGCTGTGGGCGGAGGATATCGTGGAGGGAGTTGAGGAGTTCCTTGATGTTGATGGGCTTGACGAGGTAATTGTCGACCTTGAGGCGGATGGCATCAAGGAGGAATTCGGTATCCGTGTAGGCGGTGGTGAGGATGGCCGGGATCTCTATCTGCATCGTCTCCTTGATGTGCTTGAGGCACTCAATGCCGCTTTCGTTTTCTAAGAGGATATCAGAGATGATCACGTCGACCGACTCTTGAGTGAGAACATCGTAGGCCTCTTGGCACGTGCGCACGGCATAAATATTTCGGACAAAATCCTCAAGGATCGCTGTGGTATGCTTGAGAAGATCGGCTTCATCCTCAATATAGAGAATGCTAAACTCTCCGAGTATTTCAAAGTCCCTTTTGTTCATGGTTTTTGGCCTCCTCTCGCTGCTTGGGGATACTGATGGTAAACATGGTGCATGCCTGAAGTGCGCTGCCTCGGATACCCATCTTGTGTCGAATGTTTTTACAATGAATGCTTCCGCCCATATGTTGCTCCAATAGCTCTTTTGCCATATACAAGCCCACGCCGGTTCCGACGCTTTTGTGCTTGGTCGTAAAATAGGGCTCAAAGATCTTTGGCATTATATCATCTTTGATCCCGCCGCCATTGTCGATGACTCTGATTCGCGCATGGTCAGAGTGCTCTTGGGTATGGATACGGATTTGTTTGTGCTGCGTGTCACTCAAGATCAGGGCATCTCTGGCATTGCTGATGAGATTCAAGAGAATTTGAGTCAACTCATTTTCGTAACCGCATATCGTGATGGGGTGTGATGTCTCCACGACGATCTCGATATGCTCACGCTCAAACTGATAGCGAGTCAAATCAACGGACTTGTGAATCGCACTGCCAAGATCAAAACACTTGTGAACCTTGTGGGGGTGAAAGAATGTCCGAAAATCCTCGAGTGTATCGGACATGTTTTGTGCTAGGAGCATGGCATCTTCTACACGAGTTTCTACAAAAGCACCATCGAGTTTGCCTGCGAAAAATTTGGTCTCAAAACTTTGGATGATCATCATGAGTGCCCCAAGAGGCTGCCGCCACTGATGGGCAATGTTTTGGAGCATTTCGCCCATGCTGGCGAGTTTGGCCTGATGGAACATGACCTGATCTTTTTTGCGGCTGGCAATGATCTCTCTATCAATCCGCTTCTCAAGCGAGGCGTTGAGCTCGCGGAGTTGGCGCGTCTTGTGATCGACGGTACTTTCAAGCGAATGGTTGAGGCGCTTGAAGTGATTGGTGATCAGCACCGAAACCAAAATGCTCAAAAAGAAGATAAACCCAATCAGCAAAAAAAGCATCACAATACTGGTTCTAAATAGACGGTCGTTGCGATGTTTTTGCGCAATAGCATCTTTGAGATGGGCATTGATCAGGCTGGAGAGATCAATGTCGATCGAGACAATATCAAGCAAGAGATTGTTGATGGTTTCATCGCGGGGAATATGCCCAGAGGCCAGTGAACGAACCAGGGCAGTGCTGCCTGCGTCGATTTCGGCCATCTTTCGCTGAACCTTGCTCAGGAGGCCACGGTGGTAGGCATCGGAATGCTCGAGGCGATACCCTGGCAAAAACAGACTCAGCCAAGCATTGGCCAGATAGGGAAGCCCTCCGATCGATCGCTGGCCTGCCACCTCGTAGTCGCGCCATTGTGTATGGAGAATCTCCAAGGCCGAGCGAATCACCTCACCGGCATCTTCGGCATTGATGGTTCCCTTGCGGATATCTTGTACGGTATCGTGTATGTTGATGTTGTAGATATCTTTGATCTCTTCGAGGTTGACTTGGGGGAGGGTTTGTTTGTGATAGAGGGCTTCGTAGTCGTACTTGATCGCAAAGACCGAAACCAGCATAAAAAACCCAATCGCCATCATTCCCAGTGCGGTGATCGTGATGAGGAGCTTGGTCTCTTGGGCAAGCTTGATTCGGTCAAGAAGCTCATTGGCTTTGGCATAGAGGCTCTTCATGGCTTTTTCCGCCGGAGGGTATGAAATGCACCATCATGATATACGGACAGGTAGACCTGATTGAGAAGTTGCATCTTGTGGTAACGCAGAGGAATGTCCCCGATCGCATCGGCATCAAGGTGCTGCAAGGCCTGGAGAAATGCCGGCCGGGTTATGGCTCCCTGGATACTTTGCAGAGCAGCAACGGTTGCTTTGGCGGCCAGAAAGGATTCAAACGAGGCGTAGGAAGGGCGGCTGCTGGGGTGGTAATGCCGCAACAGTTTTTGGTATGCGTTGGCAACCTCGAGGTGCTCGTCCTCATAGGAAGGGACGGTCAGGGAGAAGTATATATTGCTCCCCTTGTGATCTAATTCGCGGATTAGGGCGTTGGCGTTGACAAATGATATGGGAGCAAACATGGTGTTTTCTGAATATCTTTCGCGCCAGACACGGATAAAATGTGCACTGGGCTTGTAGGCACCTACGAGGATGATTGCTTCAGGGCGAGCACGGCCGATTTCATGAAGGGCATGCTGGATGGAGAGGGTGTTGCGTCGGTACGTGCCTTCGCCCGTGAGAGGGAGATGGCGTTTTTTTAGAGCGGAAATTGTCGCATTGTATCCAGCGATTCCATAGGCATCATTCTGATAAAAAATAGCGAATTTTCGCACCTTTTTGTGCTGGTAGAGATAGCGGACAATGTTTTCAACCTCTTCATCATATGAACTGCGAAAATTGACCACCGTTGTGTTTTGGGGATCACGCAAAAAGGCGGCTCCAGTATAGGGGGCGATCAAGGGGATGGAGTCAATCAGTGGAAGGACACGTTTGGTCGTCGGTGTGCCGACGAAACCAAACAAAGCGAAGATCTTGGGGTCGGCTATGAATGCTTCGGTGTTGGTAAAAGTCTTTTGGGGCTCATACTGGTCATCGTGAGCGATGAGAGTGATCGGCTGGCCATGGACACCCCCATGCTCACTGATATAGCGAAAGTAGCTGTCCGCCCCTTCCTTCACTTCGCGGCCTAGTTCTTTGTTGATGCCGCTGAGGGGCAGGGAGGCGCCGAGGGTGATGGTCTTCCATTCGCGAGGAATCCCATAGGCACGATAGAGAGCTATGGAGATGATAAGGAATATCAAAAACAGTAAATATTTTTTTACCATACTATACCCCATAACGTATTTTATGATCAATTATACAATAAAAATGCTGTTTTTTGGACAAGTACTTAATAAATGAGTAATATATCGGTAAAACATTTGTTACTTTCAGAACACATAAAGAGTCAGAAGACTATAATTCAGTAAATAATAGTTTACCAAATGGAGTAAAGATGCAAAATGAATATCTGTTTGTAGCACGAGATCCTTTGGAATTTCCTTTGGATGAATCGATCAACGTCCAGACTGATATTCCAAATGATGGTCACTATATTGTCGCCAATGTCGAGACGGAGCATGCCGAGATTTATGCGTATGAGGTGAATTATTATCTCCGCAACACGGAAGACGCCCTCGCCGAGCAGATCCCCAACGTCAAAAAATTATACGACATTCGCAGTCACGTCTATGATCTGCAGCGGGACATGGACTACACACAGGAGGTCGGTCAAAAAGTCTTGATCGTATCGGAGAAGACACCTGGGGGCATTGAGGAGCTTCTGGGTAGGGAAAAATTTACCGTGATCACCTTGAGGCCAGAAGAAGTGACCCAAATCGAAGGGCACATCGGTCAGCTTCGTGTGACGACGACCAAGCTGCTGCGTGGAGCACTGGAGACCGATCAGATCATCTGGGAGGAGGCGCCATCTTTTGCAATGCTCCAGAGTGGTGTGGTCGATCCAGCAGTGGTGGGCTGGGAGCAGGCAATGGAGGCTGTCCGGAAAAACAGCGGAGCATATCACTACAAGAACTACGTTCAATACGACAGCACAATCTGCCAATACCATGAGCGAACCGGAGAAGAGATTTGTGGCAAATGTGAAGCAGTCTGTCCCACCGTGGCAATCCTCAAAATCGATGATGAGCGACACCTGAGCTTCTCGGATATTGACTGTGAGGGGTGCGGGGGCTGCGTGAGCGTTTGTCCCTCGGGAGCACTTGATTTTACGCAGATGCCTCGGGAGGCGTTTTGGGGCGCGGCTTCGTTTTATGCCGGACACACTGCCTTGATCTTGCCGCATCAGGTCTCGCTCCCAGACGTACCGCTCCCTGAGGGCGTGTTGCCGCTGGGGATCGAGGGGCGCAAATTTCTCACCGAAGCGCACCTGCTGGCGCTCTTGCAAAAAAGTGGCAATCCGGTGATTTTTTATACCGACTTTGTCTCCAAGGGTACGACCGATGCCATCCGAATCATCAATGAGATCTTTGAGCGCAAGTACCACAAGAAAGCCGTCTATGTCTGTAGCAGCGAAGCGCAGTTGCGCGAGGCTTTGATCGAGAAGGTGTCGCTTGAGATGTGCCGATTTGATATGGAAGATGCCACGATGCGCAAACGGGAAAGTTTCACACACCGTTTGGCGCATTTGGTCGGAGAGGATGATCTTGGGGTCGTGACCACCGGACCGCAGATTCAGTATGGTGATCTGGTGATCCACGAGGAGGCTTGTACGCTGTGCATGAGTTGTGTCGGAGCGTGCAATGTCGCTGCCCTTACGGCGCACCCAGAGGACAACACTCTGCGCCTCAATGCATCCATTTGCACCAACTGCGGATACTGTGAGGTGGTCTGTCCCGAGACCGATTGCCTGAGTGTGACCGACGACACGCTTGCCCTCAAGCCGGAGTATTTCAAACAGCGGGTTATGGCACAAGACAGCTTGTTTGCCTGCGTAGAGTGCGGCAAGGAGTTTGCCCCGACCAAAGCGGTCGAAAAGATTGCGGCGATGATGACCCCGATGTTTGGGGACGATGCAGTGCGGATACGGACACTCTACTGCTGTGAGGAGTGCAAACCCAAGGTGATGTTCCGCGATCACATCGATCACAAGATCAAAGGAAGAGGATGAAAAACAACGAAGTAAACCCAGCGCGATCTCTCTATTATGGTTTTTTGAGCAAGATGCTCGTCTTTACCGAGGCGCCTGAGCGCTTTGAGGGCATAGAGACTGCACTTGATGTCATGATCGACAATCCATTGGATGTCAATTCTCAAGAGGCACTCCGTGAGATCCGTGACCACATGGTCGGAGGAGATTATCGTAGAGTGATCGATGAGTATGATGAGCTCTTTCATAATCCCGAGAGCGCTATTGTGCGCACAACTGCCTCCTATTATGATGAGGGCGTTGAGAGCGGAAAGAAACGTCTCGAGGTCAAGCAGTTTCTAGCAAAAACTCGAATACGTCGGGATGAACAGCACTACACCGAACCCGAGGACAGCATGGGGTTTTTGCTGACATTTATGCATGAATTGATTGAGTTGGAGATGGCAGGGGATGAGACGTATGCGTCGCTCGCACACTGCGTGTTTGATGAGATTCTCAACGCATTTGGCCAGGAATTTATCGTCGAGCTTTATGAGCATGAGCATGCCAATGTCTACCAATCTCTTGCCGTGGTTATGCAGGCGTTCTGGGAATTTGAACGTCTCTATCTTGGCCTGCCCAAACCGGTCATTCAGCCCCGCATGGTGCGGGATCGGGAAAGCGGTGAAATGATCAGCGAACGCGAAGAGAAGCGCCGCGCCGCCAATCGAGTCGCCCGCAACGCCGAAGCGCTCCTTGAGAGTTGCTCGCTTGATGGAGATGTGGACGCTGAAGATGACGGTGGTGGTATCGAAGCGATATAGCTGCACCTTTTGATGGGCTACCCGAGAGAAGTTTGACAGCCTCCGGCTTCTCTCCGGTAGCCTATCAGGCGATAGGTGAAAATTTGAAAAAGGAGGACAACAGGATGATAAAAGCACGACGAGGCTTTTTGAAAAAGTTGGCAACCGCCGGTGCCGCCGCCAGTGTCGGTGCTGTCGCAGCGACCGCCAAGGAAGCAAAACCGGTGCAAAACTCCAATGGAGTTGTCGTAGGGCACTCGCCGAAAAAAGAGATACTCTACCAGAAAACCGGCGCATGGAATATGTATTACAAGGCTGCAGTGTAACTGCTAATATTATGGAATAAAAGGAGAGGTTTGGTATGAAAACGACAACCAAACAGGCTTTATCGACCACAGTAGGTCGACGTTCGTTTCTGAAGATGGCAGGATTGGCTGGGGCATTTGGTGCCACAACCGCATTGGCCACTGCAGGGGTAACGAGAGCCGCAACAGAAGAAGAGGTCAAAGACCCATTCCCAGGATCCAAAAAAGTGAGAACCATCTGTACATCGTGCTCGGTGGGATGTGGTATCACTGCTGAGGTTCAAAATGGTGTATGGGTGCGTCAAGAAGTGGCACAGGATCACCCGATTAGTAACGGGGGACACTGCTCCAAAGGTGCGGACATGATCGACATGGTACGATCAAAAGCTCGCTTGAAATATCCGATGGTCAAAGAGGGCGGCAAATGGAAGCGCATCAGTTGGGATAGCGCCTACGAGAGAATCACTGCCAAACTCAAGAGCATTCGTGAAAAAGACGGCCCGGATGCGACGATTTTCCTCGGATCAGCCAAAATGAGTACCGAACAGGCGTATTATTTCCGAAAATTTGCCGGAATGTACGGGACCAACAATATCGATCACCAAGCTCGAATCTGACATAGTG
>CAZCAZ010000074.1:0-6917 GCA_964496735.1 uncultured Nitratifractor sp. | reverse complement strand
TATGCCATTGCAAGCGGTAGTACTTGTGGATATGAGAAAGTTATCAGCAGTAATCCTTTTGATGCAAGAACATGCAACAATGGCGTCTCATCCGATGGAACATCCTACGTGACATTCCATATCTGGTCTGCACCAGATAAAGGTTGTACCTTTAACCTCGACCGTATTATGACTTCCCGGGAATTTTAATCCCCCCTTTTCAAAATATAGACTATAATTGCCCTATCAAAACGATAGGGCAGACTTCATGATCGATCTCAAACACCTCCAAAACCATTTCGACGATGCTGCAGCAAAGCTGCGCAAGAAGGGTGTCGACACTACGACACTCGAAACACTCAAGACACTATTTGCTGATCTTAAACAGGCCAATATGGCGCTTGAGAGTGCCAAAGCCGAGCAAAACAGTATGTCCAAACTCTTCGGTCAGTACAAGCGCGAAGGAAAGGATGTCGCCGAGCTAAAGGCCAAGGTCGACGCCAACAAGGCCGCAATGGTGCCGCTACAGGAAAAAGCGAGAGCGGCACAGGATGCACTGGATGCACTGGCATTGGGGATACCCAATTTTCCGGATGATTCGGTGCCTGAGGGGGCGGATGAAGCGGAGAATGTGGAGATTCGCAAGGTGCTCGAACCTCGGAGCTTTGATTTCGAGCCGCTGGAGCACTGGGCGCTGGCTGAGCGCAACAACTGGATCGATTTTGAGCGGGGCGTCAAGCTGGCCAAATCGCGCTTCGCGATCCTCAAAGGCGAAGCCTCACGCCTCGAGAGGGCATTGATCAACTTTTTTCTCGATACCAACCGAGACAAAGGCTTCATCGAATACTCGGTACCGTTTATCAACAACGCTGCGATGCTCCAGGGGACAGGACAGTTGCCTAAATTTGGTGATGATCTGTTCAAGATTGAAGGAGAAGATCTCTACTTGATCCCCACCGCCGAAGTGCCGCTGACCAATATGTACCATGACGAAATACTCCCCGCCGGAGAACTCCCACTGCTCATGACTGGATACACACCCTGCTTCCGCAAAGAAGCAGGTTCTGCAGGCCGAGATACACGTGGGATCATCCGACAGCATCAGTTTAACAAGGTCGAGATGGTCGCCATCGCCCATCCGGAGCGATCGGACGAGGTCTTTGAATTGATGGTTACCAATGCATCCGATATCCTGACAGCACTGGGACTCCCTCATCGTCTCGTAGAGCTCTGCAGCGGTGATCTGGGCTTTTCAGCTGCACGAACGGTCGATCTGGAAGTGTGGCTGCCGGGACAAAATCAGTATCGCGAAATTAGCTCCATCTCTAACACGAGGGATTTTCAAGCCAGACGGGCCAAAATCCGCTTTAAAGACGGCAAGAAAAATCGACTCACCCACACACTCAATGGCTCCGCATTGGCTGTGGGGCGTACGATTGTGGCGATTATGGAGAATTACCAAAACGAAGACGGGACGATCGATATCCCAGAGGTACTTCAGCCGTACATGTAGAATCGGGTTTTCGATCTGTGTCTTCGCGCAAGGTGGGTTCTTGCCCGCCAAAAACACGTATGACTACATTTTCATCTAAACCGTTTTGTCACTATCCTGTTTTCGAATTTTTAGCATCCCCTCCATGCTCAAATAGCTGTTGATAGCTCCGAGATATGCCCGTGCACTGGCTAGCATTGTATCGAGGCTCAGGCCGTGGCCAATGATGGCCGGTTCGTTGTCGTTGAAGGTGACCTTGACTGTGACATTGGCAAGGGCGTCTTTGCCTTGAGAGACCGACTTGACTCGATAGTCAAGCAGCCGACCATGGTGACCGGTAATACGGTCTATGGTCTTAAAGACTGCATCGATGGTGCCATCCCCAATCCCAGCATCGGTAACCTCCTCACCGTTGTGCTTGATTGTCACAGCGGCACTCGGCACGCCACCAGTAGAATCCATCAACTGCAAGGCGACCAGTTCATAAGTTTTTTCGATAGCGGTCATCTCGGAGGTAACCAAGGCACGGATGTCATCATCATAAACTTCTTTTTTCTTGTCGGCTAGCTCCTTGAATCTCGCAAACGCACTGGCCAGTTCTTCATCGCTTGGCACAAAACCAAGTTTAGCGAGTTTGTCACGGAAGGCAGCACGTCCGGAGTGTTTGCCTAGCACCAAAGTATCGTTGAGATCCAGACCGATCTCATCGGGGCGAAATATTTCATAGGTGAGTTTGTTTTTCAGCATGCCGTCTTGGTGGATACCACTCTCGTGTGCAAAGGCATTTTTGCCTACGACGGCTTTGTTGGGCTGAGGCTCGATCCCGGTGATGTTGGCGATCAGGCGGCTAGTGGGGTAGATCTCCTGAGTGTTAATCGTTGTATGGAGGTTGCCATAGTAGTTTGCACGTACTTTGAGCGCCATGACGATCTCTTCGAGTGCAGCGTTTCCGGCACGTTCTCCTAACCCATTGACGGTGCATTCGATTTGACGGGCTCCTTGATGGACGGCCTCGAGAGAGTTGGCGACAGCCAGGCCGAGGTCGTTGTGGTTGTGTACCGAGATGATGGCACGACTATCGACATGAGTGACGAGTTCGGCGATGCGTTCTCCGACTTCATGGGGCATCAGGATACCGACTGTATCTGGGATATTGATCGTTCCAGCACCTGCTTCGATGGTGGCGGTGATGATCTCTTTCATAAATCCCATGTCGCTCCGCCCGGCATCTTCGAGACTAAATTCGACATCGTCCACAAAGCTACGGGCATAGGCTACGGCCTCGACAGCACGACGGATCACTTCGTCGGGGGTCATCTTGAGCTTGTATTCCATGTGAATGGGACTGGTGGCGATGAAGGTATGTATCCGTTTGTGAGGTGCTGAAGCAATCGCTTCGCCCGCGGCCTTGATGTCACTCTCAAGTGCACGAGCGAGAGAACACACGGTAGAATCAGTGACCTTTTGGGCGATTTTGTGGATAGCATCAAAATCTCCTGGGCTAGCAGCTGCAAAGCCGGCTTCGATCACATCGACGCCGAGACGCTCCAGCTGAGTAGCGATTTGAATCTTCTCTTCGGTATTCATGGAGGCGCCGGGGCTTTGTTCTCCATCACGCAAGGTGGTGTCAAAAATGATGATTTTATTTTGGTTCATGGTGTTGCCTTAATAGTCGTAAAACGTGAATATCTAATTTTACCTGAAAAAAGGTTAGTTAGAAAGCGTATGGTCAAAGAAAGCACTACTTGTCACGATCGCTTCTGTATTCGCAAGCGCAAAAGCGTGCATCGTGGGTCGCGTTGCCACCGAGACGAGCCGTGCTTTCATGGTGTAAAAATTTTAGAGGGATAGAAGTAGGAGAG
Source organism: uncultured Nitratifractor sp. (assembly GCA_964496735.1). Taxonomy (GTDB): domain Bacteria; phylum Campylobacterota; class Campylobacteria; order Campylobacterales; family Sulfurovaceae; genus S017-3. Next base: position 3,584 of record CAZCAZ010000074.1, on the reverse strand, counting down.
TCGAGGCAATCTTGCTAAAGATTTTGTTTGGGTGTGTGATAAAATAGGTCACGGTACTCTCCTTGTTTTTTTGCATTATACTAAGAAAGGGATAAAAAAGCAACTTACCCCTCTTTGGCCGCCTTTGCTTCTTCTTCGGCTTGGGCTTTGGCTCGCTCGTCAGCCTCTTTTTTGCTGGCTTCTTGGTGCTTGGCCTTCGCTTCGTTCTCTTGTGCGATTTTGTCACCATGTGCCAACTGAGACTCTAGACCCTCAGCTTTTTCATATGCTTCGATAATATCACGAACCTTGCCCCCTTCGATGACTTCGACATCAAGGAGAACTCCGGCCATCTCTTCGATAGCGGGGGCATAGGCATGAAGCATCTCTTTGACGTGCGCATAGCGCTCATCAAGGAGTGTTTTGACTGCGTCGTCGATGGCTTCAGCTGTCTTCTCGCTGTAATCTTTGATGGTTTGGCCACCACCGAGAAACATGCCACCCTGTGAGGTCTCGAGTACCATGAGGCCGGCGACATCGCTCATGCCGTAGCGCATGATCATGTCTTTGATGATGTCGGTGGATCGTTGGAGATCATTGCCCGCCCCCGTGGAGATATCGCCGACAAAAATCTCCTCAGCCGCTCGGCCGCCGAGCAAGACATCAATCTCAGCCATGAGTTCATGTTTTTGCTTGAGGAAACGATTTTCTTCATCAGGAAGATGAAGGGTGTAGCCCAAGGCCCCGAGCCCGCGAGGGATGATCGATACTTTGGTGACCCGTGTGGCTCCTTTGGTCAGCTCTGCCATCAGAGCATGCCCGCTTTCATGATAAGAAACGATCTTTTTTTCCAGTTCGTTGATTTTGCGGTTTTTCTTCTCTAGGCCAACAAAGGCGCGCTCTATCGACTCCATCAAGTCGGACTGATCGATCGATTTTTTACCTTGGCGCCCAGCCAAAAGAGCGGCTTCATTGATGATATTGGCCAAATCGGCTCCGGCCAGTCCGGCGGTGGCTTTGGCAATCTCATGCATGTCAATGTTGTTGGAGAGTTTGACGTCTTTGCTATGAATTTTCAAGATAGCAAGCCGCCCCTCAAAATCAGGCTTGTCGACCAGCACCTGTCGATCAAAACGTCCGGCACGCAGCAAGGCTGCATCGAGGATTTCTGGGCGATTGGTGGCCGCGAGGACAATAACAGGTGTGTCCGTGCCAAATCCATCCATCTCGGCAAGAAGCTGGTTGAGCGTCTGTTCTCGTTCATCGTTTCCACCCATGGCACCACCGGCTGAGCGACTCTTTCCTATGGCGTCAATTTCATCAATAAAAATGATCGAAGGAGCATCTTTTTTGGCCTGCTCAAAGAGGTCACGCACGCGACTTGCGCCGACCCCGACAAACATTTCGATGAAGCTTGATCCACTGACAGAGAAAAAGGGCACGCTGGCTTCGCCGGCGACAGCTTTGGCAAGCAGTGTTTTTCCTGTGCCCGGAGGTCCCACGAGTAGGACACCTTTGGGGATCTTGGCGCCGAGTTCAATGTAGCGCTCGGGGTATTTGAGAAAATCAACGATCTCTTTGACCTCTTCTTTGGCCTCTTCGACTCCGGCAACGTCATCGAATTTGGTTTCGGGTTTTTCGGAATTGATCAGTTTGCCAGCTTTGCCGACACCCAAAATACCTCCGCCCATCCCCTTGGACATCCGTTTGGCCAAAAAGATCCAAATCGCAAAGAAGATCAGGATCGGAAGCATCATGCTAATCAACTCATTGACAATACCATTGCCCATGACGCCGCTGTACTCGACCTTGTGCTCGTCGAGTAGCGGAATAAACGTCGGGTCGTTGGCTGGAATCTTGTCGGCAACGTAGCGTACGGTTTGGCCACCATCTTTGCCAACTGCGTCAATGACACTTGGGGTGATTTTGAGTGATGTGATCTTGTTGTCAGTGATGAGTGCTTTGATCTGGGAGTAGCTGACCGTCTTGGTGAGCGTTTTTCCCTGTTGATCAAACAAGCCGTCTGTGCTGCCTTGATTGCCAATGAAAACCTTGAAGATCATAATAATGACAATCGAAAAAATGGCAAAAGCCAGCAGGGGATTGTCATTGAAAAAGTTGTTATTGTTATTGTTGTCGTTATTGGGCTGGTTGTTTGCCATAATTATCCTTTGGTGTAGATCAGCGTGACCCACTCGTCTTTTTGTTTGCGTTCTAGTAGGGTTAGATCGTGAAATGAATCTGTAACTATAGACTCTTTTGTATCCAAAATTCCTGAAAGAATCAAGGTACCGTTTGCTTTGACACTGCGTTTGAGCTCAGTGGAGAGGGCACGAAGGATATCGGCGATGATATTGGCGATGACCACATCGTATTTTCCCTCTGCTTGATTGACGGAGCCTTCCCAGAGCTTGTCGTAGGTTTCTTCGTTGAGTTTGAAATTTTCTATAGCACTTTCGACAGAGAGAGGATCGACATCACAGAGCTCGACTTGGGCTCCGAGTTTGCGGGCAGCCAGTGAGAGGATGCCACTGCCGCAGCCGACATCAAGCAGTCGCAGGTCGGCTCGGACGTGCTCGCTGATCGCCTCGAGGCAGGTAAATGTCGTCGCATGGTGCCCGGAGCCAAAGGCCAGAGCGGGATTGATGAGGATATTGATCTTTTTGTCCATTGGCGGATACCACTCAGGGTGGACGTAGAATTGCCCTGCCTCGATGGGCTGGATGGAGTCTTGGTACTGCTGGATCCAGTCGACATTCTCTTTTTCTTCCACGCGACAGCGGATGCCGATACTCGCGTCGAGTTTTTCAAGTTCCGTGATGAGTTCACTGACATTGGTTTCACTGCGTACGATGATCCGATCGTGCCCGATCTCAACGCCTTCATGGGTGAGATTGGCTACGAGGTCTGCTACCAGATCGACAAAGGGTTCCCGCAGTGTGATCGTGAGTTCGTAGTATTTATCCTGCATGGGCTGCCTTAAATGCTTCGGCCAGATCAAGGGTGCCTTCGTAAAAGGCTTTTCCAACGATTGTACCGTTGATGCCCGCATCCAGCAAAGCACGGATATCGTTCATGTCTTTGAGTCCACCACTGGCGATGGTCTCAAGTCCACATGCCTCTTGAATTGCTTTGGTAAACTCGATGTTAACCCCTGTCATCATCCCATCGCGCCCTACATCGGTACAGATGATGGCTTGCACGCCACACGCTGCAAACTCTTTGGCCAAATCAGTCGCTTTCATGTCCGAAGTCTCCGCCCAACCCTCTACAGCCACCATGCCATCAATGGCATCAATTCCTACTACAATAGGGTACTTGGCAGCCATATCTTTTACAAACTGCGCATCTTTTACCGCAATAGAGCCCAAGATTAAACGGTCAATCCCAAGGTCAAGATACATCTTAATGGTCTCTTCGTCACGAATTCCACCTCCGAGTTCTAGTTTTAAATTACAATTCTCACGAATCTTCTTAATCTGCTCCAAATTCTCAGGCTTGCCCGCAAAGGCTCCGTTGAGGTCAACAAGGTGCACCCACTCACTCCCAAGCTCTTCAAATCGTTTGGCTACTTGCCACGGTTCATCTGAGTATATCTTCGCAGA
>CAZCAZ010000073.1:0-6938 GCA_964496735.1 uncultured Nitratifractor sp. | reverse complement strand
ATCGCTTTTACGGAGGCACCATGAGCTATATCCCTTACGTCATCGAACAGACCGGACGCGGTGAGCGCAGTTACGATATCTATTCGCGTCTGCTCAAAGACCGCATCATCATGCTCAGCGGCGAAGTCAACGACGCCGTCGCATCCAGCATCGTCGCACAATTGCTCTTTCTCGAAGCCCAGGATCCGGATAAAGATATTTATTTTTATATCAACTCCCCAGGTGGCGTGATCACGAGCGGCTTGTCAATGTTTGATACTATGAACTACATCAAGCCTGACATCGTCACCATCTGCATCGGCCAAGCCGCTTCGATGGGGGCTTTCTTGCTCGCGTCGGGCACGCAGGGCAAGCGCTACGCGCTGCCACATGCTCGGATTATGATCCATCAGCCCTCCGGTGGTGCACAGGGCCAATCGACCGATATCCAGATCCAAGCGCAGGAGATCCAACGCCTCAAAGACACCCTCAATGAGATCTTGGCTGACAAAACAGGCAAAAAGCCCAAGCAAATCGAAAAAGACACCGAACGGGACAATTTCATGTCGGCCGAAGAGGCGATCGAGTACGGCTTGATCGACAAAATACTCACCAAGAGCTTTGTCTAGGGCCGCCCAGTGATCCACGATATTGTCATTTATCCTGATCCGCGTCTCAAGCTCATCTCTGAGACGGTCGAGCATTTTGACGAGACGCTTCATGCGTTGCTTGACGACATGTACGAGACCATGCTTGCCAAAAACGGCGTGGGGTTGGCAGCGATCCAGATCGGTGTGACCCAGCGAGTGCTTATCATCAATGTTCCGATTGACAATGACGAAGGGGAACCGACCGAGCAGCCCAGAGAAAATACCCTCGAGATCATCAATCCAGTCATCACGTACCGCAGCGATGATACCGTTAAATTCCAGGAGGGTTGTCTCTCGGTGCCGGGTTATTATGAGGACATTGAACGTCATGCCATGGTCACCATTGAGTATCAAGACCGCCATGGCAAGAAGTTTACGATCGAGGATGACGAATTCCTTGCAATCGCCCTTCAGCACGAGATGGATCATCTTGATGGCAAACTCTTCATCGAAAAACTCTCTTTTACCAAGCGGAAGAAGTTTGAAAAAGAGTGGAAAAAGCGTATCAAGAAATAAAAAATGCCCCTCACTAGGGTAAAAACATGACAATTTGACATATTTTTACCCCTCTTTTGAAAAACACCCTACCATATCACCATGAACACAAAAATGGATAGTGGTACCCCACCTGAACCCCAATCCCCTAACCTGCTAGATGATCCCGACAAGAGCATTGTCAACCACTTGACATGCGCTACCCTCGAGGGGGTCAATGCTCGGGTGATCGAAGTGGAAGCGACCTTTACCAAAGGCCTGCCTGGTTTTGCGATCGTTGGACTTGCCTCAAGTGACATTCAAGAATCCAAAGAGCGCACCAAGGCTGCGTTGCAAACCAACGGCTTCGTTTTTCCGCCACTCAAGATCACGATCAATCTCTCTCCGACAGAGCTCAAAAAATCCGGCAGTCAACTTGACCTCTCTATCGCCCTGCTCATCGCCCTAAACAAAAGCACTCTGGACGAAGAAGACCTATTTGTGTTTGGCGAGCTGGGACTGGATGGCCGGGTCAAATCGAGCTCGATGTTGTTCCCGATCATCTTGTCCCTCAAAGAGCAGGGGCTGATCCGTCGGGCGATCGTTCCGCAGGAGGCGATGGCGTATCTGAGCCATATCCCTGGGGTAGCGTTTGCGCCGGTGGCGACCCTCTCTGAAGCGATTGCCTTGGTTCAGGAGAAGCGTTTTGATGCCAACAACACAGCGTTTGAGTATGAAGCGGAGCAGATGGAGACAGGAGGAGAGACGTATTATTATCAACGCCAGTACCCCCTTGACTTTTCGGACGTCAAAGGACAGCATATCGCCAAACGTGCTGCGCTGATCGCGGCGGCAGGGATGCACAACTACTTCATGGAGGGGAGCCCGGGCTGCGGCAAGAGTATGATTGCCAAGCGTCTGAGCGCCATCCTCCCACCGGTCAATGAGACAGAGATTCTCTCGATTGCCAAGCACCACTTCCTCGACGGAGTCACGCCGGATTTTTCACCGAGTCGTCCCCAGCGATCGCCCCACCATACTGCTACGAGCGCATCCATATTTGGTGGAGGTTCGGCGCAGGCAAAGATCGGCGAAGTAGCTTTGGCGCACAAAGGGATTTTGTTTTTTGACGAAGTACCTCACTTCTCCAAAGCGGTTCTAGAGGCCTTGAGGGAGCCCTTGCAAGACCGTCGCGTCCATATCGCACGGGTCAACGCCAAGATCGAGTACGACGCGGATATCATGTTTGTCGCGGCACAAAATCCCTGTGCCTGCGGCAACCTCCTCTCCAAGACCAAAGCATGCCGATGCAGCGACGTAGAGATCAAGCGCTACCGTAATAAACTTTCCGATCCCCTGCTTGACCGGATTGACTTGTTTGTGGTGATGCAGGAGGTCAGCAGTGAGGACCGCGGAGATGTCACCTCGGTGCAAATGCACGCACAGGTGCTCGAGGCATTTCAGTGCCAAAAGGAGCGCCGTCAACCTCGCCTCAACGGTAAGTTGACCGAGGAGGAGATTGAACGCTTTTGCCGCCTTGATGATGAAGCCCAGAAGATCTTAGAGAGTGCGATTGGTAAATTTGCCCTCACGCATCGCAGCATTGCGAGCATCAAGAAGGTGGCCCGTACTGTCGCCGATCTTGCAGGACATGATGCGATTGCCAAGGGGGACATCCTGGAGGCATTGAGCTATCGGCGACGGTCATGATATTGCCGATAATCCTCCGGGGTATTTAGATTGACAAAGGGTTCGGCACGAGGGCATAGCACTTCGAGTGTCGGGACGCTCTGGAGCAGGGTGCGCATGCGATGTTCCCCTTGTTGCAGTAGATCGTTGACACGAGGCAAAAGTTTTGTATGGTAAATAGCGCAAAGCGGCTCGACTCCTTGGGAAGATCGAGCGACGACGACGTGCGCTTCGGGATGGCGTTGTGCAGCGGCAAAAAGCTTGTCAATCAGTTGGGCATCCACAAAGGGCATGTCAACACTCAGGACAAAGACAGCATGGTCGTTGACAGCAGAGAGAATCGAGGAGAGAGCAACCATTGGAGAGCTCTGCCCAAATTCTCTGTCAAGGATAAGGGGTGCTGTAAATGGAAATTTGTTTTCTTTGGTGCTTAGGCTAACACGATCAAAGAGGGGAAGGAGACGACGGTATTGGTACTCGGCAAGCGTCGCATGTCCTCCAAAGGGAAGCAATGCCTTGTCGCGTCCCATACGAGAGCTTTTGCCTCCCGCAAAGATCACTGCCTCATCCCAGCGCATCACCTCTCCTTCTGCGGTAGCCGTGCACCAGCATCATTGCAAAAGCCATCAAGGCAACCACGGCGCCAAACAAGAAGAGCAGATGATGATCATATGCATAGACCCAGCCAGAGAGAACAGCACCGACCGATCCGCCTAGCCCAAATGTGATGCCGAGATAAAACTGCTGCGCAAGCTTTTTTTGAGCGTAAAGGCGATAAACGTAGGCAATCGTCGCGGTGTAATAGAGAGCAAAGCTCACAGCATGGAGTGCCTGAGATGCATACGCGACCCAGAGCTGATCCGGCCAGAGCCACAACAGAGCCCAGCGGAGAGCCGAGCTCAAGGTGGCCAGCTGAATGATACCCAGCAGGTGGCGGCGCAGCAGCGGCCCCTGAAAGTAGAGCATGACGATCTCGCACACGACCCCAAAGCTCCACAGGTAGCTGATGGTGCTTTGGGAAAAACCATGCGCCGTCTCATAGATCGTAAAGAAGTTATAGAATCCACCATAGCTCACTTGCAAGAGAAAGGCGCTGATCCAGAATGCCCAATATTTTTTTAGTGCAAAATTTTTCTCTTCTTGGCGATCAACCGGTGCATCAAGGTGGGGATCGAAGCGCACGAGGTAGAGTCCTGCCGCAACAGTCAGCAGGGACGCAGCCGCGAGATAAACAAAGGACTGGTCGATGTTCTCAAGCACCCGCCCCAGCCAAAGTGCAATGAGAATAAACCCGATGGAGCCCCACAAGCGGACCTTGCCGTAGTGCTCCCGAGTGATGATCTGGAGAGCCAGGGTATCAACATACGGAAGAACAGCCCCCAAGGCAGCCCCAAAGAGGAGATTGGTCATAAGATAGAGACCAAACGACGTGACAGTAAAGGCAAACAAGAACGATACACCCAGCATCAGAAAGAGCATGGCGCGATATATCCTGGCATCAAGACTGATAAAACGCCGAAAGATGAAGGGCAAAATAAAGCGCATCATAGGAGCAGCAGCATAAACGATCCCGACCTGCGTGGCGCGCATCCCCTGCTCGGTCAACATTTTGGGCAGATAGATGATATACACACCAATTAGAACAAAATAAAAGAAATAAAACGCTCCGATAGCAACCCGAGTGCGAAGCGGTGGTCGGAGAGAAAGGGCAGCACTCATGCAGCAGGAGGTGTCTGATTGGGATCGTCGGCGGTGATTAGGGCGGTGCGGCTGAGGACTTCATGGGGGAGACGGTGATCCGATCGCAAAAACATCAGAATCCAGCCAAAGAATAGATGGGAAAAAGGGGCAAGAATTTGCCTCAGGACAATCTGTCCGAAGGGAGCCTGTCCCAAGGATTGACTCTCTACGAGTCGGATACGGTAGGCACGCATGCCGGGGGTTTGCCCTGTCTTGGCCAAAAAAGCAATCTGGACAAAAACCAACGGGACGAGGATATAGACCCAGCCCAGTAGTTTGTTGGCCGCGAAGCCCTCCCGTCCGCCCATCACCAGATAAAACACAATATACATCAGGGGCATCAGCAGCATAAAGCTGTCGGTGATAAATGCCTTGGATCGGGTGCGCTTGTCGGGGTATATTTTGGCTGCGTGGGTATTGTTGGCCTTGGGGGGTGTCGATGGAGTGACTTTGCCGTGTTTGAGGTCACGAAAACGCTGTTTGGCCATCATGCTGCCTTAGAGTTTTGCGCCAAGGCTCATGCTGAAGATCGGCAAGAGCATTGCCATGACGATGACGCCGACGATGCCACCGATGAGCAGCATCATAACTGGCTCAACCATCTTTAGAACCCGGTCAATGCCTTGTTCATTTTCTTCACTGTAGAGCTCAGATAGGTTTCCCATGACCGAAGCGACGTTACTCGACTCTTCGCCGAGTGCCAGTGTCTGCACAAAGTTGCTTTTGAGCTTGACCCCTTTGGATGTGTGCAGGGCACTGGAGAGCTTGTTTCCCTCTGTGATCTTGGTCGAAACCTTCTCAAACAAGTCTCGGATCGCCAAGTTACCAAAGGTGCTGCTGGCCATTGTAACAGCCTGCGTGTACGGAACACCCGAACCGAGCATCAGGGAGATGATATAGCTAAAGCGTCCCAACTCGTGGTTTTGGGTCAATTTTCCGACGGTAGGCATGCGAAGCATCATGGCATCCACAGCGTAGTGGAATGTCCGCACCTTGCTGTAGGCCACTTTGGTCACGATAATGAGCACGAGGGCTCCGATCATGAGGCCGACATAGTGTTCTCCCAGGAAATGGCTGGCACCGAGGACGAACTGGGTGACACCGGGGAGCTCCTGGTGGGTGTCTTCAAAAATCCCTGTGATTTTGGGCACAACAGAGATGAGGAGAAACACGGTCATGCCTATGGCAACGATCAGGATAAACAGCGGATAAATCATGGCATTGATCACTTGCTGCTTGATACGACTTTGTGCGGCAAAAAAGTGGCTCATGTTGCTGAGGACTTCGACCATCTTTCCTCCCTCTCCGGCTACTTTGATGCTCTGGAGGAAAAAGTCAGGCAATTGGTAGACTTTTTGTTCGCTGAGGGCTACGGCCAGCGGCTTACCTTCGTCGACCATGGTTTTAGTCGCCGCCAAAAAGGCATAGTATTTTTTCTCTTTTTGGTGTTGTTTCTCCATAAGCTTCAGGGCGGTCAGGATGGTCATGTTGCCGGCATTAAGGTAGCTGCCGAGCTCTTTTGAGAAATTGCTCAACACCACGTTGGGCATGAGACGGCGTGTGCTAAACCCCTCAAATGAAAACTCATGTGCCTCCTGGAGCATGTCATAATACACTCCTTGGGTCCGTAGTTTGTTTTTGGCCTCTTCCAGTGAAGTCGCGCTGATGGTGCCCTTGGTTCTTTTGCCTTCTTTGTTGAGGCCTTTGTACTTAAACAGCATGATGTGTCGCACCCCTTGGTAAAAATGATATGACCCGACACTCATAGAAAAAATCGCGCAAATATCACGTCATGCATACGCGTATGCACACACTGCGGGAGCTCTATGTCGGGATTTGGGTATAATTATAGCCAAATTCCCAAAAGGTCTGCCGATGGCACTACGTTTTCCTCTATTTTACTTTGCTTGGCTGGGGGTGCTTTTCGGTGTATTTTATTGGGATCTTTCGCCTCTGGCAGACATCCCCAATGAATTTCTACGCAAAGGGCTGCTCGCAATCCTGGATACCTTTTTGCCCGCTGGACAGGTACAGGGTTCGGATATCTGGATCAATCCCCATTACAAGCTGGTGATCGAAAAAGCATGCAACGGCATGATCCCCGTCCTGATGTATCTCGCATCGATCTTTGCGTTTCCGGCCTCATGGAGTCGTCGGATCGCATGGGGAGTGACGGGCGCAGTCATCATGCTACTGCTCAATGTCGTCCGTGTCTTTATGGTGACTTGGTTTGTGATGCAGGGTGGGCAGGAAAACTTCTCTCTCTCACACGATGTATTTGGCAATGCCATCTTTATGATAGCGGGGCTGGTGATGTTTTATCTCTTTATCCGACGGGGAGAGTAGGCTCTTTTGCCACCGGATTTATCAACGGCGTCATCGGCAAGGCTTCCGGTGCCCTGAGCA
>CAZCAZ010000072.1:0-6958 GCA_964496735.1 uncultured Nitratifractor sp. | reverse complement strand
AATGTCACATTATCTCCAGTGCTGGACACGCCAGTTTGCAACGCACAATAAGCATGCCGTCTCTCCAGCATTTGAGGCTCAACCGTATGCCAATGGATTCGGGGAGAATGGCGAGGAGGAATTTGCTTTTATTGATGAGTACGAGGATGAGAACGAGCCAATCGCTTTTCGACGTTTTCGCCAAGAAGATTCGGCCTCTGATGATAAAAGTTTTTGGCTTATTAGCCCCAAAAGCCTCCATGCTCTCAACTCTCAATATATTCGAAGTGAAGCAGTGTATCTGTCGCCGGAGCTAGGCTTCAAGGCGGGAGAGAAGGTGCGACTAGTTAGTGAAGATAGCGAACTGGTGCTTCCTGTTGCGCTAAGCGAGGATGTGCGGGTTGACTGCGTGCTGGTTTATGGGAGTACACCGGGAGTCAATCGTCTCACTCCGTCTCACATGAGTGAAGAGGGTGAGGGGGCATGCTACGCAGAAGCCAAAGTGCAGATCACTCGTGCAGAATAACTCCATGGCTCCCTCCCCCAAGGCATTGATCGATCGAAACTTTGACAGCATGGCGGATAAATTCGAAACGCGTATTTATGGCACATTCAAAGGAGAGCTTCGGCTAGAGCTACTCCAAGAAGACCTGCATGTATTGCGAAACGCACAATCTATGGATGTCTGGGATGCTGGATGCGGGTCGGGACGAATGGCTCTGTGGTTTGCTGAGGCAGGACACCGGATCACGGGTTGCGATATTTCAGCCAAGATGCTCGCCAAAGCCCAAGAGCGTTTTGCGCATGCACATCAAGAAGCGACCTGGTATCAGGCTCCTGCGCAGGAAATTTCCTTGAGTCTGAGGCAGCAAGACTTAATACTCTTTCATGCAGTGATTGAGTGGCTAGCTGATCCCCTGGATGCCTTGGAGAAAATAGCTGGACGGGTACGCTCTGATGGATACCTTTCTCTGATGTTTTTCAATCACCATGCCTTGATTTACCGCAATGCAATGCGTGGAGAATGGCGACTCAAATATCTGCTTGACGAAGCATGGTGGGGGCGAGGGAAAAAACTCACGCCTCCTCATCCTCAAAAACCTGAATCACTCATTAGCTGGCTTAAGGCCCATGGTTTTGAAATCGTGACGCACACGGGTATCCGCGTGTTCAATGACTACATGCATGACGAGGCTCGGAGCGCGACAAATATGGAAGAGCTCAGAGCGCTGGAGCGGCGCTATTGTCGTGAAGAAACGTTTCGAAATATGGGACGATACGTGCATGTCTTGGCGAAAAAAGTGACCAAATAGCTTCGCACACATTTCCAAGAAAATGCATGCGAAGTCTTTGATGGAATTGGCCTTAGCCGGCATCCTTTTTCTTGCGCTCTTTTAACTGTTTTCTGCGTTGACGTTTGAGCTCGATTCGGCGCTGGATGTTGTGAAATTGCTCTGTTTTTTTCTCATTGAATGTGACACTGGAGTGCTGAATATCTTCACCGGGTTCGATGTCAAGCAGATCCGATTTTGACATAGAGATCTTTTGCGAAGGGAAGACGCTGCGATGCCCAGAGAGCAAAAAGGCAATGACGACCGAGACAGCCGCATAATGAGCGATGTCCATACCAAAAAGTTCCATGGCCATAACGATAGCTGCAATGGGAGCATTCGTGGACGCTGCAAGTACGCTGACAAACCCCAATGCAGCAAACAGTGCCAGCTGCCCATCGCCCCCAAAGAGACCGCCAAAGAAATGCCCGCTGGTAGCCCCGATGTAAAAGATCGGAGTAACGATCCCCCCGCTTCCTCCGCTACCGAGTGTCATAGCGGTATAAAAGATTTTGACAATAAATGAGTACCAAGGAAGGTTGGCGGTCGAACCCGAGCCTGTTTGCATCGATTCGGCAATGGTGTCCAGTCCTAGACCGAAATAATGGGTGCCAACCACATAGGATAGGGCAACAAGCAAGGCACCTGCCGCCAGAGCCTTGGTGTAGGGATTCATGGGGATTGCATCGATGGCGCGTTCGGTTTTTTGCAGGGTGGCGATAATAAGCCAGGCTACCAGACCAAAAAAGATCCCCCCAAGCACAACTTTGCCGATCAAGACGATATCGATAAAATAGTGTTGAAAGTAGCTGATATCGTAGTACGTATAGTGCGCTCCAAGATACTGGGCAGTAAAAAAGGCAGTAAATCCGGCGACAAAAGAGGGGAGGAGTAAATCGTATTTTATACTCCCGACAATCAGAATCTCTACGCCAAAGATCGCACCAGCAATCGGCGTACCAAAGACCGTCGCAAAACCGGCACTGATTCCGCAAATAGCCAGTTTGCGACGGTCGTGCTTGGAGAAACGCATCAGGTCAGAAACCCATGAGGCAGTTCCGGCACCGATCTGGGCACCGGGGCCCTCCTTGCCGGCAGAGCCGCCTGCAGCAAGAGTTATGACCGTAGCCAGAAGCTTGACAGGAATGACGGCAATGTCGATCTTGCCGCTCTTTTTGTGCACAGCCTCGATCACCTTTTCTGTACCGTGTCCCTTGGCATCAGGCGCAAAGGTGCGTGTCAACCATACACTAATAACCAGTCCAAACGGGAGTAAAAAGTAATAAGGGATCGGCATCGAAGCACCGGCATGTTCTGCGCCAATCAGAATATTGAGAAAGAAGGTGACGATACCTCCAATGAGAATACCGACTGCACCAGAGAGAGGTACCCATTTGACAACACTGGCAAGGATGGATGAATGTTCGATAGGATAGCGCATGGCATCAGCTTTCATAAAAGATGTATCAATGATGCTTCACAGTATAATCCTATAGTACTAACAAGAAGTTAAAGAATCAAGAATAATGGTATAATTACTTTCATTTTTCCCCAAGGATACACAGGCAATGAATCTTGAGACAATGGATCGCGAATTTGTTTTGGAAACCTATGCAAGAGACTATACCCATTTTGTGCGTGCAGAGGGGTCGACACTCTATACAGATGACGGGCGAGATTTTATCGATTTTGGTAGCGGTATTGGCGTCAACTCTGTCGGACATGCTCAGCCACAACTGGTCGAGGCCTTGTGCGATCAGGCATCCAAAATTCTCCACATCTCCAACCTTCAGGTGATGGAACCCCAGGCAAAACTAGCCAAGGAAATTGTAAAGCTCAGTGGCTATGATATGCGAGTGTTTTTTGGCAATTCGGGTGCAGAAGCCAATGAAGCCGCGATCAAAATAGCTCGTAAATATGGGGAGACGCATTTTGACAAGAAGCGGTTCAAGGTGATCACGCTGGAAAACTCGTTTCACGGCAGGACCATCACGACCGTCAAAGCGACAGGGCAAGGAAAATTTCACACTCCCTTTTTCGCACCATACCCCGATGGTTTTAGCTATGAGCCAGCTATCGAAGCAATTATCAAAGCGATTGACGATGAGACGGTAGCCGTGATGCTCGAGTTGGTGCAAGGGGAAGGGGGCGTGCAACCACTCGAGAAGCTGGCCGTGCAGGACTTGGCGCGACACCTCAAAGAACATGACATACTGCTCATTATCGATGAGGTGCAAACTGGCGTGTACCGTACGGGCAAATTCCTCGCATCGCAACGTTATGAGATCGAACCGGACATTATCACTCTGGCCAAGGGACTCGGTGGTGGTGTGCCGATCGGTGCTGTCATGACGCGCCTGAAAGATATTTTCAAACCCGGCGACCATGGCAGCACATTTGGGGGAAATTATCTCAGTTCTCGTGCAGGATTGGCAGTGTTGGATATTTTGACGCGCATGGATCATGAAGGGACATTGAAGCAAACACAATTGTTTTTTGAGGCAAAACTTGATGATATTTTGACGCGCTACCGTTATGTGTTTGAACGATCTGTGGGACTAGGGCTGATGCGTGGGCTCCGCACCTACAATGTTTCAACTCAAACAGCAATTGTTGATGCCGCACGCGATGCGGGTGTGATTCTCCTGAAAGCTGGGCAAAATACCGTGCGTTTTTTGCCCAGCTTGACGATCACAGAAAAAGAAATCATGGAAGGATTTAAACGTTTTGAAAAAGCTATACATACTCTTTAATCTTGTCGGAGTCTTGGCTTGGGGAGGCGATGACCTTCAAAATTACCTAACAGACGAAAAAAACCTCCTTTTTGATTTTCAGCAGCAGCAAAATACGGTACAGACAGGCATGCTGCAAAACAGCTGGGTCTCTCCAGTCACTGTAAGCTATCAGCGCGACTGGAAACCTACAGCCGATGGCACAATGAGGGCAAGCGATGCTTTTAGTATCGGAATTGATCAGCCAATTTTCAAGAGCGGTGGGATCTATTTTGGAATCAAGTATGCCCGAGCACTCAAGGGAGCAAACCGAAAAGAGATCGCCCTGCAAAAGCGTCAGTTGATTGCACAGGCTGCAGAAATTCTTTTTACTTATCGCAAAACAAAACTGCAACTAAAGAAGCTAAAGCTTTTGGTCAGCAATGGTGCGATTGCTATCAAGCGCCAAGAGGAGATGTATGGGGCAGGCTTGGTGGATGGCTCGATTTTGGATCAGACTATTTTGGCACACAACCGTGACACCAATCAGAAACTTGATATACAGTTGGCGTTGCGTCAGCTGCGAGCGAATTTTTCTTTTTTGAGCGACAAAAACCCGGACAAAATACGTTTACCCAAGTTGCATCTCTTGTCACTCAAGCGTTATTCTAAAAAAAATCTCAGTTTGGCCGCCAAAAAACTACGGGCTCTTGAGAAGCGCTACAGCAGCCGAATGACGTGGACCAAATACCTTCCGACTGTGACCGCATATGCCCATTATCGCTATACCAATGAATACACGCCAGGCGGAATGAAGGGGCTCAGCAACTATGGATTTCGCGTCAGCATGCCACTGAGCGTCAATGCGCCTGCTGATATCGAAGCAAGTCGACTGGAGTATCTCTTGGCCCAAGTGCGTGTGCGTGATCAGCGCAAAGTTATCCGTGCCGAGTATGCACTGGTAAGAGCCAGTTTGCAGATCATTGATCGCAAAATTGCTTTAGCCAAACGCGATGAGTCTCTCTATCGTCGTTTGCTTAAAAACACAGAAGCGCTACGAAAAGCCGGGCAAAAGACCAAGCAGGACACGCAAACAATGCGCAACTCTTTGAAAATGAAAAAACTCGATCGACGTATTTTTTATCTCGATAAGCAACTGCAATTACTAAAGCTCTATGCCAAGGTCGCTCGGTGATCTTTTCCCAGTATATGGAGGAGTGGCTGTATGGCGAAGAGGGGTATTATCATCGCTTTCTTCCCATTGGAAAAGAGGGAGACTTCTATACAGCGGTGAGTACTAGCGCATTTTTTGGCGCATCGATCGCTAATTTTCTATGCAAAAAAATTCAAAATGGAGCGATACCGCGCGACGCTGTTTTGGTGGAGATAGGCGCACACCAAGGCTACCTGATGGCGGACATGATTCAATGGCTTTATACTTGCGACTCAACCTTACTGTCAAGTATGCGCTTTGTGATTGTAGAGCGACAAGAGGCAGTGCGTCAGGCTCAGCGGACGTATTTTGAAGAGCGTTTTGGTGATGCGGTCAACCTGGAGCAAGTCGCGAGTCTGGATGCCATGGATGAACAGTATGCTTTTTTTATCTCCAATGAAATCTTCGATGCATTCCCGTGCGAACTTTATATTGACGGCAAGCATGCGCAGGTTGAGCAAGATGCGATTTTGTGGCAGGATGCCCCAGACTACATAATGGACTTTGCCCGAAAATACGCGATGCAAAAAGGAGAGATAGCAGTAGGGTATGAAGCATTTGCGCAGCGGGTTGTTCGCGCAGCAAAACATTTTGATTTTGTTTCTTTTGACTACGGCGATCGTTATGCGCGAAATGATTTTTCAATTCGGATTTATACCGAACATACGGTGTATCCATTTTTTGACGAAGAGGTGAGATTATCTGAATATTTTGGTCGATCGGATCTCACGTACGATGTCAATTTTTCTCACGTAATTGATGCGTTTGTTGCAGAGGGGGTTGAGCTGGTTGACTATGAGACACAGGCGCGTGCCTTGATCCGTTTTGGACTGATCGATTTGCTGGAACAGTATGCAAAGCAAAGCACACAAGAAAATTATTTGAGAGAATCCGACAAGATCAAAACATTATTGGCTCCCAATATCATGGGGGAGCGGTTCAAGATGCTACACCTGAAACGCTAACTATCCCCTGAGGCGCTTTATGATCAAGCAACGTCTCAGCGCACCTTTTTTCCCGCCATATTTTTTGACATAGCTGTAATACTTTTCCTGTCCAATCATCGAGATACAGGATGCTTCAGTCATGGTGCTTTTCTTGTGTGTTTTTTTGCCAGAAGAAGAGGTGCCCTCTTTGCCATTCTCGGCATTGTAGGTGCGCTGCGGGCCGAGGAGTTCGGGATCTTTCTTTTTGGATTTGACACTGTACGGCTCAGGCTTGATGACATACTTGGCTTCTTTTTTTCTTTGGTACATGCGTGAGGGAGTTGCCGGTCTTTTTGATGTAGATTTCTTGGGTTCATCAACGCGCTCGGATACCCATTCTCCCTTGTCTTCATCGGGCATATCCACCTGAATGGTGCGGGGGCCAGAGCAGCCACTTACAAGTATTAAGACAGCGAGAGAATAAAAAAGCGTACGAAGCACATTGGATCCTTTTGTTTGTGTCAATGAATAGACATATTTTACTTTGTTTTAGTTAATTATCAGATAAAATAGCCACAACAGCAATCGCAAATCCTCCGTCATGACTGATAGAGAGCGACTGGGAGCGAATAGGGAAGCGCATCCATGTCTCTGCACGCAAAGAAAAATGAGGTGCTCCCTTGGCATTTTTGCTGATGACAATATCATGAAAGCTTAGCTCGCTGCCGATGCCGCATCCGAGGGCTTTGGCGATTGCTTCTTTGGCCGCCCAGTACCCGGCAAGGGATTCGGGCTTGC
>CAZCAZ010000071.1:0-7066 GCA_964496735.1 uncultured Nitratifractor sp. | reverse complement strand
AACCGTCAGCAGCGACTGCCTTGCCAAAAATACCTTTGATCGCGGCATCAATGCCGGCAACCGATGCACCTTTTTTGGCGGGATCATTGGTGATCTTCCAGACATCGGGCAATGCTTTACGGTAATCTTTTGCACTCATGAGGCTGGGCGCTGCTGCCAAAGCCAAAATTCCTGTACCGTATCCGATAAATTCGCGTCGTTTCATTCTGTTTCCTTTGTGTTGTGGTTTGTTTATTTAATGGTTTTCAGGTAAGCAACAAGTGCTTGGATCTGATGCTCATCGAGCCAGCCGTTTTTGCCAAATGCCGGCATTGCCGAGACCGGGTTGGTCGTGTAGGGGTCATAGATCTTGTCATACAGTGCCTTCTCGGGCCATGCGGACAATCCGGTCAGTTTGGGACCGAGACTTCCCGGACCATTAATCTTTTTCCCATTGGCTGCATGACAAGAAAGACAGTTTCCGAGATTTTTAGTGTTAAAAATCTTTTCACCTTCTTTTATCATAGCACTGTTGTCTGCTGCTTGGAGGCCGACAGGGACCGTAGCCCCAATTGCCAATGCAAGCAATGTTGTATGTATTCGTTTCATGGTTGCTCCTTATTTGCTGGCTTTCACCATGTAATCGACGATCGCTTTGACCTGATCATCACCTAAACTCATGTTACCCCCTTTGGGGGGCATGCCGTTGAAACCCTTAATGGCATGCCCATAAAGAGTTTTGTCACCCTGTTTGATCCGGACTGCCCAGTCTCCTTTTTGTCCGAGGACCGGTGCACCGGCTGCCCCGCTGTCGTGGCAGGCGGCACAGCTGGCTTTGTAGTCGGCTTTGCTGGTATCGCCGCTGCCACTTTTGGTCGCAAGCACCATTTCAGCTGCGGCCGCACCATTGCCTCCAATAGAGAGAGGTTTTGCATCTGTATTGTAGCGCGGTACCTTGACTGTAGGCTCGACTGTGTCCGTTGCATCAATTGCGATGCGCATGACTTTGATCTTTTGTGGATCGACACAGTCCTTCATGCAGCGCTTGCCATACGAATAGGGGTGGCGTAAATCATTGTACTCGAAGCCTTTTTCGTTGGGCAGATGTACTTTTTTGATAAAGTCAGCATTAATGACCGTATCGTCTTCGATCTCCTTACCATCGACTTCGATTTCATTAAGCTGAAGCAAATATCCCAAGACACCGTACACTTGACTGTTGGTCAATTTTTTAGGCGTAGGAAGCGGCATCGCCATTTTGATATACCAAAAATAAGGTGCGATATACGACGCATAACTGCCAAGAGTTTTTTCTGGTCCTTCATCTCCACCTGTTTTAGCTTGGTGATGTAGCGTGCCTATTCCACCGACAAGCACAGGATTTTTTCCTGATCCTTCACCAAATTCACCGTGACAAGATGCACAATTGTTGGCAAAAATCTCTGCGCCGGCTTCAACGGTCATTTCTCCAGCAGGCAGTCCTTTGCCATCTGGGCGTACATCCACATTCCAGGCATCGATCATCTCCTGAGTTGGCTTGGTGCCAAGATTGGGCTTGTAGCCGCTAATGGGAGAATGATTGATCAAGTCGCCTTCGACAGCCGGTCGCACTACCGCACCGTCAATATTGATCTTCTGACCTTTTTTGTTGGTCACAATACCGTGAAAAGGATACGAATCAGGATTGGCCGGCGTGTACTGTGCCTTGGGGTGCTTCTCTTCTGCCTGTAGCATCATGCTGCCAAGAAGTGTACTTGCAGCTGCCACAGCGATCATCCATCTTGAATTATGCATTGCGAACTTGGACATTGTGCACCTCCCCATTGGCTGATACTTCCCAGATCTGTACCGCGTTGCGGTGGTAGATAAACTCGGTTCCTTTTTGTTCGAGCAATTCCTGCTCCGTCGGCTGCGTATAGCCTGTCTCATCTGTGGAGCGACTTCCGATCAATAGCGGCTTTCCGTCCCATTCAAAAAAGAACTCAAACCGTGTGACGGATTTGGGTAATTTTTCACTGGTAATGGTCGCTTCTTTCCAGGTCTTGCCGCCGTCAAGGGTGACATCAACATGCTCCACCTTGCCACGACCGCTCCAGGCGATACCGGCGATTTTCATTGGTCCGGCTTTCATCCCCTGCCAGTCACGTTCGGGACAAGGCGAGGAGATAACCGAATCAGACTCAAAAACCCAGTTGAACATTTTAGCATGTCCGTCCGGGAGAAGCTCTGTATACTTGGTGTTTTCTTCACGAACCCACCAAGCCTTATCGTCAAATTTCAATCGACGAAGCCACTTTGTCTGCAAGACTCCTTCCCAGCCTGGGAGCAAGAGGCGCACCGGGTAGCCGTTTTCTGGACGCAGCGCTTCGCCATTCATTGCATACACAAGCATCGCGTCATCAAGAACTTTTTCCATAGGAACCGAACGCCCTACGCTCGCCGGATCCGATCCTTCAGAAAACATCCACTTCGCTTCAGGTTTGATACCTATGTCATCCAGAATCGTCTTGAGCTCTACGCCCGTATAGACGGAGCACGAAAGCATGCCGTGGGTCACTTGCAATGAATCGATCCCGGGACCTCGTGATTCCATCGCACTGTTAGCCGGACAGGAGAAGAAATGCTGGCGCGTGACCGATGGATATCGTTTGAGGTCTTCCAATGTGAGAATGACCGGACGATCGACCATGCCATGAATCATCAAGCGCCATTCGAGAGGATTGATGTCCACAACCCCTCCGTGCGTACGGATAAAATGCAGACCATTGGGGGTCACCGTTCCTTCAATATCCTGCCACGGAGTAAACGTAACGGTCGCTTTTTGATCCGCAGTCAACCACGGTACGATGCGACGCACGACATTGGACTCGTATTTCGATGGCAAACCATAGGGATAGGTATTGGAGTCCCTTCCCCAGCTTTTCCCCCACGGGGCTACATGGGGTGGGAGATTGGCTGGATCGGGCGTAAACCCTTTGGCTGAAACGCTCATTGCGCCGCCCATGGCTGCTGCTGCACCCACCGACAGCGACATGCCGCGTTTTAAAAAATCTCGCCTTTCACTCTGATGCAGGCTCTCCGTCTGCTGCATAGCATCATCGTGCAATGAAGATGCATTTGGAGTATAGGATTGATTGTCCTGACTGCTGTTCATGCAGTGCCTCCTTTCCTTTTGAATGTATTTGACTGCTTAGTCAACAGTATTATACGGCATTATAAATAAAACTAATATATAAATAGAATTTAATTTAAGATATTTAAAAAAGAGTTACTTAATGTAACAAAGATCTTATGGGGGAAATAATGATATTAAATATGATAAATCTCAAATTGTCTATTAGCAACAAATAGGTGCAAAAGTATGATTTAATGGATCTTCTTTCCAAGGTTAACTCTACCTTTGGAGAAACAATTATATGGTTAGGTTAATAAATATAACGCCTTCCCGCCCGAGAGGCGGAAAACAAGAAAACTTAAGCCTTTTTGGCTTCGAGCACTTCCCTAACGGCTTTTCCGATCTCTGCGGGAGAAACAACGACACGAACGCCTGCAGCTTCGAGAGCATCCATCTTTTCTTTTGCCGTTCCAGCGCTGCCGCTGATGATCGCACCGGCGTGCCCCATTCGCTTGCCCTTGGGGGCAGTTTGTCCAGCGATAAAGGCGACGACGGGTTTGGTGATCTGTTCCTTGATCAGCTTGGCGGCTTGAATCTCAAGGTCACCGCCAATCTCTCCGATCATGACAATCGCTTCGGTGTCTGGATCGGCTTCAAACATTGGCAAGAGCTGCTTGTAGCTCAGTCCGATGATTGGGTCGCCGCCAATCCCAACGGCTGTCGTGATACCGTAGCCTTCACGGACAACCTGATTGGCCCCCTCGTATGTCAAGGTACCGGACTTGGAAATGAGGCCGACGTTGCCTTTTTTGAAGATATTGCCGGGCATGATGCCAATCTTGCACTCCTCAGCCGTGATAATGCCCGGGCAGTTGGGGCCAATTGTCTTCATGTCGTGCTTGACGGCGTAGGCTTTGGCTGCCTGCATGTCACGCACAGGGGCGCCCTCTGTGATGATAACAGCAAGATCAATTCCTGCTTCAGCTGCTTCCATAACTGCGTCCGCAACAAAAGCAGGCGGGACAAAGATCATAGAGACCGTAGCACCCGTCTGATCAACCGCTTCAGCTACGGTGTTGAATACTGGCTTGCCGAGATGTTCTTGACCACCTTTGTTGGGGGTAACGCCTCCGACGATCTGTGAACCGTATGCTAGGCATTGTTCGGCATGAAACGTTCCCTCTTTTCCGGTAAAGCCCTGAACGATGATTTTGGTATCTTTGTTGACAAGAATAGACATTAGTTCGCTCCTTTTGCTGCTTCGACGGCTTTACGTGCACCGTCGCCAAGATCGGTGGCTGTAATGATGTTTTCGATATTGGCATTGTCGAGGATCACGGAAGCTTCCTCTGCATTGGTTCCATCAAGTCGGACAACGACAGGGACATTGACATTGACTTTTTCTGTCGCCTCCAAAATCCCATTTGCGATCCGATCACATCGGACAATCCCGCCGAAAATGTTGACAAAGATCGCTTTGACATTGGGGTTTTTGAGGATAATCTCAAACCCTTTGGCCACGGTCTCCGCATTGGCCGTGCCGCCCACGTCGAGGAAGTTGGCCGGTGTGCCGCCCATATAATTGATGGTGTCCATTGTGCCCATCGCCAAACCAGCTCCGTTGACCATGCAGCCGATCTCACCGTCCAGGGCAATGTAGCTAAGGTTATACTCGCCAGCTTCACGCTCATCAGGGTCTTCTTCGCTCAAATCACGCATCGCTTCGATATCAGGATGACGACCCAGCGCACTGTCATCGAAGCCCATTTTGCCATCGAGGGCAAGGAAGTCCCCTGCGCCAGTCTTGATGAGTGGGTTGATTTCGATCATTTCGGCATCGTTTTCCATGTAGACACGGTAGAGCGCTTTGGCAAACTTGATAAATTTACCCTGCTCCGCCTTGTCGGTGATCCCCAGACCAAAGACCAGCTCGCGCCCGTGGAAGCCCTGGAATCCGATCGCCGGATCGACGGCGACTTTGACAATCTTCTCGGGGGTCTCTTCGGCAACTTTCTCGATCTCCATTCCCCCTTCGGTTGACGCCATGATCACTGGCATCTCTTTGGCCCGATCCAGCACAACACCCAGATAGAGCTCATCGGCAATGTCTGCTCCCTCTTCGATGTAGACTTTTTGCACCAGCTTTCCTTCGGGACCTGTCTGATGGGTCACCAATGTCATCCCAAGGATCTCATCGGCAAGAGCTTTCACCTCATCAAGAGACTTAGCAAGCTTAACACCGCCGCCAAGCCCACGTCCTCCGGCATGGATCTGTGCCTTGACGACCCAGATCTTTCCTCCGAGTTCTTTGGCGTTCTCTACTGCCTGCTCAGCTGTCTCAGCGATGATCCCACGAGGGGTCGGTACGCCGTATTTCTGAAATATCTGTTTTGCCTGATATTCGTGAATGTTCACTGTACGCTCCTTTTGTAAAAGTTCCAATATTATAGAGCGATCTTTACTAAGCTAGGATTAAAATGCCTCATAAAAACTTAAATGCGATTTATGATGTTTAGATACTACACGTTGCGCCCTTGATTCACCTCTAAGGAATAGAGTATTATAATGTCGTAACGTTATAACGTTATAATATATAAGGATTCATTCATGAAAGATTCTTCCCACGGTGCACAAGAAGTATTGACGATCAATCTCAGCACGGCGAACTTTGCACTCACTCGCTATGATGTAGGGGATTTTTTTGGGCCGGTCGATTTGGGCTTGCATCTTACGCAAAAGCAAAACAGTCTTAATATCGGAACGGGTTTGCTGGCCGGCTCGATATTCCCAGGATCCAATCGGCTGGTTTTTACGGGCATGTCTCCGGCATGGGGCGGGTTTTATATCTCGACCATGGGTGGTGCAGGTCTGGTATTTAACAATCTGGGCATCAGCATGGTATCACTGACCCACAAAGCTTCGGATCCGTCGATCCTTTATCTCAACCGTCACGCCGATGGTCAAGTGGAAGTCGAAGTGATACCCATCAACCATCACGCCTTGTGGGCAGAAGGAGAAGGCGGAGTGTATAGCATTATGGAAACTGTCTATGACCGCTATGCTGACCGTTACGCCAAAAGCCCACGTGTCCTAGCCGTCGGACCCTCTGCCGAAGCGACTGATTTTGGATCCATCTGCTCGGTGCCCATGAAAAAAGGTCAATCTACCCATGCCGATACTTGGGCAGGCCGAGGAGGATTTGGGAGTCAGCTTTTTCATGAGCATGGCATTGTGGCCATTATTTATGGTGGTGACTACCCACGCCCGGCATACCGAGATCGCAAGGAGGCCAATCAATGGTTTTATGATCGCTACGATACAAGCCTTCAAAAAAAAGATATCGAAGCAACCCAAAAATACCATTACAACGCCACACTCGACACGGGAGGAACTTTCGGGGTCAATTATGCCACACTCAAAGGAAGCATGCTATCGTTCAACTATCAAAGCATCACCATGAGCGAAGCGGAGCGCATCAAGATACATGAAGAGTTTATCCTAGGCCACTACCTCAAGCAATTCCACGATGAAACCATCGTAACCAAGAGTTACAAAACCTGCGGGGAGCCCTGTACTGCCGTCTGCAAAAAGATGAACAATCAGTACAAAAAAGACTATGAACCCTACCAAGCAATGGGGCCACTCTCAGGCATCTTCGATCAGCGTGCCGCCGAAAAACTCAACCGCTACGGAGACCGCAATGGTTTTGATGCTATCTCGCTTGGCGGTACGATCGCTTGGCTGCTTGACTGCCTGCATGCAGGGCTGGTGACCCCTGAGGAGTTGGGTGTCGATGCCCTTCCGGTCTTTACAGTGGAGGGCTTCGATGTCGTCGCCTCCTCCATGCACAATGCCGATCTCGGTATTGCACTGATTGATGCCATACTGCACCAAAAAGGGCTCATCGATCTCCATCACGGAGCCCGCCATTTTGCCAAACGCCTTGCCCGGATCAAAGACAACCCCGAAATA
>CAZCAZ010000070.1:0-7239 GCA_964496735.1 uncultured Nitratifractor sp. | reverse complement strand
CACCGATGGGGCGGATGGAGCCGGTGAATTCTCTCGATACTCAGCTGCTCTACAAGCTCCACGGCTCCCTCTCTTTTCGTGGGCTCGATCAGGATCAGGCACTCATGGGGATGCTCTCTCGTCCGGAGTTGTGGCGCTATGCCAAACTGATCAAGATCACATCCCCCAAGCTCAAAAAAGTCCTAGGACTTGAGCCCAAAGCACAGCACGTAGCCTTTGCCGATGCTTTCGCCGGGAAAAATCACTACAAACTCAAATTTGCCGTCGAGCAGGCCAACCGCACCAACCCCAACCAGCGAGGGACATTTGAACGAGAAGTGATCACGCTGGATGAAAAGCTCAATATCCTTTATATGACCTTCTATGGCAATCTTTTTGCGATCTACCCGCTCCCGAATGATCCGGCTAAAAGTTGGCACAATCCCCTCGATGCGATGGAGAAATTTGGCGGAAGTTTCCAGAAGCAGGTCGAGGGGATGACTCATGACTTTATCGATGCGGCGAGCGAGAGCCGATGGGATGATGCACAAAAAGCGATCAGTCGTATCGCCGCATTCCAGCGCCAATACGGAGCCGATTTGCTGCCCGATCCGGCCAAAGTCGAGGCAGAGCTGTTTTACAACACGATGCATCTTTTCCCTCGATTGGTTGGGGTCTACATGCTGCTGGGTCTGCTGCTGTTGATCCTCGGTTTTGCCGAGATTGTCCAAAAGAGCGAAAAGTCGCTCTTTGTCTGGTCGCGCCGCTTGGCGGGCATTGTGCTTGTGGTATTGTTCCTGTTGCATACCTTCGGGCTGGGTTTGCGCTGGTATATCAGTGGCCACGCTCCGTGGAGTGATGCGTACGAATCGCTCCTCTATATCTCTTGGTCGGCGATGTTGGCGGGGGTGGTGTTTTTCCGCAAGTCACTGCTGGTGCTCTCAGCTACGATCATTATCGCCGGGATCTTCATGTTTACCGCCCACCTGAGCAACATCAATCCTCAGATGACGACCCTTGTCCCGGTACTCAAATCCTACTGGCTGACGATCCACGTCTCGATCATCACGGCCAGTTACGGTTTTCTAGGGCTCGGGGCGGTGCTGGGCTACATTGTCCTGCTGCTTTTTATCGTCCGCAACCCCGACCGACGACCCCATATCGACGCGGCGATCTACCGTCTCGTAGCGGTGGATGAAGCGGCTCTTATTATCGGCCTTTCTCTCCTGACGATCGGCAACTTCATCGGCGGGGTATGGGCGAATGAATCGTGGGGGCGCTACTGGGGCTGGGACCCCAAGGAGACCTGGGCGTATGTCAGCATCGTCGCCTATACTTTTGTGCTGCACCTGCGCCTGATCCCCCGACTCAACCGCCCCTATGTGTTGGCCATGGCTTCTTTTTTGGCTTTTGCCTCGGTCTTGATGACCTATTTTGGGGTCAACTTTTACCTCAGCGGCATGCACTCCTATGCCACCGGTGATCCGGTACCGATCCCGACGTGGGTGTACTGGGTGAGCGGTTTTGCTGCGGCGACGATCTTGGCGGCCTGGCCAAAACGGGGCTTGGGGAGGTTGAAATTGGGAGTTAGGAATGAGGAATGAGGAATTGATTACATCCGCGTAGGGGGGGCAATTGCCCACCAAAAATCGCTGGCGATTTTATATTGTTGGCAATGGTACACGATTGCCGGAAGGTGGGCTGTTGCCGACCCTACGCGATCCAATGGTGATGACCGAGGAGAAACAATGTTGAGACGGTACTGGATTTTTTTGTTAGCTTCAGGCCTCTATGCTGCCAGCCCTGCCTATCGCATCATTGACTTGAATGAGGCCAAGACCCACTACGATGCACACGATGCACTTTTTATCGATGCACGTGATGCGAAACTGTACGCCGAAGGGACGATCCGGCGTGCGGTCAGCATCCCGCTAAAGCGTTTCAAGCGGATGAAAAAATGGCTCCCCGGTCGCAAGGATGCGCCGTTGCTAATCTTCTGCAATGGCGCCACATGCGATAAATCAGCCAAACTTGCGGAGAGATTTGCCCAAGCAGGCTACACGGATCTGATGATCTACCAAGCAGGCTATCTCGAGTGGCATCATCACCGTCTCCCAATTATGTCTGCTCCCAAGCCTTGCCGCTACGATGATGTCCCTTATGTCCCCGCAGGCAAACCGGTCGTCGTCTCTGGAGCAGCGCTTTATCTTTCGCCTGAAGATAGCAGTCGGGTTGACGCACGCTGGATTGCACCCATGATCAATGCCGGTACTCTACCTGCAGGGATACAACTGGTCGATGTCCGTCCGGCTTCTCAGTATGCCGAGGGGCATCTCAAGGGGGCGATCAGTGCCCCCTTTGACCCCAAACAATCGCGCATCGATATGTCAAAATTTCCGACTGGCAAGGCGATCCTTTTTTACTGCAAGCATGGAACAATCTCGGCTGATGCTTATATGAGCCTTCCTGATACAGGTATCGAGAGCGTCAAGGTGATCGAGGCAAATTTGCTATGCGAGAGAGGGGAATGCGTACTGAAACCCTAAAGACCTTATGCGGTCTTTAGGGGTACACGCCGGGGCACTTATTTTTAGGGGACGATGTTGACGCGTGTACCTACTTTGACGTGTTTAAAGATTTGACGTACGACGCTGAAGGGGATGCGTACGCAGCCGTTGGTGGCGGGGTAGCGTTTGACGTATTTGCTGCCGTGCAGGCCGATGCCGGAGCTGGTAAGGCGCATCCAGTTCTTGAGGGATGCCCCGACGTAGCGGGCTTTGGGGCCATGGTATTTGCGCCGGTCGCCTCGCCAGACCATTTTTTTGCCTCGGTAGAGCTTGCCGAAGATCGAAGAGCGTTTGTCGGCAAGCTTTTCTGTAATCCTAAAGTGTCCCATTGGCGTGTGCTTGTCCCGATAGGTGCGGGTATTGGGCTCAATCTTGTGTCGGGCGCCGGTGGTGCAGGGGGAATCGATGGCGACTTTGCTGCCGACGTAGAGCCGAATTCGCTGCTGGGAGACATCGACGACGATTTTAGTATTGCCTTTTCGGGCTTTACGCAGCAAGGCATTGTTTCTGTAGACGCTGTAGCTTTTGGGGTACCGATTGGAGTGTTTGAAGGCAGCGTAGCTTCCTGACTTGGCGCGAAAGGTGCTTTTGGCCTTGGGGGCAGCACGGTAACGCTTGGCAACTCCAGGAAAAACAAGCCCTCGCGTGATGCGATCGAGGACGGGCTTGCTTCCTTTGCCGATCCATCCGTCGACCTGACGCATGCCGTAGGCCTTTTGGAATGCCATGACGCCTTGGAAGGTTTTCTTGCCCCAGATACCATCCACGTCGATTTGTTCTTTGAAGGTCAGGTTACGGTCAACATTGAGGACGATTTGCAGGTTGCGGACTGCGGCATAGTCATTGGGGCACTCCTGGCCATCGTTTTCTTCGCATATGTCGCCATGCGCTGCAAAAGAAAAAGGTCGACTACGATACACCGCGTCCATTTTGGCCTTGGTAGAGCGACCGACCCATCCGTCTGCAGGCTTGATCCTGTAGTGAGATTGAAACATCTTTACGGCCGCTTGAGTATCAGTACCCCAGACCCCATCGGGTTTGATCTTGACCTTGAGATTTTTGTCTGAGAGGAGAGCTATTTGGAGGTTTTTGACGGCCAAGGGATTGTTGGGACAATGGTGACTGGCCGTGGCGGTACACATGTCTCCTTGTGAGAGAAAATAGCTCGTAGCGGCTGCGCCAAGGTCGGTGAGAATCATCAGGGTGAGAATAGTACGTATCGTCTGCATCATGGTTAGGCGACTCCTATGGTTTGGGCATCGGCTTTCATGCCGGCAATGACTGCTTCGATGAGCGCATCAAGCTCCATGTTGAGCATCTGCGCTCCTCGGGTGACCACGTCGCGATCTACACCTGCGGCGAAGCTCTTTTGCTTGAATTTCTTTTTGACAGATTTGACGCCCAGATCCATGATGCTCTTGCTGGGGCGCACCAGCACGCAGGCGTTGACCAGTCCACTGAGCTCATCGACGGCATAGAGGGTCTTTTCCATCGGAGTGAGGGGCTCCACATCGGTGACGATCCCGTATCCATGGCTCATCATGGCACGAATGATGGCCTCATCGTAGCCGCGAGCGTGCATGATCTCTGCCGCTTTGTGGCAGTGCTGATCGGGGTATTGTTCGTAGTCGAGATCGTGCAGGAGTCCGACGATGCCCCAGGTCTCCTCATCTCCGTTGGTTTGGCGGGCGAAATACCGCATGCAGGCTTCGACCTGCAGTCCGTGTTGGACGAGTGCGGGGCTGCTGTTGTATTCTTGGAGTAGGGCGAGGGCATCCGTGCGTGTAGGCATCTAGTATTCCTTTTGTAGGGATCGATTTGTTTTTCGTCTTCGGCGCAGAGCTTCTTTGTGGCGTTTTTCAAATTTAACCGAACGAATCCAGAGCCAGTTGACCAAAGCGTACACGCCGACATTGAGCACGGTGGCGACAAAAAAAGCCCCGACATAGAGAGAGGTTGCGATCTGCCCCCAGTGGGCATGAAACCATTGCATTGTCAGCTCGATCCCTTCGATGGATTCACGTCCGAGTAAAAAATTGCCGATAAGGTACTCGCCGTAAAAGATTGGAGGGTAGGTGAGGGGGTTGCTGAGCCACACGAAAGCGATGGCAATGGGGACATTAAATTTCACAAAGGGCGTGATCGCGAGGACGCCGCCCATCTGCATGGGCATGGGGATCGACCCCCAAAACCATCCGATAGCGATCCCGCGCGTCATGCTGCGGCGGTTGGTACCAAAATAGCCATGGGGCAACTTATACTTGTCTAGCAAGGCTTGTATTTTGGAGCTGGTCTTGCCTTTGCGGCCTTTGAGCGTTTTGCGAATCATGAGAGAAGTGTAAACTCTTTGGGCTTTGAAGTGCCTTTTGGGGCAACACGGTGGAGTTTTTGAGGTCACTTTTACCAAGTTTTGAGTACAATACGCGCACTTAACCCCAAAGGTCATATCCATGAGCAACTATATGCTTTTTTCCGGAACTGCCAACCCCGAACTGGCCGAAGAGATCGCCAAATACCTCGAAATGCCTCTCTCAGTGGCCAAGATCAGCCGCTTCTCTGATGGCGAGATCAGCGTACAGATCGCCGAGAGCGTGCGCGGGAAGGATATCTTCATTATCCAACCCACATCGGCTCCGGCCAACGCCAACTTGATGGAGCTGCTCATTATGACCGATGCACTCAAGCGTTCTTCGGCCAACTCGATCACCGCCGTCGTCCCCTACTATGGCTACGCACGACAGGATCGCAAAGCGGCTCCACGTGTCCCTATTTCGGCCAAACTGGTTGCCAACTTGATGGAGACAGCCGGCGTCACCCGGATGGTGACAGTGGACCTGCATGCATCTCAGATTCAGGGATTTTTTGATATTCCTGTGGACAACCTCTACGGCGCCATTCTGTTTCTTGAGTACATCAAAAACAAAAACTTTGCCAACCCCGTGATCGCTTCCCCTGACATTGGCGGGGTAGCCAGGGCGCGCTATTTTGCCAAGATACTGGGTCTGGACATGGTGATCGTCGACAAGCGCCGTGAAAAGGCCAATGAGAGCGAAGTAATGAATGTCATCGGAGACGTAGCCGGCAAAGACATCATCCTTATTGACGATATGATTGATACGGCCGGTACGATGGTCAAAGGAGCTCAAGCTCTCAAAGACCTTGGTGCTGCGAGCGTCATGGCCTGCTGTACCCACCCCGTGCTCTCCGGCCCGGCACTTGAGCGGATCGAAAACGGTGCCCTTGATGAGCTGGTCGTCTCCAATACCATCCCCATGACCCGCAACTGCTCCAAGATCAAGATGCTCTCCTCGGCTCCCATGCTCGGCGAAGTGATTCGTCGCGTCTCCAACAACGAGAGCGTCAATTCGCTCTTTGAAACTACCTGATTTGAATTAGGAATTTTATGCCAAACGTACCCCAGACTCATATCCGAAATTTCTCCATTATTGCCCACATCGACCATGGCAAATCGACGCTGGCTGACCGCATCATCCAAGAGTGCGGCGCGGTTTCTGATCGTCAAATGTCGGCACAAATCATGGACACCATGGATATCGAAAAAGAGCGCGGCATCACGATCAAGGCTCAATCGGTGCGTCTGGACTATGTCAAAGACGGTGAACACTATATCCTCAATCTCATTGACACCCCAGGCCATGTTGACTTCTCTTATGAAGTAAGCCGCTCGCTCGCGTCGAGTGACGGAGCGCTTCTTATTGTCGATGCGGCTCAAGGGGTCGAGGCTCAAACGATTGCCAATGTCTACATTGCGCTTGAAAATGACCTCGAATTGCTCCCCGTGGTCAACAAGATCGATCTGCCCGCTGCCGATCCTGATCGGGTCTTGACTGAGGTCGAAGAGGCCATCGGCCTAGACTGCACCGAGCACAACCTCATCTCGGCCAAGACCGGACAGGGAGTCAAGGATCTCATCGACACCATTGTCGAGAAAGTCCCCGCGCCCACAGGAGAGAGTCAACGGCCGACCAAGGCTCTGATTTATGATAGCTGGTTTGACAACTACCTTGGCGCCTTGGCCTTGGTGCGTGTCTTTGACGGCAGCATCACCAAAGGGCAAAAGATCAAGGTGATGGGCACCAGTGAGGAGCACACGGTTCTCAATCTCATGTATCCCAACCCCATCGCCCCGATCAAAACAGGAGAGATACGCACGGGTGAAATCGGGATCGTCGTCATGGGACTCAAGACCGTCGATGGCCTCAAGGTCGGTGACACCATCACGGACAGTCAGGAGCCGACCGAGGAGGCCATCCCGGGATTTGCTCCGGCCAAGCCTTTTGTTTTTGCCGGGATTTACCCGATAGAGACCGACAAGTTTGAGGAGCTTCGCGATGCCCTCAATAAACTCAAGCTCAACGACAGCGCACTGGCCTTTGAGCCGGAGAGTTCGTTGGCATTGGGAAGTGGTTTTCGTACTGGCTTTCTCGGGATGCTTCACATGGAAGTGGTCAAGGAACGTCTCGAGCGTGAGTTTGGCCTCGACCTCATCGCCACAGCCCCTACGGTGGTCTATGAAGTGCTCCAGACCAACGGGGATCGGATCGAGATCCAAAACCCCAGCGAGCTCCCCGAGCCGCAAAAGATCGATACGATTTATGAGCCTTATGTCAAGGCGACCATCCTCACCCCCAATGAATACGTCGGCAACCTGATCAAGCTCCTCAACGACCGA
>CAZCAZ010000069.1:0-7278 GCA_964496735.1 uncultured Nitratifractor sp. | reverse complement strand
CCGACGCTGAGCCAGTATGCCGCGCTGGAAGCTTTCGATTACGATTACCTGAGCACAGTACGCGAAACCTTCCGCCAGCGGCGCGACTATCTCTACGAAGCGCTCAGTCCCCTCTTTCCTATCGACGCACCCCCTGATGGCGCCTTTTATCTTTGGTGTGATATTTCCGCCTACAGCGATGACGGTGTCGCTTTTGCCGAGGAGTTGCTGGAGGCCTGCCATGTTGCTGTGACACCGGGGATCGATTTCGGCTCCCATGGCACGACCCACTATCTACGCTTCTCCTACACGCGGGAAATCGAGCATATGCGGGAAGGTGTGGAGCGGCTAAAGGGTTATATGGCAGAGCGAAAAGATGCTTCGGTGTCATAGCAGAACAAGGAATCAGTAGTCAATTTTTCCTCCTCTCTCAACTCCCTCTAACCCCCCCTCTGATATATTCCAAATAACAAAATCGCCTGTGAGGTTTCCATGTCCGACACACCCAAATTTACCCATCTCCACCTGCACACCGAATACTCCCTGCTCGACGGCGCCAACAAGATCAAGGCGCTAGCCAAGAAGGTCAAAGAGCTGGGGATGGACTCCGTGGCAATGACCGATCATGGCAACATGTTCGGTACCATTGATTTCTACAATACCATGCGATCGGAGGGGATCAAACCCATTATCGGCATGGAAGCGTATCTGCACAACCAAGAAGACCTCGGCGACAAGAGCGTCCGACAGCGCTATCATTTGTGTTTATATGCCAAAAACGATATCGGATACAAAAACCTCATGCTCCTAAGTTCCAAGGCGTATATTGATGGCTTTTACTACTATCCCCGGATCAACTGGGATTTGCTCAAAGACCACGCCGAGGGACTTGTGTGCTCTTCGGCATGCTTGCAAGGAGAAGTTAACTGGCAACTAAACCTCAGTGAGCGCAATGTCAAGAATGGCGCACAGGGATACGAGGCGGCCAAAGAGGTGGCTTTGCGATACCAAGAGCTCTTTGGTGAGGATTTTTACCTCGAAATGATGCGGCACGGGATCGGAGATCAGCAGCGCATCGACAAGCAAATCATCCAGCTCTCCCAGGAGACCGGGATCAAAATTGTCGCCACCAATGATACACACTACACCGTCCAGGAAGATGCTGAAGCGCATGAGGCGTTCATGTGCATCGCAATGAACAAACTCTACGATGACCCCGACCGTCTGCGTCACTCTGTGCAGGAGTTCTACGTCAAGTCACCTGAAGAGATGGCCAAACTTTTCGTCGATATTCCTGAAGCGATAGAGAACACACAGGAGATCGTCGCGAAATGCAATCTGGAGATCAAGCTGGGAGATCCCACGCCGCCAAACTTTAAATTTGCTCGAGATCGAGCAGAAGCAGCGGGCTTGACATTGCCGGAACCCGAGGTGGAATATTCACTGGAAAATGACAAAATTCTCTTTATGCATGAAGCCCGTCAAGGGCTTGATGAACGACTCAAGATCGTCCCTGAGGAGAAACATCAAGAATATCGGGATCGTCTGGAGGTAGAGATTGAGATCATCAACAGCATGAAGTTTCCCGGCTACATGCTCATCGTTTGGGACTTTGTCGATGTGGCCAAACAGATGGGGATCCCTGTTGGCCCTGGAAGAGGATCAGCGGCAGGGTCGCTGGTGGCCTACTCGCTGCGGATTACCGATATTGATCCGATACCTTATGGCCTGCTGTTTGAGCGATTTCTCAACCCGGAGCGTGTGAGCATGCCGGATATCGATATGGACTTTTGTCAGGCGCGCAGGCAGGAGATTATCGACTACGTGGTGGAAAAATACGGCCGAGTCAACGTCGCACAGATTATCACCTTTGGTAAATTGATGGCCAAAGGGGTGATCCGGGATGTTGCACGAGTGTTGGATATGCCTTATGCCAAAGCCGATGCTTTTGCCAAACTGATCCCGGACGAGTTGGGCATCGACCTGGACGGTGCATACGAAAAAGAGCCCAAGATCAAGGAGCTCACCGAGAGTGACCCCCAGGCAGCACGCGTATGGAAATTTGCTCAAGCACTCGAAGGACTCAATCGCAACGCAGGCACTCACGCAGCTGGGGTGGTAATCTCCAATGAGCCACTCTGGCAAAAAACTCCACTGTTCAAGCCTTCAGGGATGGACACGCTCGCGACGCAATACAGTGGAAAGTATGTCGAAGATGTGGATCTGATCAAGTTTGACTTCCTTGGTCTTAAGACCCTTACTGTGATCGAAGAAGCCTTGCAGCTGATTGAAAAACGCCACGGCAAGCGCATTAACTTTGTGGAAGAGGATATCAATGATCCCAAGGTCTATGAGTATATTGGCACTGGGGAGACGCTGGGGCTGTTTCAGATCGAGTCGAGCGGGATGCGGGATTTGGCACGCAAGCTCAAGCCGGATGGTTTCGAAGATGTCATCGCAATGCTGGCGCTCTATCGGCCGGGGCCGATGGAGTCAGGCATGGTGGAAGACTTTGTCGACCGAAAACATGGCCGAGCCGAATCGGCCTATATGTTTCCGGAATTGAAGCCGATTCTTGAGCCTACCTATGGCGTCATTGTCTAC
Source organism: uncultured Nitratifractor sp. (assembly GCA_964496735.1). Taxonomy (GTDB): domain Bacteria; phylum Campylobacterota; class Campylobacteria; order Campylobacterales; family Sulfurovaceae; genus S017-3. The sequence continues at coordinate 4,695 of CAZCAZ010000069.1, read as the reverse complement.
CAAGAGCAAGTCATGCAGATCGTACAGACGATCGGAGGCTTTAGTCTCGGGGGCGCAGATTTGGTGCGCCGTGGTATGGGGAAAAAGGATCAGGCACTCCTGGATAAACTCAAACAAGAGTTTGTCGAAGGAGCAGTTGCCAACGGCTACGATCAGGAAAAATCAGGCGCTCTTTTTGACCTGATCTTGAAATTTGCCGGATATGGATTCAACAAGTCCCACTCAGCAGCCTATGCGATGGTGACGTTCTATACTTCCTATCTCAAATACTACTATCCCACTGAATTTATGGCGGCTATCCTGACGCTGGAGAAGAACAATACCGACAAAGTGGTCAAGTATGTCGATGAGCTGGGACACATGGATATCCAGTTTTTGCCACCGGATATCAATCGCTCAGATTTGGAATTTATCGCAGGAAATATCGAGGGAAAAGAATCGGTTATTTTTGGACTCGGTGCCATCAAAGGAGCTGGAGACATTGCAATCCGTTCAATTCTCGAAGCACGCAAAGAAGGTGCATTTAGCGGCTTGAGTGATTTCGTCTCTCGCATTGATGCATCCAAGGTCAACAAAAAAGTGGTCGAAGCACTCATCAAGTCCGGGGCATTGGATAGTTTTGAGTATTCGCGTCAGGCAATGTTGGTGCAGATCGAAACCATTGTCGAAGCAGCCAAAAAAGCAGGGGAGGCCAAGAAGATGGCCGTCGGATCGCTCTTTGGTGGCGGCGAAGAGATGACGAGTGTTGCAATAGAGCTGAATCATATGGATGAATACGAGGCAATGCAAATACTGGAGTTTGAAAAAGAATCACTTGGCTTTTATGTCTCGGGTCATCCGCTGGATAAATACCGAGATGAATTGGCAGGCATTGACTACACGCTGAGCTCTGAGATTGACGAGTTGGCGGATGGGTCGCACGCACTTTTTATCGGAAAAATTGAAGGGATCACAGAGAAGATTAGTAAAAAAGGTAACAAATTTGGTATTGCGAGCATCATGGATTTGCATGGAAGCATTGAGTTGATGCTTTTTGAAAATCGCCTCAAAGAGCTCGAAGAGAAGTTTGATATCACGAAACCCATCGCATTCAAAGTCAAGATCGGAAGAGACGGGGAGTACACACGGATGAATATTCTCAAGATCAAATCCCTTCAAGACGCCAAAAAAGAAAAAGTCACAGTCAAAAAAGAGACGCATCACACACCTGAGCCTGAGCAGCCACCACTGATCATCGCTCTCAATCTTATGCCTGATCCCAAGATCGCTGAAGAGCTTTTTTGTCTAGCAGAAAAACATCCAGGCAAACGTCCGCTCCAACTCCGGATCAAGAGCAAGCTGGTCGATGTGGTGATTGAATCCAAGATGCAGGTGAGTGAGCGATTTCTCATCGAAGCCAAGGAGCTGGGCGTTTATGAGATGGAAACATTGGCTGCCAGCTGACGTGTATCATTCAGAAACACTCATGAAACATTCGGAGCTTTTTTCTCTCCTTTAACGTGTCCTCATGTTGCATATTGCTACAATCTCTATGCAAATATTACACACTTAGGAGAGCCGACATGAGTTCCACTATTATCTGGACCAAGATCGACGAAGCACCCGCACTGGCGACCTATTCGCTACTTCCCATTGTCAATGCCTTTACCAAAGCAGCAGGCGTCAATGTAGAGACATCTGATATTTCACTTGCCGGCCGAGTTTTGGCTGCCATGGGATTGGCCGAAGACAATTTGGCCAAACTGGGCGAGGTGGTCATGCAGCCCGAAGGCAACATCATCAAGCTTCCCAATGTCTCCGCCTCGATTGGGCAACTCAAGGAGTGTATCGCCGAACTTCAGGGGCAGGGCTACGATATACCTAATTTCCCCGAAAACCCCGAAACAGACGAAGAGCAGGCGACTCGTGCCAAGTATAATACATGCCTTGGCTCAGCCGTCAACCCAGTATTGCGCGAAGGAAACTCCGATCGCCGTGCGGCCAAAGCAGTCAAGCGTTTCGCGCAAAATCATCCCCATCGCCTCAAAGCATTTGCCGAGAATTCCAAGGCCTATGTTGCACACATGGGAGGAGAGGGAGACTTTTATGGTAACGAAAAATCTGTTACGATAGACAAAGCGCAAAAAGTTACCATTGCCCTCAATGGAAGCGAACTCAAGACAATTGATGCACTCGATGGCGAGATACTCGATGGTACTTTTATGTCCGTTGCCAAGCTCAGAGCCTTCATCCAAAAGACGATTGATGAAGCCAAGGCCAAGGGTGTCTTGTGGTCGATTCATCTCAAAGCCACTATGATGAAAATTTCTGATCCGATTATGTTTGGCCACGCCTTTGAAGTTTTCTTTCAAAGCGTGTTTGATGCATATGCTGAGACCTTTGCAGAGCTCAATGTCAACCCAAATCTTGGTATGTCTGATCTTGAGAAGAAAATTGCTGGTCATGCAAAAGAAGCCGAAATCAAGGCGGCTTTTCAGGCCGTAGTAGAGTCTGACAGCCCAGAGATCGCCATGGTAGATTCAGACAAGGGACAAACCAACTTTAATGCCTCCAATGATGTGATTATTGACGCCTCCATGCCGGTTGTTGTCCGTGAGGGCGGCAAGCAATGGAATCGCAACGGGGATGCGGTCGAATGCGTGGCAGTGATCCCGGATGCTACGTACGGTATTTTTTATGAAGAGATGGTTAATGACTGCGTAGCCAACGGACAGTACGATGTGAGCACCATGGGATCCATGGCCAATGTCGGCCTCATGGCACAAAAGGCCGAAGAGTATGGTTCGCACCCTACGACATTTGAGTTGGCTGAAGCTGGCACCGTTACCGTCACAGCCGAAGATGGCACAGAGCTTATGCGCTTTGAATGTGAGCAAGGTGATATTTGGCGTATGAGCCGTGCCAAGGACATTCCGATCAAAGACTGGATACGCTTGGCCGTCGAGCGCGGGCAGATCGAGCAGGTACCTGTGATCTTTTGGCTGGATAAAAATCGGGCGCATGATGCGCAGATGATTGCCAAGGTCAACCAGTACCTTCCCGAGTTTGACACCGATGGGCTCGATATTCAGATCTTGGATGTTGCAGCCGCTACGCGCTTGACCAATGCACGAGTGCGCGAAGGGAAAAACACGATTGCTGTCACTGGCAATGTCTTGAGGGATTATTTGACCGATATGTATCCGATCCTTGAGCTGGGCACATCAGCCAAGATGCTTTCGATTGTCCCTTTATTGGCTGGCGGCGGACTGTATGAGACCGGTGCAGGTGGTTCAGCACCCAAGCATGTCGATCAATTCCTTGCTGAAGGGCATCTTCGCTGGGACAGCTTGGGTGAATTCCTTGCCTTGGCGGAGTCGCTTCGATTTATTGGGCAGAAAAAATCGGATGCCAAATTGCAGGCACTTACTGATGCATTGGATGCCGCCAACGATGGCTACCTTGACAACAACAAAGCACCAGGACGCAAAGTAGGTCAGCCAGACAACAAAGCTTCCCACTTTTTCGTCGCACAATACTGGGCGGATGCACTGGCCAATGGAAAGGATGCTGACTTAGCAGCCAAGTTTGCTCCTGTGGCTCAAGCACTCAAAGAGAATGAAGCGACCATTATAGAGGAATTGCTTGCTGTAGAAGGTCAAGCTCAGGATATTGGCGGATATTTCCACCCCGATGATGCCAAAGCCGAAGCAGCTATGCGCCCCAGCAAGACGTTGAATGCGATCATTGACGCAATCTAATTGTGTACATGCTTGTATGCTCTACCATATTTCGGTAGGGCATACGACAATCAATACTTAACCCCTTTTGTGTACCACAGAACATAATTGAGACTTTTTATAGTTTGAATTATGTTTTGGAAACAGAAGGCGATCTACCAAAGGAGCACCATGAGTAAAGGAAAAAAAGTCGCCATAATCGGCGCAGGAAATGTCGGAGCTACTGTCGCTTATTCGCTGGCCATGAAGGGTGTCTGTCACGAGATCGTGTTGCGAGACCGCGCACCGGATATTGCCCGAGGCAAAGCCCTCGACATGTCTCAAGCTGTCAATGCAGCACGCAGTCACACTGTCGTGACGGTCGCCGAAGATGCTTCGGATTTAGCCGGAAGTGATGTCGTCGTCATCACGGCAGGCAGCCCCAGAAAACCAGGGATGAGCCGCGAAGACCTCCTGATGATCAACGCAGATATTACCAAGCAGGTTGTTGCCGATGTCAAAGAGCATGCTCCCAACTCAATCATCGTCATGGTCTCCAACCCTCTCGATGTCATGACCTACGTGGCGCTCAAAGAGAGTGGCTTTCCCCGTGAGCGCGTCTTGGGGATGGCTGGCATCCTCGATAGCGCACGGATGGCACATTTTATCTACGAAAAGATCGGTTATGGAGCCGGGCAGATTCGGGCTTCGGTGATGGGAGGCCATGGGGATGATATGGTGCCATTGCCTAAATTCTCTACCGTAGCTGGTGTGCCGCTGAGTGATGTGCTGGATGAGGAGGAGATCCTTGATGTCATCGAGCGCACCAAGCATGGCGGGGCAGAGATCGTTGGCTACCTCAAGACCGGATCAGCCTATTATGCTCCAGCCAAATCGACGTCACTGATGGTCGAAGCAATTCTCAAAGATACCAAACAAATCCACCCTTGTGCCATTCTTCTTGATGGTGAATATGGATATAATGACGTTGTCTCGG
>CAZCAZ010000068.1:0-7317 GCA_964496735.1 uncultured Nitratifractor sp. | reverse complement strand
GAGCGATTACTTCATCGCATCCTGATCTTTTTTGATTCGGGCTTTGTCTTTGGCGATTTTTTTCTTGAGGCTGGCGATCTTCTTTTTGTCTTTGGCTTTGGTGGCTTTTTTGAGATCGGCCATGTCTTTTTTGAGTTTGGCTTTGTCTTTGGCAAGCTTAGCTTTGGCCTTTTTGGCTGCCGCGGCTTTTTTCTTGGTGTCGCCGGTCTTGGCGGCCTTCTCTTTTTTGGCTTTTTTGAGATCCTCTTTTGCTTTGCTTACCTTGGTTTTGGACTTGCTGGCTTTTGCTTTGGCTTTTTTGGCTTTTGCTTTGGCATCTTTGGCCTTCTTCTTGAGGCTGGCGATCTTCTTTTTGTCTTTGGCTTTGGTGGCTTTTTTGAGATCGGCCATGTCTTTTTTGAGTTTGGCTTTGTCTTTGGCAAGCTTAGCTTTGGCCTTTTTGGCTGCCGCGGCTTTTTTCTTGGTGTCGCCGGTCTTGGCGGCCTTCTCTTTTTTGGCTTTTTTGAGATCCTCTTTTGCTTTGCTTACCTTGGTTTTGGACTTGCTGGCTTTTGCTTTGGCTTTTTTGGCTTTTGCTTTGGCATCTTTGACCTTCTTCTTGTCCTTGGTAATGCGCTCTTGGTCTTTGGCAATCTTCTTCTCAAGCGAAGCGACCTTTTTGGTATCTTTTGCTTTTTTGGCTGCACGAAGCGCGGCTCGGTCTTTTTTGAGTGTAGCCTTGTCTTTATCCAGCTTTGCTGCAAGTTTATCAGAAGATTTGGATGTTTTCGCGACTTTCTTCTTCGCTTTTTTTGCACCCATTTTCTCACTATTGACGATACGTTTTTTCTGCTTGACATCGCCAACCTTGACATCACTAAAACAGTTATCTGCAATGGCCTCACCGATGCCCTCTACTTTGGCAAGATCTTCTCGGGTGCGTATCTTATGACTGCGGCGATATTTCATGATGGCGGCGGCTTTGACTGGGCCAATACCTTTGATATGCATCAGTTCCTCTTTGGATGCAGTCTGTGGGTTGAGTGCATAGGCGACCGAAACAGCCAATGCGATCATGACAAGTAAAAGTTTTTTCATGGGTGTCCTTTTGGATGAAATTTGGCATTACAGTAATAATGCTTCCTTTATTATAATCAATAATTGTGAAGAAATAGTTAATGCAGAGGTATAAATGTATAAAACATGAGGCAAAAAATAGTTTTGGAGCTTCACAGAAGAAGCTCCAGGAGGCACTATGCTCCGTTGACGAGGGCTTCGATCTCCCCGACAATGGCGGGGTTTTCGAGCGTTGATGTATCTTGGGTGATCTTTTCCCCTTTGGCGATGGCACGCAGGAGGCGACGCATCACTTTGCCTGAGCGCGTTTTGGGCAGATCGGAGACGAATGCCATGGCATCGCACATAGCGATAGCACCAATCTCCTGCTTGATGATGGCATTGATCTCTTTGATCATCTCGAGATCCTCAGCCGTTTCATCCTCCGCCTTGGCGGGGGCGTCCTTGAGCACAACATAGGCAAAGATGCCCTCTCCTTTGATCTCATGCGGCTTGCCTACGACAGCCACGGCAGCGACATTGGGATGTTTTTTGATCGCCGATTCGACTTCGGCTGTCCCCATGCGGTGGCCGGAAACGTTGATGACATCGTCGGTGCGTCCGGTGATGGTGATGTAGCCCTCGGCATCCATAATGGCACCGTCGCCAGAGAAATAGACCGGCTTGCCATCTTTGACTGCATCGCCAAAATATGCCTTTTTGAAACGCTCAGGATCGCCCCAGATATTGCGAATCATACTCGGCCAAGGTTTGGTGATACACATGAGACCCTGTTCGCCCACCTCAGGCTTGGTGCCGTCTGGATTGATCACCTCTGCTTGGATGCCCGGCAGGGGAAACGTGGCGCAGGCAGGCTTGACTGGGGTTGCAGAAGGCAGAGGGCTGATCATGTGTCCTCCTGTCTCGGTTTGCCACCATGTGTCGACGATACTGGCCTTGCCGCCGCCGACCGCTTCGTAGTACCATTTCCATGCTGGAGGATCGATTGGCTCCCCGACCGTTCCCAATACGCGCAAGGATGAGAGGTCGTATTTGGCCGGTTCGTCCTTGCCCATCTTGTGCAAAAGACGAATAGCAGTGGGAGCGGTGTAGAACTGATTGACTTGGTACTCTTCGACCATTTTCCATGCCCGACCCGCATCCGGGAAGGTCATGACGCCTTCAAACATCACCGTCGTTGCCCCAGCGGCCAGCGGCCCATAGACGATGTAGGTGTGCCCTGTGATCCAGCCCACATCGGCGGTACACCAGAACGTATCATTTTCTTGTACATCGAAGACCCACTCCATCGTCATCTGCGCCCAGAGGATATACCCAGCTGTGCTGTGCTGAACCCCTTTGGGCTTGCCCGTACTGCCAGAAGTATAGAGCAAAAAGAGCGGATGTTCTGCATCGACAATCTCAGGCTCACACTGAAGGGATTCGCTCTTGACCATTTCATTATAGGAATAATCCCGCCCTGGCTCCCAATGGATCTCTTCGCCGTTGCGCTCGACGACGCAGACCGCCTTGACCGAATCACAGCCACTCTCGAGGGCTTTGTCTACAATGGGCTTGAGCATATAGGGCTTGCCTTTTCGGAAGGCTCCATCGGCGGTGACCACCAGCTTGGCTTCGGCGTCCATGATACGGTCACGCAAGGCTTCAGCTGAGAAGCCGCCAAAGACCACCGAGTGGATTGCCCCGAGCTTGGCACAGGCCAGCATCGCAATGGCCGCTTCAGGAATCATCGGCATATAGAGGACGACGCGATCGCCTTTCTTGACATCAAACTGATTGCGGAAGAGATTGGCTGTCTTGTTGACTTCGTAATAGAGCTCCCGATAGGTCAGGATACGCTGATCGCCATTGTCCCCCTCAAAAATAATCGCTGCCTTGTTTTTGCGCGTGGCCAAATGCCGTCCCACACACTGATAGGCGACATTAAGCTCGCCCCCTTCAAACCATTTATAAAAGGGCGCATCGTCTTCGTTGAGCACGCGGTCAAAGGGCTTATGCCAGTCGATCTTGTCTCGGGCAAACTCTTCCCAGGTTCCCTCATAGTTCTTCTCGAATTTTTCAACGAGATCTTTGTATTCTTCCATACTCTTGATTGGTGAGTCGGGAAAAAGTTCCTTATTGGGGTAGAAAATATTGTCGGTCATCATGTCTCCTTTTTGATGTTAAGATACAACAAGGCTGAGCACGCAGCTCCACCCAGCTCTACCCTAAGGCTCGATTACGCATAGGCTCCCTTGTACTCTGGCATGGTCAGCAACTTGAGATAGATCAGTGCTGACATGATGGCATCGTTGAGCGCATCGTGTTTCCCTAGGCGCGGCAAAGAAAGCGCTTCCATTATTGTATCGAATTTTAGATCGACTTGCTCATATGCCGATTTCCGCCGGTATCGACGATAATACATGGCAGAAAGCTCAATGGTCGCATTCGGCAAAGTGACACCAATCATCTGGCGCACATAGCGGCTGAGTATGGCATGGTCAAAGCCGATATAGTAGCCCACAATGGGGCGATTGCCGATAAAATCCAAGAGGTCATAAATCACCGGTTCGATCTCCTCTGCATCGGCCATGTCGCAAGCCCGCAAATGATGGATTTTGATGCTCGCTTCGCTGATATCCCCCGGTGGGCGAACAAAGCGTTCAAACGATTGATTCATGCGTATCCTCCCGGCTCTGACAATGACAGCTCCGACGGAAAGAATGGCGTCCTTTTTTGGGTCGAGACCGGTGGTTTCCGTGTCGAGCACTACCACCTCATCCTCGGTAGGAGTATCGAACAAATAGGCATAATGCTCGTCGCGAAGCCTTTTGCGGTTGATGCGTTGCTTTAGTGATGCGATCATCCCAGATTCTCCAACGAAAAATGTCGTACAATAAAGCGTTTGAATCCCTCGACTATATGCAAAGCATCCTTGAGCAGATCGCGCTGTATCTTGCTCAAGTGATCCGTCGTGACGATGTTGGAGGGGTTCTCGTTTTGATTGAGACTTTCCAACTGCTGGGAGAGACGCAGATAAAAAAGCACATCAAATGCCTCGACCAACTCTTTGGCCATGCCCTCCTCCAGTATGGATGCCTGATGCAAGGCTTTTATCCGCTCCACAGTCGAAAGTTTGGGTATTTTGTAGTGCAGCGCAAGGGAACGTACGCCCTGCACAATAGGGAAAATCCCTGCCTTTTTGAGATCAATCCGACGATCACGATGCATAAAGGTGCTGAAAAAGCCTACGGGGGTCTCAAACAAGGTCGTCAGCTTGGCAAAATGCGCTATATAGACATCATCATGCTGGTTGACTCGGGCCATGAGATGCCCCTTGAGTACATCAAGCAGCGCAGCCTCTCCTGCCACACATTGTGCATCAAAAAAGATGGAAAACTCCATGAAGCTTTCCATTTCGGGTGTATCAACCCAATGGTCAATCTGCTGACGGTAATCGCTCTGGGATTTACACCAGAATGGATTGGAGACCATCACCTCCCCTTCGCAAGACGGATACCCAAACGTGACCAGTGTCTCGCTCAGTGTCTGCATGTAGGGGTAATAGCTGGAGGGGTCGACTCCATCGCGCAGCACGAGGCCGTTGTCCTGGTCGGTACGAATGATCTGCTCGCCTCGCCCTTCACTGCCCATGACGATCAGGGCACAATCGTCACGCATGGCCTTGGGAAGAATCATTTCAAAAAGCCGCACAAACACTTTGCGATTGATCTCCGAGACCAGCTTGGCTATGTAGCGCGTCTTGACCCCTTGTGCATAGAGTTTGCGTACGATATTGAGGTAGTCCAGGCTTGCCTCCCTCAGGGCATCAATGGTTTCGGCTTTTTCGATCTTGACCGTCACCAGATGTGAGTGGTTGGCAAAATAGCTCAACACATCGATCTGTTCGAGCATGCCGATAAGTTTGCCCTCATGCAGGACGCCGATGCGTTTGATGTCGCGCTGTATCAACTGCAAATAGACATGAAAAAGAAACTCATCTGCCTCAGCAGTAATCAGGGGGAAATGGGCGATCGAGCTGATGGACTGGTCGAGTTCCAGTGTGCCCGCAGCCAACATATGCTTGATGTCGCTGTCGGTCACAATGCCGTATTGGTCTCCTTTTTGGACAATCATTGAAGAGCTTTTGGCCTCGACGGATCGCTTGAGTGCTGCAGACAGGGATGTCTCCTCAGGCACAATACAAGGAGGATGCAGATACGAGTCGCTCACCTTTGCAACCATAAAGGCACTCAAATCCGATGCCGTAGCGCGCTTTTTGAGGTAGTGGATCCGGTCCACCATATCCATGAGATAAAACTGCCGAAAAGACTCGCTCGACTCAAAGAGCTGCATAAAGGCCTGGGCACTCAGCTCATAGCAAATCAGATCCTCTGTGACCTCATACTGTGCCGTCGATTCTCCCTCCAAAATGGCCTGACCGTCAAAACCCTCATTGGCATGATACACCCGTAGCAGCGTATGGGATACATCATGTGCTTTGACCTCTCCCTTGATGACCATGTAAAAAGCCTCAATCCGATCCCCGACGGATATCAAGGTTGTTCCATGCGGATAAAAACCGATCTCGATGTGCCGGATGGCCTCCTCAAGTTGCGCATCAGTCAGCTCACAAAAAGGACAAATATTTCGTAAAAAATCTTTTTGATCTTTGAAGCTCACGCAACTCCTTTTTGGGATACTGTGCCATAAACACATGCACATGTGTCCATGAGATATCGGTCACACAGGTCAGGACACCGATATCCAATGGACAAAGCACCGAGACGCAGAGCGCCTCGGACTCGATCAATGATCGTGTGCTTTGCCTGCCCCGCGTGGGACACGAATGTTTTCAACCAAATCCTGAATATGCTGCGGTGGAGGTGCTGTGACACGTGACACCACGTATGCCACAATGAAGTGAAGCACCATCCCCAGCGTACCGATACCTGTGGGGGCAATACCAAAGAGGTAATCTGACTTGTCGCCACCCATGAAAACGAAGTAGACGATATAGCCAAAGGTAAAAATCAGACCGGTCAGTATCCCGGTCACTGCACCCGCCTTGTTCATCCGCTTGTCAAAAATTCCGAGGATAATCGCAGGGAAGAAGGATGCCGCTGCCAGACCAAAGGCGAAGGCAACCACCTGCGCCACAAAGCCCGGCGGATTGATTCCCAGATACCCCGCCACCATGATGGCGGCCACCGCCGCAAGGCGTGCGGCCATGAGCTCTGCCTTTTCGCTCAGTTTTGATTTGCCTGTTTTGGCATCTTTGTAGATGACTTGACCGAGCAGGTCATGCGAGATGGATGCCGAGATGACCAGTAGCAAGCCTGCTGCTGTCGAGAGCGCTGCAGCCAATCCTCCGGCGGCAATGAGTGCTATCACCCAGTTGGGCAAGTTGGCGATCTCTGGGTTGGCCAAGACGATGATATCCCGGTCGATGTAGACCTCATTGTCAAAAGGCTTGGCGCCCTTGGCCGGGATCGCGTTGGTGGTCAAGCGGTGTCCGTCAGCGGCCGTCTTGGTCCCATCAAAGTGCGGTTTGCCTTTTTTGTCATCAAAGGCCTTGCCGGCAGCATATTGAATCTTGCCGTCACCGTTGCGGTCGTTCCAGGCCAGCAGAGAACCCTTTTCCCAAGTGCGGAACCATGAGCCGTGGTTTTCGCGCCCGTCGGACTTCTTGACCCCTTGCGTGACCCAGGTTTTGTACTCAACATTTTGAATACGGTCGATCGTGTTGACCCGAGAGAAAGCAGCGACCGACGCGATCGTGGTGTACAGCAAAGCGATAAAGAGCAGCGCCCAGCCAGCGGATGCGCGTGCATCTTTGACTTTGGGGACAGTGAAAAAGCGGACGATGACGTGCGGCAGTCCGGCTGTTCCTACCATGAGCGCTACCGTCAGCATAAACATATTCCAAATGTTCCCCGGCTGGGTGTAGGCTTTGAAGCCCAGATCGGTCAGGGACGTATCGAGCGCATGCATGAGATACGTCCCCGCCGGTATCTCCTTGACTCCGTCACTAAATGCAAATGTTGTCTTGGCAAAAATTCCCAGCTGCGGCAAGAACGAGTCGGTTACCATCAACGAGAGAAAGATGGCCGGGATCAAATACGCGATGATCATCACCGTATACTGAGCCACTTGTGTATAGGTGATCCCCTTCATGCCGCCCAGTACGGCATAGACAAAGACAATCCCCATCCCGATGATGACGCCGGTATTGACATCCACCTGCAGGAAGCGGCTAAAGACAATCCCCACGCCGCGCAT
>CAZCAZ010000067.1:0-7382 GCA_964496735.1 uncultured Nitratifractor sp. | reverse complement strand
AGTTTTTTGCCTCGGTGAGCATCGAGGGGCGGGCGGCGATCGTGGAAGATCGGGATGAGAAAGCTCAGGTATTGCAGGCACTCATGGAGAAGCTCCAGCCCAAAGGGGGCTATACACCCCTCAGCGATGCGGCATACGACAAAGCGATCCGCGCCACGTCTGTTGTGCGAATCACCCCAGAGACCATCAGCGGCAAGCGCAAAGCCGGGCAGCACCTGAACCCTGAGCGTTTTGAAATGATCGTTCAGAACCTTGAGATGCGGGGGCGTGCGGGAGACTCGGAGACGGTGGCGGTGATGCGGGAGCACGGGTAGAGGTATTCCTGCAATCTGCGTGGGAGTGGTGTTGTCGAGGGACAACGCCCTATAATTTTGAAAAAGGAAACAATATGCAACTGAAAATTGCGACCATAGACGACATCGAAGCGACCCTTCGGCTCCATGCCAAATATCAGGTCAGCACCATCGCTGAGGAGGACAAAAAAGATGGTTTTGTGACGACACCGTTCAGCTACGAAGAGCTACAGGATCTCATCGAGCAGGAGCAGGGGCTTTTTATCGCCAAAGAAGGCGAAGAGGTTGTGGCGTATGTGATGAGTGCATCGTGGCAGTTTTGGAGCCGGTGGCCGATGTTTGCATACATGATCGAGCATCTCGGTGAGGTCGAATACCTCGGACAGCGACTGAGCGTGGACAACTCCTATCAGTACGGCCCCATCGCCATCGACACCCGATACCGCAGCACGGCATTGCTCTACGATATATTCGATTTCGCACGCGAAAACATGGCGCGTCGCTATCCGATCCTCGTGACCTTTGTCAACAAGATCAACCCCCGATCCTTTGCAGCGCATCAGCGCAAGCTGGGACTGGATGTCCTCACCGAGTTTGACTACAATGACAACTACTACTGGGAGCTAGGCTATGACACCTCGGTGCCGGTGAAGCGCGTGTAGGCGTTTGCGGCATGTTGAAGCACACGCTTCATCCTAGTTTTATCCTTCTTGCGTACAATTACATGCAAAACCTGAAGGAATCCACCATGACCCCACATATCCAAGCCAAAAAAGAGGAGATCGCCTCGGTCGTCCTGATGCCGGGAGATCCGCTTCGGGCGCAGTTTATCGCTGAGAATTATCTCGAAAATGTCCGACAAGTCAATGGCGTCCGCAATATGCTGATGTTTACCGGAGAGTACAAAGGCAAGGAGATCACAATCGCCGGATCAGGCATGGGCGTACCCTCCATCGGAATCTACTCCTATGAGCTGTTCAAATTTTATGAGGTTGACACGATCATCCGCGTGGGCTCTTCCGGTGCATATGATACATCACTGGATGTCTACGATGTCGTCTTGGTGAGTGAGGCGTATAGCGATTCGACAGCTTTTTCAGAATTGGTACTTGGAGAGGGGTCGCATGTGGCCTATCCATCCAAAAGTGTCAACGACACGATCCGCATGGCGGCGCACAACCTCCAGCTCAAAGTGCATGAGGTGCGTACGCACTCCAGTGATGTCTTTTATGGTATCCGCCCGCTGGAAGAGACGCTCCGTGTCACCGGTGCTCAGTGCGTGGAGATGGAGTCGACCGGACTCTTCACCAATGCCAAGGCTACGGGCAAAAATGCTGCCTGCCTGTTGAGCATCTCTGACCATCTTGTCACTGGAGCAGTGACGACGCCTGAGGAGCGCCAGACGAAGTTTGATGAAATGATCCGAATCGCACTGGAGAGCACCGTGTCACTTCCGGAGTAATTTTACTCTAAATTGAAGATAAGTTGCGATAGAATTGTAATACAAAAAACCAAGGAGAGAAAATGAAAAAGTGGAAAATAGCCGCCGCGGTGGCCATGGTAGCCGTCTCGGTACAAGCAACGGATTTCAAACCAGCTGTTGTGTTTGATATGGGAGGACGTTTTGACAAGTCGTTCAACCAAGGGGTATACAACGGATTGGAGAAATTCAAAAAAGAGACCGGCACAGACTATAAGTATTTTGAAGTCACCAATGCCACACAGCGTGAGCAGGCGATCCGCAAGATGGCACAGCACGGAGGCAATCCGGTCTTGGGTATCGGATTTGCTCAAGGGCCAGCCGTGGACAAAGTCGCCGGCGAGTTCCCCAAGACCAAGTTTGCAATCATTGATATGGTGGTTAACAAGCCCAATGTTCAGTCCATTGTATTCAAAGAGCATGAAGGTTCATTCCTCGTCGGTATGTTGGCGGCTATGGCATCCAAGACGCACAAAGTAGGATTTGTCGGTGGAATGGACATTCCTCTGATACGTAAATTTGAGTGTGGATACGAGCAGGGAGTCAAGTACGCAGATCCCAAGGCGGAAGTGATCCAAAACATGACCGGAAGCACCCCTTCTGCATGGAACAACCCCAGCCGTGGTGGCGAATTGGCCAAGGGTCAGTTTGACCGAGGGGCTGATGTCATCTTTGCCGCAGCTGGCGGGACAGGTATCGGTGTCTATCAGGCAGCCAAAGATGCAGGCAAGCTTGCTATCGGTGTTGATTCCAACCAAAACTATCTCCAGCCTGGCACCATGCTGACCTCCATGGTCAAGCGCGTCGATGTCGCGGCTTATGATCTTCTCAAGTCGGTCAAGGAAGGCACGTTCAAGCCTGGATTCAAGGTGCTTGGCCTCAAAGAAAACGGCGTAGGCTGGGCTTTGGATAAATACAATGAAAAACTGATCACTCCGGCCATGAAAAAAGCAGTCGATGAGGCCCGTCAGGCTATCATTGATGGTAAAATCACCGTCCATGACTACATGAGCGACAACAGCTGTAAGTACTAATGGAAAAGGCTGCCATCGATCTACGCGGCATCTCCAAGTCTTTCGGTGCGGTTCAAGCGAATCACAATGTCAACCTGATCGTCCCTGAGGGGACGATTCATGGCATTGTCGGTGAAAACGGCGCGGGAAAATCAACTCTTATGAGTATCCTTTATGGCTTTTACGAAGCCGACAAAGGGGAGATTTATGTCTCAGGGGACAAGACCCGGATTCGCAACTCAGCAGACGCCATACGTGCCGGGATCGGCATGGTACATCAGCATTTTATGCTGGTGGAAAACTTCACCGTATTGGAAAACGTCATGCTTGGCGCCGAGAGTGGGGCAATGCTGGCCAAGAGCGTGACGCGAGCAGCCGCAGAGCTCGCCCGTCTCGAGCAAGAGTTTGGCCTCCACGTCGACAAGGATGCCCTCATCAGTGACTTGCCCGTCGGGCAGCTCCAGCGTGTCGAAATACTCAAAGCCCTCTACCGAGGTGCGAAAATCCTCATTCTTGATGAGCCTACCGGTGTCCTCACTCCACAGGAAGCCGATCAGCTCTTTGCGATCTTGCGTGCCCTTAAATCACAGGGGACTACCGTAGTGATCATCACCCACAAGCTTCGAGAGATTATGGATCTGACCGATAATGTCTCGATCATGCGCCAAGGGCAAATCGTCGCCAACCGTGTGACATCCGAGACCAGTCAGGAAGAGTTGGCCGAGTTAATGGTGGGACGCAAGGTGCGGATGCACATAGACAAAGCCCCCGTAAAGTTGGGTGAAACGCTCGTAGATGTCCAGGACTTGACAGTCAAGGATCATTACGGTGTCGCACGACTTGATCGAGTTTCGCTGCAGATTCGTGCAGGCGAGATCGTCGGGGTGGCAGGCGTCTCAGGCAACGGTCAGAGCGAGTTGCTCGAAGTCCTCTCCGGCATGATGGCACCAACATCGGGTGCTGCCGTCGTCAATGGATATCGGCTGACACCTGATCGTCCCGCCGATCCTGAATCCATCCGCCAAAATCAGGTCGCCCACGTCCCTGAAGACCGCATCAAGCGTGGCTTGGTACGCCAGTTTGCGGCAACAGAGACTTCGATTTTGGGTTATCACAAGCTGTCGCGGTACAACGGGATGATATTTAAACGCGCCAAGCAGATCGAAGATCATTGCCATCAGGTGATGGAGAATTTCGACGTACGCCCATCCAACCCGCAGCTCAAATCAGCCAATTTTTCTGGAGGCAATCAGCAGAAGCTGATCCTCGCACGTGAAATGGAAACCAACCCCAAAGTTTTGATGATTGGACAACCGACACGGGGCGTCGACATCGGAGCGATTGAGTTTATCCATACGCAGATCGTCGCGATGCGTGATGGCGGCAGTGCTGTGCTGCTGGTCTCAGGTGAACTCGAAGAATTAATGGGACTGGCCGATCGGATCATCGTGATGTTTGAGGGGCGGATTGTAGGAGAAATTATGGCAGCCGATGCGGACGAGAAGACGCTCGGCCTCATGATGGCCAACGCACACCCCCTCGCTTCATCTCAACCCAAGGAGATCTCTGCATGAGCACCCCGAACAAATCGTTGCCTGTCTGGGCTGATGTGATCCTGATCCCTGTCATCAACATCACCATGGCGTTGATCGTCGCTGGTTTGGTAATCTTCGCTATCGGCGAAAACCCTTTCAAGGCCTTTGAGGTGATGTTTCAAGGAGCCTTTGGTTATGCCGAGGGGATAGGATACACCCTCTACTATGCGACCAACTTTATCTTCACTGGACTGGCTGTTGCGATTGCTTTTCATGCGATGCTCTTCAACATCGGTGGTGAAGGGCAGGCCTACATCGGTGGACTCGGAGTAGCGCTGGTTTTGCTGGTCTTCGATCATGCGTTGCCTTTTTGGGCTCTGTTGCCACTTGCGATCGGTGCGGCGATGCTTTTTGGTGCGGCATGGGCGGCGATCCCGGCCTACCTCCAGGCTTATCGTGGCAGCCACATTGTCATCACCACTATTATGTTCAATTTCATCGCCTCCAACCTCATGGTCTATCTGCTGGTCAATGTCTTCATCGTGCCGGGGAGTATGTCACCGGAGAGCCGAGTTTTTGAGCAGGGTGCCTGGCTGCCATTTGTGCATGATATCCTCAATTCCTGGGGTTTGCATGTGGCAGCTTCACCACTAAATATCAGTTTTTTCTTTGCCCTTGTTGCGGGGCTTTTTGTCTGGCTCTTTATCTGGCATACGCGTTGGGGTTATGCGATCCGTACTGTAGGATTCAGTAGCCCTGCGGCGGAATATGCCGGGATCAGTTCTCGCAAGATCATCATGCTGGCCATGCTCATCTCAGGAGGACTGGCGGGTATGGCCGGGATCAATGAGATCATGGGTGTCCAGCACAAACTCTTGCTGGACTTCGTGGCTGGATATGGCTTTACCGGTATTGCAGTGGCACTCATGGGGCGCAACCATCCGCTTGGGATTGTGCTGGCGAGTATCCTATTTGGAGCCCTGTATCAGGGTGGGGCGGATTTGAGCTTCGAGATGCCCAATATTTCTCGGGAGATGGTCACGGCGATTCAGGGCTTTATTATCCTCTTTAGCGGCGCATTGACCTATATGAGCCGGCCATGGCTTGAGCGCCTTTTTGGACTCTTTGGCCGTAACAAAAATCATCTCGAGGAGGTGCAGAATGGATAGCAGTATGATCACGGAGATTATTTCGATCCTTTCAGCTACGATGCGCGTCTCGACCCCATTGATCCTTGCGGCCATGGCAGGGCTTTTTTCTGAGCGTTCGGGAGTGGTCGATATCAGTCTTGAGGGCAAACTCCTTGCCGGAGCGTTTGCTTCGGCTGCGGTTGCGGCTGTGACAGGCTCGGCATGGCTTGGGTTGGGTGCTGCGATCCTTACAGGCTTGGTGCTCAGCCTGTTGCATGGTTTTGCGACGATTACCCACAAGGGAGATCAGGTTGTCAGCGGTGTAGCGATCAATATCATCGTCTCAGGCATGACGGTTGTGCTGGGTATCGCATGGTTTCACCAGTCCGGCCAGACCCCGCCACTGCCCAATGAAGCTCGCTTTATGCCGATTCACCTGCCGGGCACAGAGGCGCTTGCAGGTATTCCGTTTTTGGGTGATTTTTATGCGAAGATTCTCGGCGGACACAACCTGCTGGTTTACCTGGCCTTCCTCTCAGTGCCGTTGACATGGTGGGTGCTCTACAAGACCCGCTTCGGCCTGCGCCTGCGTGCAGTGGGGGAAAATCCCGCCGCTGTCGATACGGCTGGGATCAGCGTCGACTGGCTGCGTTACCGCGCGGTACTGATCGCGGGGATTTTGACAGGTATAGGCGGCACCTACATCGCCATCGCCCAGAACGCTTCGTTTATCCGTGAAATGTCTGCCGGACAGGGCTACATCGCCTTGGCGGCGATGATCTTCGGCAAATGGAAGCCGGTACCGGCGATGTGGGCGGCCTTGATGTTTGGTTTCCTCGATGCTCTCTCGATCCGCCTTCAAGGCGTCGAAATCGCCGGCATCGGCCACATCCCCGTCCAAGCGATCCAGGCCTTGCCCTACATCCTCACCGTCGCCATCCTGGCCACCTTCGCCGGACGCGCCGTCGCGCCCAAAGCCGACGGGGTGCCGTATGTGAAGGAGCGGTAGGGATACCGCCACCGCGTAGGGTGGGCAATAGCCCACCAAAAAATCGCTGGCGATTTTATATTCCTCCCCATAATGCAAACGAAAAAACAAATATTTCCAATCAATTCAACCCTTGAAAGGTGGGCTGTTGCCCACCCTACGCGATGGATGATTTTTTCGTTGAAAAAGATGAATAGGGCCAATCAGTGATAGACTCGACCAATCCGTGCTTGACCGGGTTGTTTTGCATATAGGTGATCTTTTCAATCCAATCTTTTTCGTTTCGTATCGTGTGCTCGAAATAGCGTTTTTGCCAAACCGGTTTGTATCGGCTGCGACTGCGGCTGTTGGATTGGTGAGTATCGGCATAATACTTTGGATCGCAGTGTTTGGAATAATAGGCTTTGATGTATCCTATGATTTTCGGATAAGTTGCGCTCTTATGAGGGGTGATAATCATGTGGAAATGATCCGGCATGATGACGATAGCATCGATACGGTAGTCAAAGACATCTTTGCTCGCCCGGAAACTTTCACGGAGCAAGTCGATAGTGTCGATGAGAATCGGATTGCGCCGGTGGGTGGTGACGGTGATGAAGTAGCTGTATCCATCTGCATAGATTCGTTTGTAGTTTGCCATGATGTGATTGTAACGGGAAAATCCATGCAGGTGAAAAAAAATTTCAAATTGTCATACAATTTCGGAACAGACAAATACGTGTAAATGGCCGCCTGACACGGATCGGGGAAGATTTGGCAGGGTTATTAATGTCGGTGTGACACGCGTAGGGTGGGCAATAGCCCACCAAAAAATCGCTTGCGATTTTATAATGTTCCGCCCAATAATACAAACACAAAAAAGATTTCCAATTAATTCAACCTGTGGAAGGTGGGCTGTTGCCCACCCTACGCGGGTTTAGGAGCTTTACGATGAAATGTATCG
>CAZCAZ010000066.1:0-7399 GCA_964496735.1 uncultured Nitratifractor sp. | reverse complement strand
GGTCAGTGGAATGATGTGGCTATAGGGAATGATTTGTATTATGTGATAGAGTATGGCGATGAACCTGCAGTGCAAAAAATATTTTTAATAGGTGATTCAACGATTCAAAATAATCGTAATACTATATGGGGAATTGGTGATAAACTTGATACGTATATGAGAACACCCAGTAATTTATTTAACCATGCAAGACCGGGAGCTAGCACAAAATCATACAGACCAAACCTCGCCGGCACAGTCAATGACTGGCCGGGTGTGCTAAGTAAAGTGAATGAGACGGATATTACAAATGGTGCATATATGTTTATACACTTTGGACACAATGATGCAAACTTGGATGAAAATCTCTATGCCGCGCCTGGACGCAATCAAGCATTTTATAACAACCTAAAAGCGTATGTAAATGAGATACGAGATCTGGGAATGACCCCTGTGTTGGTTACACCGGTTTCCTATATGTACAGAGACCGTCCTCACCATGGTGAATACCCCCAAACGACAAGAGATCTTGCTGCGGATGAAGATGTTTTGCTTTTGGATTTGACAGAAAAAAGTTTCAATGAATTTAGTGCCTATCCGAGTGATGCATCACTGCTTAGTGCCTTTAGTCGTGGAGAGACGGACAGCGGCGCACTTGATCGAACGCATTTTAGCGAACAAGGCGCTTTGGTGATTGCCGGTTGGCTAAAAGAGTTGATTTGTGAATCTCCAGATCAAGTTTTGTGTAGTCAATTTAATCAATAGCTCGATGCCGCGTCATTTTTAAAGTAATCTCGGTATAATACGCACCCCTTTTCTATCTCGATAGGGACTATTTTTGCGAAAGGAGAACCAACTATGCCTAAAATGAAAAGTGTCAAAGGCGCTGTCAAGCGTTTCAAGGTCAAAAAGAATGGATCGATCAAGCGCGGCACAGCGTATCGTAGCCACATCTTGACCAAGGTGGACGGAAAACATCACCGCAGCATGCGCACCCCAAAAGTCATCGACAAAGCCGATGCAAAGAACATCAAAGAGATGATCAACTAGGACCAACCCGCTATCACCCCCGATCAGGGGCAAGTTCGGACAGAGAAAATGTCTGACACCTATTTCTAAGTACAGAAAACGGTAAAGGAAAACCATGAGAGTTAAAAACGGACTCGTACGACACAAACGACACAAGAGATTATTAAAGCAGGCACGCGGTTTTTACAGCGGCCGCCGCAAGCACTTCCGCAAAGCCAAAGAGCAGCTTGAGCGCTCATTGGTCTATGCCTATCGAGACAGACGACAGAAAAAACGCGACTTCCGCAAATTGTGGATTATTCGCATCAATGCCGCAGCGCGCTTGAATGATTTGAACTATTCTCGCTTTATGCACGGTTTGAAATTGGCCAACATTGAGTTGGATCGTAAAATTCTCGCCGACATGGCGATGAACGCGCCAGAGAGCTTCACCCAAATCGCTGAAGCAGCCAAGGCTGCCCTCAAATAATATTTTCTTCCTTCCCGAGACATTGTGTTTCGGGAGCTTTCTATCATTGTTTCCTGATTTTTACGGCTGAAATGATGCGTCCAACTCTTTGGCGATTCCGTCAAGCTGTTTGCCAACCTCTTCTATACTCTCCATCCAGTTTTTAACAAAATGCTCCGTTTTGTTCAAGTCTACTTCGATGCGATCATGGGCGATAATGATACCGGTGTCATTGGGAGTCCGAAGCTTGACCCTGCGAAGTCCTTGTTCGATTTTCTTGAATTTTTGATTGATTTCTTTAGTAAAAGATTCGAGGAAGCGCTGGGTCTGCTGGGTATCAATGACGATGTGACTTTGATCGACGGTGATACCGATGGGGGGAATTTTGGGTGCGTTGATCGGGTGAATGGTCTGAGGAGCGGTGGACACGGACGGTGGATGTGTTTTTGTCTGTTTTTCCTGAGGTGATGTAATGTCCTGAAGACTCTTGGATACAAAGGAGGTTTGGCCTTGCTTCTCGCTGCAGCCAACAACGGTTATCATCAAAAGCAAAAAGCCAATTGTCACAATACGTAAGCTCATTCAGGCAGTCCTTTGAGAAGATATATATATTGTAACAAAGGAGGATTAACCAACGATACATAGGATCTTTGATTAATCATTTGTTATTGGAAATATGATATATTCTATTTCTTTTTTGAACAGTTTCAAATAAAGACTTGACATATAATATTATTTAGTATAGAATAACAGAACCATTACAAACTGAAAGGAGGAAAATATGAAAAATATAATTATTCTTTTTGTGTCACTATTTGTCGGCATGAGTCTTCAGGCCAAATTGACACAAACCTCCACCTCCTTGACAGAAGACTATACAGTGCACAGTGGAGATACACTCTACCTCATTGCCAAAAAATATCACATTAAAGTGCGCGATATCCTTGAAGCAAATCAGATGGGAGCTCGCGACGTTATTCGCGCGGGTCAAGTTCTTAAAATTCCCTACAATGCAGATGCTCAAGACGCCACATCGCTGACAACGAAAGCCAATGTACCCAAGATGGCCGCTTTAGACAATAAGCAAAGCGATACTGTGAAGGGCGCGAGTGACTATACCGTTCAAAACGGCGATACGCTCTTTACCATCGCGCGTGCACACCATACTTCCATCAAAGCGGTTCTCAAGGCCAATGCCATGGATCGCAATGCAGTGATTAAGGTGGGCCAACGCCTCTCTGTCCCAAACAATACGTATTTTCCTGAGAGTAAAACCTCTACAAAGAATACCGAAACGGTCTCTTCGTCAAAAAATACTTCATCAAAGAAGGGCTCTTATGTCGTGCGTGAGGGTGATTCGCTTTTTTCCATCGCAAGAAAAAACCATATCGTGATCAGCAAATTGATGCGTCTAAATGGATTGGGCTTGACGGACTCTCTCCGAGTGGGTCAAGTATTGAACATATCAACGCAGGGAACATTCGTAGCCACCGCCACCATTCCGACCAAACCCAGCCACACCAATGCCACAGCACCCAAGAAAGAATTGCCCGTTGGCGCAATGCCGAGTTATACGGTCAAAAAAGGGGACACCCTATGGTCCATTGCGCGCAAGCATCATTTGACACTTGCTGAAATACGCAAACTCAATAAAATGAAAAAGAACGATCACATACGGACCGGTACAATTTTGGCCGTTGGCAAAGCAATTCGACCCAAGGCAAAAACATACAAAGTGCGCAAGGGAGATACCCTTTGGCTGATTGCCAAAAAGAATCACATGAGCACCAAGACGCTGCGCAGGCTTAATGGCATGCATCGCAAGGATGGCGTCCATGCCGGCATGGTACTGGCGCTTGTCAAAGGGGCCAAGGTTCCCACTGCCAAGAACAACAAAGTCCGCATGGTCGCACAGCTCAAAAAGATGGGAGCCAGCAAGCGAGATATCGCTTCGGTTCTTGCGCGCGTCAAAAAGAGCAAAAAGAAACATCCAAACCTTAAGACTATTTTTGCGCAGATCAAAAAAGAGAAAAAGAGAAAAACGATTAAAACGCCGTTGCGCATAACCAAGACCAGTAAGCACAAAAAATCTCGTATGAGTTCGGCATTGGCCATTTTGAGTGGTCGGGGTGGTTCAAGTCGTTCAAGCAGAAGTGCCAATCGAACGATTCGCATTGCCAAGCGTTATCTTGGGCGTCGATATGTGTGGGGTGCGGTTGGACCACGTTCGTTTGACTGTTCTGGTTTTACCCAATATGTTATGCGTAAGAGTAAAGGCGTGAGGCTTCCCCGCGTTTCACGTAAGCAGGCCTACTATGGGCGGTACATCAGCCGCAGCCATTTGCGACCGGGCGATTTGATCTTTTTTGATACCTCCCATCGTCGACGTGGGTATGTCAATCATGTAGGGATCTATATTGGAAATAATAAATTTATTCATGCAAGCAGTGCCCGTCACCGCGTAGTGATCACCAGCCTCAATCGTCCATTCTACAGTGCGCGATTCAAATGGGGACGTCGAGTAAACTAGCGTCTTCCTGTCGCCTCATCCAAGCAGGATAGACAATCAGATCTTGGACTCTGTGTATGGAGACCGGAAGCAGAAATATGGCTTATTCTGCTTCGAGTACCGCCCCTTGGCTTGCATTGGTGACTAATGCGCGGTATTGGCGGAGCCAGCGGCTCTTGAGCGGCTTAACCAAGGGCGTGAAGTTTTCCCGTCGGCGGGCGATCTCTTCGTCGCTGATTCGGGCTTCGAGAATGTAGTTGTCCACGTCTATATGGATTTCATCTCCGTCCTCTAGTAGGGCAATAAGCCCCCCTTCGGCAGCTTCAGGACTGACGTGCCCGATGCTGGCACCACGGGTGGCGCCGCTGAAGCGTCCATCGGTAATCAGGGCGACTTTGTCACCAAGACCCATGCCCATGATGAGGCTGGTTGGGCTGAGCATCTCCTGCATGCCTGGCCCGCCTTTGGGGCCCTCGTAGCGGATGACGACCACATCCCCGGCCTTGACTTTTCCTCCGGTAATCCCTGCAATTGCCTCATCTTGCGAGTTGAAGCAAACGGCTTTTCCTGTGACGACACGGTCACCGATGATTCCGGCTGTTTTGATCACGGCACCTTGTTCGGCAAGGTTACCATAGAGGATTGCCAGTCCCCCTACTTCGGAATAGGGATCGTCAATGGTATGGATAATATTGGTATCTTTGATTTCGGCTCGACTGACACGCTCGATGACGCCCTCGCCTGTGATGGTGAGGTTGTCGTAGAGGATGCCTTCACCCCGTTTGCGCATTTCATTCATGACAGCAGATACACCGCCTGCCGTATTGATGTCTTCCATGTGAACCGTGGTCAGCGAGGGGCTAATTTTGGCGATGTGGCTGACGCGCTGGCTGATGGCATTGATATCTTTGAGGTTGAAGTCTACGCCAGCCTCATTGGCGATAGCAAGCATGTGAAGGACAGTATTGGAGCTGCCTCCCATGGCCATGTCGACGGCAAAAGCGTTGCGGACAGCATGCTCGTTAAGGATGTTTCGGAAATTGTATTTTGATGGTTTTTCAGATTTGGCAATTTCACAAATTCGGCGTGCTGCCGTTCGGAAGAGCACCTCACGCTCCTTGGTGAGTGCCAGGATGGTACCATTACCTGGGAGAGCTATACCCATGGCCTCCATAAGCGTGTTCATGCTGTTGGCAGTAAACATGCCTGAGCAGCTTCCGCCACTGGGGCAGGCGTTGCATTCTATTTCGGTCAGTTGCTCTTCGGTGATCTCCCCTGCTTCGTATTCTCCGACCGCTTCAAAAGCTGTTGCCAGATCAATGGCTGTACCATCCTCGAGATGACCCGCTGCCATAGGCCCTCCACTGACAAAAACAGTTGGCACATTGACTCGCAGGGCACCCATGATCATCCCCGGTACGATTTTGTCGCAGTTAGGGATAGCGATCATGGCGTCGAGTTTGTGGGCATTCATTACGGTTTCGATTCCGTTGGCAATGATCTCGCGACTTGGCAGAGAATAGAGCATCCCGTCATGCCCCATAGCGATCCCGTCGTCTACCCCGATGCTGTTAAACTCAAAAGGGATGCACCCATTGGCGCGAATCTCTTCCTTGATGATTTCGGAAACCTTGTTGAGATAAAAGTGTCCGGGGATAATCTCGATAAAGGAGTTGGCCACCCCGATAAATGGTTTGTCAAAGTCGTCATTTTTGACACCTGTAGCCCGCAAAAGGCTGCGATGGGGTGCTCGGGAGTAGCCCTTTTTTATTTCGTCACTTCGCATGGTTTTTCCTTGAAAAAATGTGAGCCATTATACCACAAGCAAGGTTTAGCGGCATCATAAATGGAAGCTGATTTCGCTATAATACATCAAAAATCTACGAGGGGTGTGGTCATGGTCATGTGTGCTGAGCGCTTATGGTTTATGCTCGTGGCGATCTTGATGGGTCTGGTCATGGGTCTGGCAGGAAGCCAAATGTTTGGAGCTGCCTTTTTGGTTCAATTGCTGATTATGATCATGATGCTGGTACGTGGCTTTACGGGTCAATGCCCTTCGCTGGCCATGATACGGCAAATTTTACCTCCGTGTGAAGAAGGATAAGGGATGGATAAAGTCAGTTATAAAGATGCCGGGGTCGATATAGACGCAGGCAATGCATTTGTCGAAGCAATCAAGGACGATGTGAAATCCACGTTTGATGCCAATGTCATCGGGGGGATTGGTTCGTTTGCCGGAGCGTATGCCTTGCCGGCTGGATACAAAGAGCCTGTCATCCTCTCGGCGACTGACGGGGTGGGGACGAAACTCAAGCTTGCCATCGAAAGTGGTCGACTTGATACGGTAGGGATCGATTTGGTTGCGATGTGTGTCAACGACCTCATTTGCAATTTTGGGACGCCAATGTTTTTTCTCGACTACTATGCGACAGGCACGCTGCTCCCCGAGAATGCCCAGGCAGTCGTAAGCGGTATTGCCGAAGGGTGTCGTCGCAGTGAATGCGCACTGACTGGCGGAGAGACAGCGGAGATGCCAGGGATGTATTCAGGGGAGGATTTTGACCTCGCAGGCTTCGCTGTTGGGATTGCAGAGCGAGGTGAGATGGATCGCGTGAGCCTCGTCAAGCCGGGGCAAACCTTGATTGCCCTTCCTAGCTCTGGTGTCCACTCCAACGGCTACTCGCTGGTGCGCAAACTCTTTTTTGAAAAACTAGGCATGAGCCTGGAGGATGACTTTGAGGGGCGACCGTTGATCGAGACGCTCCTTGAGCCAACACGTATTTATGTCAAAGAATTCAAGGCCAACCGTGATAAGATTATCGCATTGGCACATATTACCGGTGGAGGCATTGTCGAAAACCTCCCGCGTGTATTGCCTGAAGGAATTACGGCGGTGGTGGAGCGTAATGCCATCCGCACCTTGCCGATTTTTG
Source organism: uncultured Nitratifractor sp. (assembly GCA_964496735.1). Taxonomy (GTDB): domain Bacteria; phylum Campylobacterota; class Campylobacteria; order Campylobacterales; family Sulfurovaceae; genus S017-3. The sequence continues at coordinate 501 of CAZCAZ010000066.1, read as the reverse complement.
ATTTCATGGCAGACTATGTGGATGCGGATGAGATGATGCGTGCTTTCAATATGGGCGTTGGTATGGTGTGGGTTGTGGACTCGGACAATGTCGATGCGGTTCTGTCGGCTACGGACGGCTATATTATTGGGCACACTGAAGCAGGGGAGAGAAAGGTCAAGATGGTATAATGCGTTACAATAAAGTAACATAAATGAGGTAATAAAATGGCTGTTCCTGAGGACATTGGATGTGAAAATGCTGTGTGCGTCAAGGCGCCAGAGTGTCGTCGTCAAAAGATACGCAAAGAGGGAAAAGCCCGAGAAGTCAAGAGCTTTGGCGGCACCGAAGAGAAGGGCTGCGGCAAGTTTCTTCCCATCGAAGAATAGCAACTTTTTCAGCATCGTAAGTTGCTATTGACAATTTAAGCTGGTTTGACTATAATTGCAGTCCTTTTTACCAATATGACGGAGTGTGGCGCAGTCTGGTAGCGCACCTGCTTTGGGAGCAGGGGGTCGAAGG
>CAZCAZ010000065.1:0-7484 GCA_964496735.1 uncultured Nitratifractor sp. | reverse complement strand
GCTCTTCAAACCGTTTGGCTACTTGCCACGGCTCATCTGAGTATATCTTCGCAGACTCCATGAGTCCTTTGCTTAGCCTTACAGCTTTTCCGTCTTTTAGGTCTATAGCTGGCAGTATGGTCATAGGGCACTCCAAGGATATAGATAAGAGGTCGCCATAGCTGGATACAGTAAGATGTTTGTCATAGTATGATTCCTATAGTTTAATGAAATTTTCGATGATCTTCAAGCCGTTGTTGTGACTTTTTTCTGGGTGGGGCTGGAAACCAATTACGTTGTCGTTTTGTACGGCACTTGCAAACGCATAGCCGTAATGCGTTTTTCCGATAACATACCGATCGTCGGTGGCGGCGTGATAGCTGTGCACAAAGTAGAGATAGAACTCCTTCTCCAGCCCCTTGAATAACGGAGTTTCAGTTTGAACAAAAAGTTCATTCCAGCCCATGTGAGGGACTTTGAGGTCATGATCAAATCGGCTCTCATCAAAGGCGATGACCTGACCAGGGATCAGCCCCAGTCCTGCATGGGTGCCGAACTCCTCCGAACTCTCAAAAAGCAGCTGCATCCCCAGGCACGTCCCCATCAATGGCTTGCCAGTCGCAGTAAAGTCCCGGATCGCTTCGGCCATGCCGGACGTGTTGAGGTGAGTCATCGCATCGGGAAAGGCTCCGACACCGGGCAGCGTGACGCGGTCGTAGTCTTTGAGCTTGTCCGGATCACTGACGAGCTCAGCTTGGGCACCTACTTTGGCAAAAGCGTTAATGACTGAGCCGAGGTTGCCCATGTGGTAATCGACGATGGCGATATTGGCTTGTGGCATAGCATGTCCTGTTGTGATGGTTTATGGTGTTGCCGGAGAGGACGACACCACGGATCTAAAATGGTGCGATTATATCTAAAAATCTGCTCTAAGATTCTGTAGAGCGGTTCAGCTCAGTATCAATGGCCAGAGCAAAGGGTTCATGATAGCCAAGCTTTGGGAGTTTGTCGCGCATGGTGACAAGGAAGCTGTAGTAGTCCTCTTGCGTGAGTGTACCGCGCAAGAGCTCGTATTTTAAAAACAGCCAGTAGGTATTGAGGACGTCGGATTGGCAGTATTCGCGGATCTTGTCGATTGCTCCTGCGTAGTAGAGGTCGGTCACTTGATCGCCGCTGACATCGTATTTTCCCGGCAGACCGGCCATCGTGCAGAGGGTATCAAGCTTGAGGTTGCGTACGGCGCCGAAGCTTCCCATCGAGTCGAGCAGGTCGAGGTGAAACTCTTCGGCGAAACGCTGGCGGTAGTTCTCCCATTTGGTTTTGTTGAGAATGGGGTTGTTTTTGTCAAACCAGGCTGGGAAGCTGAGGTTGTAGCGCATTGCACGGATTAGAAGCATTGGCATATCAAATCCCCGACCGTTAAATGAGACCAGCCGGGGGTTTTGAGCTTCGATATAATCAAAGAAATCGCGAATGATCGCTGCTTCGTCATCTTCTCCTTTGCCAAAATCCCCCACTTTGATAAAGCGCCCGAAACCATCGGCGATCACAGCAGAAATGGCGACGACTCGGTGATAGGGGAGGGGGAGAAACGTCGTGTTGTGATTTTCGGCATACTGCGCCTGCGCGGCATCAATAGCAGCATGATCATCGAGCCCTTCGATCTCAAAGTTGGCTCGAATCAGATCAATATCGGGGATGGTTTCGCAGTCAAATACGCAGATCATTTGTAAACTCCTTAATCCACCGGCATATAGTTTTTTTCACGTTTGGCTTTGGCCTTGTGGGCGGCCTGCTTTTGTTTCTCTTCCATCATGACAGCATCCTGCAATTCCTCTTCTCCATCAAAGCGAGCGCCATCGAGAAACTTGGCCTGATCATCAAATTGTCCAGTCCGAATCCCCCAGATGAGCGCAATGAGACCAAGGGCACCCAGGAAGGTGGAGACACCGATCATCAAGCCGATAATGCTACTGTTCATAGTATAGTCCTTTTTTTCATTTTGATCCGCATTGAATTGCCTACGACAAAGAGCGAGCTCAGGCTCATCACCAGTGCTGCTATTAGCGGGTTGACGTATCCAGCAACCGCCAGTGGGACGGCAACGAGGTTGTAGAGGATAGAGGAGCCGAGGTTTTGCTTGACGGCCTGGAAGGTGCGGCGACTGATGGTGAATGCATCGGTCAACCCTTGTGGGCGGTCTTCGAGGAGGACGATATCGCTGACATCAATGGCGACATCCGCACCACTTCCCATGGCGATAGCGATGTCACTTTTGGCTAGAGCAATAGCATCATTGATCCCGTCACCGGCCATGACAACAATGTGTCCTTCGTCGTGGTAGCGGTCAATAAGGGCAGATTTGTCGGTGGGGAGCAACGCGGCATGGTATTCGTCGATACCGACTTCGGTGGCGATGCGTCGGGCGGTGGCTTCATGGTCGCCGGTGAGCATGACGACGCGGACACCCATCTTGCGGACGGCTTCTACTGCTTCTTTGGCGCCGTCTTTGAGTTGATCACGTAGCTCGAATCGTGCCACAAGCCGGTCGCCAATCGCAAAGAAATAAAGAGTATGCTCTCCTTCGGTTTCGCAAGTGATGCCATGGGATTGCATCAGGGCAGCATTGCCACCGAATATTGGAGTATCTTGGTAATGAGCGGTGACTCCCTGGGCTTCGATGCTTTTGATCCTTTGCAGTGTTGAGGTCTCAAGGCCATCGTAGTGTTCATGCAGATAGCGCTCGACCCCTTGAGAAACCGGATGATTGGAGCTGTGCACCAGCGCAAGCAGCGGCACCGGATCGAAGCCTTTAAATGTTTCGATTTTGATGACGCTGGGTTTTCCCTCAGTAAGGGTGCCGGTTTTGTCCAGTGCCAGCAGGTCGCTTTTGGCCATGGTTTCAAGCAAGCTGGCTTCTTTGAATAGCAATCCTCGTTTGGCAGCACGGGAAATGCCGATGAGGGTTGCCATGGGGGTAGCCAGGCCTAGTGCGCAGGGGCAGGCGATGACGATCACAGAGATCCCTACGATAAGGGCGTATTCAAATTCGCCGCCAAAATACCACCATCCACCAAAGGTCAACAGCGCAATCCCGAGGATGACCAGAGAGAAATACCCAGAGATGGTATTGGCCAGCTGCTCGATGTGGGGTTTTTTGGTTATGGCATCGCTGAGGAGCTCGGTAATCGTGTGCAGAAGGGATTCATCGGCACGTTTGGTAGTGGTGTAGCGGATGACAGAGTCGAGGCAAAGGGTGCCACTCAGGATCGCCTCGTTCTCCGCATGAAATACCGGCTCACTCTCTCCAGTCAAACTGCTCTCGTCAAAGAGGGCCGAACCACTACTAATTGTTCCATCAATGGCGACCTTCTCGCCCGGTTTGAGCTCGAGCAGATCGCCAGGCTCGATATTTTCCAGTGCAATGAGGGTTTTTTCTCCGTTTTTGATCACGGTGGCCTCTGTTGGCATAGTGCCAATGATCCGATCGAGTGTGTCGGCGGCACGTTTTTTACTGAGGACTTCGAGGTATTTACCGACCAGCACAAAGGTGATGATCATGGTTGTCGAGTCAAAATAGACCTCTCCCCGCAGCGTCACCATGGCGTAGATAGAGTAAATATAAGAGAGACTAGCCCCGGCTGCCACAAGCAGATCCATGTTGACAAAACGATTTTTCAGCCCATAGTATGCCCCGCGAAAGAAAATCCATCCACTATAAAAGAGTGTCGGAGTCGCTAGAACAAATTCGGCAATGTTGAGGATGTTTTTGAACTTGTCCTCGATCCCGCTGAAATAGCCTACATACTGCGCAATGGCGATCCACATGATGTTCATAGTCGCAAAGACACCGACGAGGATGCGGGTATAATAGTCGTTGCGGGTTTTGACGGCACGTTCTTCCTGTAAGCGAGGGTCATAGGGGTAGGCGTTGTAGCCGATGGCACGGATTTTTTCGATGATTTGTGAAAGCTGAATCGTATCATCATCCCAGACGATGTGGGCTTTGTTGTTGGAATAATTAATAGTTGCTTCGATGATCCCCTCGGTTTGATGAAGTACCTTTTCGTTGAGCCAGACGCAGGCTGAGCAGTGAATCCCCTCAATAATGAGATTGATTTCGCTTAGCTCCTCAGGGGTGGTACGGATATATTTTTTGCGAAAACCTTCGAGGTCAAAGCGCTCAAGGTCATCCTGTTTGGGCTGTTGAGCCGGATCCAAGGTTTGTTTGCCTCGCTTTTCGTAGAAGCCGTCCAGCCCATCGGACTTGAGTAGGTGATACACTCCCTCACATCCTTTGCAGCAAAAATAGAGTGTGCTTTCTCCTTCTTTCTCGGTGATCATGACCGATTCGTCGAATTCAAGCTGGCAATGGGTACAGGGGACGTGCGCCAAGAGGGCTCCTTGAAATATTATTTTGGTGTATTTTATCGAATTTGTTTTAGGGCATCTTCAACAGTAGGCTGTGCCCGAAATGGTGCCTAGTTAGCCAAGGTATTCTTTTGGTATGTTACTCAGCGAGGAGAGAATCAGTGCATTGAGTAGTCCGGCAGCCAATCCGGCCAGAACATCATCGAGCATCACACCCGCTCCTCCTTTGAGCTCACGGTCAATCCAGCCGATCGTCGAGGGCTTCCAGATATCAAAGAGGCGAAAAGAAACAAAACTCAAAGCCAACCCTAACCAGGGTGCCCAAGCATACGGAAGTGCTGAGACACTGTACCAGGTGATTACCATCGTCAGCCATACCCCGGCAGTCTCGTCAATGACGATGATCTGGTGGTCATGGATGCCGGTGGTCTTCTCGTATTTATTGACCTCAAAAATACCGATGATTGTGATCGCAACTGTTGCCATCAGGAGGGTCTGGGGGCCGAGGTAGTAGAGAATCGCCACCCCGAATGGCAGGGAAGCCAGTGTGCCCATCGTTCCGGGTGCTTTTGGGGCTAGACCGGAGCCGAAAAAAGTCAAAAAGAGTTTTTGCAGTGTCATGGAGTATCCTTAGGTTAGCGAGGAGGTCTGATAGAGCTCCATCAACTTGGAGTAGAACTGTTCATCGGTTTTTTGCTCCAACAAGCCTGAGCTGGGCATCAGCGAATAATAAAGCTCCTGAAGGTTAAGGAAACGATCAGGAAAGAGTGCAGCGCTGATTGTGGCTGCAACTTCCTTGCGGACAAGAATGGTAGGAGGGAGGATCCCTTTTTTGATCAGTGCCAAGATCGAGGCAGAGTGATAGTGCACATGGTGATGCTGGCCGTGAGGGCAGGTCTGGGTGCTCACAAGCGTCCGACAGGTGTCGCAATAGACATATTCGTCCATTGTTTTGATCGTGATGCCGAGATTGCTTAAGGTATCAAAGATCGTGTTGAGCTGGTTCTTATCGTAATAGAGACCCAGACCGGCATGGTTTTTCCCAATGAGCAATTCATTGCATCCACTGTTTTTTGCCAGAAGAGCTTCGAGGATCAATTCGTTGTAGCCGGCAAAAATATACGTGTTTTCAAATGGGACGATGATCACTTTATTGCGCGGTAAAAAGCCTTCGACAAATATGTTGAGTGCTTGAAGGCGAATGTCGTAGCGCAATCCCTCATCGGTGAAGGGTTTGCGTAGGAAGAGGATGAGCAGGTCGGCTTCTCCGGCAGCTTGTCGGATCATGCGCTCATGCGCACGGTTGAGTGGATTGGCTGCGAGCATCATGGAGCTGATCTTCTGGGCACCGGTGCGTTGAACTGCCTGTCCGATACGGCTGAGCGTGCTCTGGACGAGTGGATACGTGACATGATAGGTGCCATAGAGAGAGAGGCTCCCGAGGCGCTTGATGGTGTTTTTGACTCCCGGATGCGCCGGATCATCGGTGCCATAGATATGCATCAGCCGCTCTTTGCGGTCGATGGGAAAGACTTCTTTGATCACCATTTCGCCCACTTTCCCTTCTTGTGAAACCAAATCCACCGTCTCACCGATCTCGAGTGTTTGAATGGTCGCCAGATTACGCTTGCCATTGGGGGCAAATACGAGTGAAAAAGGAAACGGTGAGCCTTGATACGTATGCGTCCGATCGACCTCTTTGGCCTCGTCTTGACTCATGAGGCCAGTTACTGGAGCCAGCATTCCTGACTGGATCAGTGCCAGTGTCGAGAGGGCTTCGCCATCGATGTAGATAGATTTATTTTTGCTTGAAGAGGTCATATTTCTTCCTTTTTTCCCAGAGACTTTTGCGGGAGATGCCTAATTTTTTGCTAAGTTCGGTGTCGGGGAGTTGGTATTGGAAACTCTTGACGACATTCTGAACGTATTCATCGATGGTCAAAATCTCATTTTGGTCATAGAGTTTGTTTTTGGTCGCAACGGTCAGGATATCAAAAGGCGCCTCTTCGAGCTCAACAGTCGTTGTGAGGATAAACTCCTTCCCTTTTAATGCCTCATATACCGCCTCTACCTCTCCTTTTTTTAGCTTTTCCAAATGGGTAATGTATCCGACCGTTTGTGTGCTTAAGTTTTGAATCCTTTCAAGCCAATCTGAGGACTCAAGTGAAATATAGACCAGCGGCAGTGCCTGTTCCTGACTGATTTCGAGTGCGAGCTTGTCTGCTGCACGCTGATAGTTGGTCTGAAAAATCACCGGCAGAGTGATCGTCTCGAGCGCTTGTCCGTGATCGACCTGTTCGAGTAGATCCTGTGTGTAGTCATGAAAAAAAGTATTGCTTCTCTCCAGCATGCATACGGTGCGATGGTGCTCGATCTTGCGGATCAAGTCTTCAATCATGAAAGGCTTGACGATGTAGTCATGTGCGCCGTGTCGCATCGGTTCTCCGACGGTGTCGTTGTTGATGTAATTCACCATGAGGATGATGATCTTATCCTGAAACTTCTTGACAACGGGCATGCATGATTGCCCCGAAATGGATGTAGAGAGGAGGTATGTGTCTCCGTTGCTCTGCATGGCATCTTTGATCGAGCTGTAAATTTCGGTTTCGAAATTTTGCTCCATGAGTTTGGCGGCAATACTTTGTGCGAGGTAGAGTTCGCTTTCTATAATGATGATTTTCATGAGAGCTCCTTGGTCCAGTCGAAATATCCTAGCGTAGCTACGGCATGCACAGTGACGCCCTCTTCGCGTCCGACAAAGCCCATCTTTTCAGCGGTAGTGGCTTTGATGTTGACTCGATGGAGTGGCAGGTGCAGTAGGTCGGCCATTGTCTGACGCATGGTGTCCTTGTACGGCAGTAGGCGAGGCACCTGTGCCAAAATAGTCATGTCGACATGGTGGACGACAAAACCTACATGCGCCACGCGTGCCATCACTTCTTTCATGAGATCCACCGAATCTGCTCCCGCATATGCGACATCGGTGTCAGGGAAGAGTTCGCCAATATCTCCCATCCCAGCGGCTCCCATGATTGCATCGATTAGTGCATGGATTGCCACATCACCGTCACTGTGGGCCTTGAAGCCAAAGGGGCTGTCGACGGTGATCCCGCAGAGTTTCATCTCTTTGCCCT
>CAZCAZ010000064.1:0-7755 GCA_964496735.1 uncultured Nitratifractor sp. | reverse complement strand
ATCATGTCTTGCGTCAGGCCGACGGCAGCTACCTCTGTGCGACCAATGACAACGGTGAAGTGATCGTCGATCTGAAGATGCGCACCGATGTCACCGGGCTCTACGCGGCCGGTGATGTCCGTATCGATGCAGCCAAGCAGGTGGTGTGTGCGGCCAGTGATGGGGCGATTGCCGGCATGCAAGCCCTTGAACACGTCCTAGAGCATCAGTAATGACCCGTATAGGAATCCTTGGAAGCACCGGACGCATGGGTGCACACTTGATCAAGAATGTTCTCGAAGAAGAGGGCTTGGAACTGAGCGTACTGCATGTCTTTGACTCATTGACGACTTCGGTGCCTGAGAGCGTACTTTTGACCAACTCAATGGTCAAGTTCCTGGATAGCTGTGATGCCGTGATTGATTTTTCAGCCCCAGTTGCGACGCAGAGTCTCCTTGAGACAGCTTTGGAGTCTCCGCGACCCTTGGTGATCGCGACGACCGGCTTCAATGAACATCAACAAAACCTACTCACTGAAGCGGCCAAAAAAATGCCCGTACTTTACTCCTCCAATATGTCAGCCGGAATCGCGCTGCTCAAGCAACTGGTCGAAAAAGTCTCCGCGACGCTCCGAGACTTTGATATCGAGATCGTCGAGCAGCATCACCGTCACAAGGTCGATGCCCCAAGCGGTACCGCACTGACTCTGGCGGAATTTGCCGCCAAAGGGCGTGATCTCGATCTCGACAACGTGCGTATCAGTGGCCGTGATGGTCAGATTGGAGCGCGCAGCAAAGATGAGATCGCGGTCATGGCGCTGCGTGGCGGAGATATCGTCGGCCGTCACACGGTGGGCTTTTACAACGACGGGGAGTTTATTGAGCTCAACCACACTGCCACCAGCCGTGAAACATTTTCCAAAGGTGCTATCCTTGCCGTCAAGTGGATCACAGGCCAAAAGCCAGGTTTGTACAGCATCAACGATGCTCTCGGGATATAATTGTAAATAATGGGAGAAAAATAATGTGCGCAGTTGTCGGAATCTATGGGTCGTCGGATGCGGCAAAAATCGCTTATTATGCCCTTTTTGCTATGCAACACCGTGGGCAGGAGGCGACAGGAATTTCTGTCGCAGATGGTCATCAAATCCGTCTACGCAAAAAGCGAGGTCTGGTCACCTCGGTCTTTCATGAAGGCAACCTTTCCCAAATGCCCGGCTCATGCGCCATCGGCCACAATCGATACTCCACAGCCGGCAAGGAATCCGTTGACGATGTGCAGCCACTCTTTGCTCGTTACAAACTTGGTGAGATCGCCATAGCTCACAATGGCAATTTGACCAATAAGCTCTCGGTGCGCCAGGAGTTGATCAACAGAGGAGCAATCTATCAGAGTGATATGGATACAGAAAATATCATCCATTTTATTGCCAAGAGCCAAGAAGATCGCCTTATTGATCGTGTTCGGGATGCAATGCATCGCTTGGAGGGGGCGTTTAATCTAATGATTCAGAGCCGCTCGAAGCTCTTTGTGGTTCGGGATCGTTATGGTATTCGACCGTTGAGTGTCGGGAGGTTACCTGATGGCGGATACATTGTCGCCAGTGAAACCACAGCCCTCGATCTCGTCAATGCCGAGTTTATGTACGATGTCACACCGGGGGAAATGCTCATTTTTGAAGAAGGCCGTGAACCGATCCGAGAACAGCTTTTTGAGTCCGACTATCATCCCGACGCGTTTGAATATATTTATTTCGCCCGTCCGGACAGTGTGATCGATGGGAAAAATGTCTACGATGTTCGCGTCAAGACCGGCCTACACTTGGCCAAGGATGCTTACGCAGATGTCGATGTGGTGCTTCCTGTACCTGACAGTGGCGTGGCTGCGGCTCGTGGCTATGCCGAGGGGCTGGGTGTGCCGTTTGAGATGGGGATCGTACGCAATCATTACATCGGTCGTACGTTTATCGAGCCTACGCAGGCGATGCGTGACCTCAAGGTTCGTCTCAAACTTTCCCCTATCCGACATTTGATCGAGGGCAAGCGGATCGCCATTGTCGATGATTCTCTCGTACGGGGCACTACCTCGCGCCAGATCGTCAAAATACTTCGTGAAGCGGGAGCAGCCGAAGTGCATATGCGCATTGCGGCTCCTGAGATCAAATACCCTTGCCGCTATGGCATCGACACTCCCACCCGCGAAGAACTCATTTCTCATAGCAAAACACCAGATGAAATCGCTGAGTATATTGGTGCGGATTCTGTAGGTTTTTTGAGTATTGACGGCTTGGTTGAAGCGCTAGGGCGGGATCGCACCTACTCACTTGTGAGCTTTGATGGAAACTATTTTGCCGGGGGCAATGCTGATCATCCTACGTGATTAAACTTCGTTAAGACCCATAGCGTATCCTTTTATATCAAAACATTAGGATATGTAATGCAAAAAGTGTTTCAATTTGGCGAAGAAGTACCGGGATACGACTACCGGGTGATCAATGAGCGGGATGCTCGGGCGAGTGCGGGGATCATGTTTCTCTTTGGGATTATTAGTTTCTTCTCCTTTATTATGACGCGCAATCTCTTCTGGGCGGAGGTCTTTTCGCTCACATTTATACTTGAATTTGCCATTCGGGTACTCATCAATCCTCTTTATGCCCCTTATATGGTGCTCGGATCCATCATGGTAAGCAATCAGCACCCAGACTGGGTTGAAGCCGCTCCCAAAAGATTTGCCTGGATACTGGGGCTGGGGCTTGGGCTGGTCATGGCGTATTTTATTGTCTTTGGTATCCTCTCTCCGATCCGGATGCTCACTTGTGTGACGTGTCTGATCCTCCTCTTTACGGAGTCAGTGTTTGGGATATGCCTTGGCTGTATGGTGTATAAAAAGTTCAACGTGGATTTGAAAAATTGCCCAGGCGGTGTCTGCGAAGCTCCTCCGGCCAAGCGAGGAAGCCGGGTGCAAAAGGCGGCAGTATTGGCAGCGTTTGCCCTCATCTCCATCGGGATGTATCAGACGCTCAAAGTCTACAAATATAACAATTTTCAACCCAAACTCTCCCAAGTCGACAAAGAGGATCTTGAAATGATGATCGAAGGGGTTGCTGCTGATCCCATGAAATTCAAGACACAATCATCCGAGACCTCTGCGTCAAAAACAACAGTCAAAACAGCTGAAAAGGACTGTGAAGTCCCGCAGTGGGCGGTCGCGATGGGACACAGAGATATGTGGCTAGAGCATCACGGGTGCAAGTGAGATTTGGGCAAGACTGCTAGCCGGTATTGATCACAAACACATTCACACCCTCCCGATGCTCATACCGCAATTCCATCCCCAGGACATCGGCGATATTGAGTGCGACATAGAGCCCTAACCCCAGTCCGCCAGAGGAGGCACCGAAGGGTTCGCGCCAGGCTTCGAGCGGATGGGGGAGAGGAGTGCCGGTGTTGGTAATCGTCCAGCGATCGGCGGTGACGGAGAGAATGGCGTGCTGATCGGGGGAGTGGGTGAGGGCATTGTCGATGAGATTTTTGAGCATCAGAGTAAAGAGATTGAAGTCAGTCTTGAGTATGCTGCTGGATTCAAGATCTTGTGTGATCTGCTCGGTTGCCTCCTCGGGATCGAGGAGCATGAGTTCGAGTGCCTGATCAATGAGATCTTCGGCACGATACTCTGCCGGGCGCAGGCGGTAGTGAGCCGTGAGCATCTGTTCGATCTGGGCGAATTCACCAAGCAAGAGACTGAGACGCTCAAAGAGTGCTTCGTATTGCCGCCGGTTGTCGCCTTCTTCGAGGAAGGCATTGAGAAGTTTGCCTTTGGCGATTGGGGTTTTGAGCTCATGCATGATAGCACGCAAGAAGAGTTGGCGTGAGTCGATCAGTGATTCAATGCGCCGAAGCGCCTCATCAAGTGTGTTGGCGACTTGGGCGATCTCATCATGCCGAGGTTGTCGGGTTCGGACACTGAGATCCCCGTGTTTGATCTGCTCTACAGCGCGATGCAAGGTATGCAGTGGGCGCAGTGAGCGAGCAAGCCAGAGATAGAGGAGTCCGAGGGATAGCAGGGCGAGGCCATACCAGCTAAGCATAGTGATCGCGTGGGGAGGTGACTGGGTGTTGCGGAGCCATTGGTCACCCATTTTTGTCTGCAGGCGAGTATAGTACTGCCCATTTTTTGATTGATAAATCTCTGCTTTTCCTCTCGGCATCATATGGATTTTTATGGGCTGGGTTTGGACAAATTGTAGCAAAATAGGATCATTGGAATGAAGAGATACAAATCCTCCCGTAGAGAGCAAGGGGTCTTTGTCTGATGTCATAGGTTGTTTGTGTGTGATTTGTGCGTGACAAAAAGGGGCAACCTGCATAAAGCGATCTATGAGTTGCGAACGAAACTGGTTGACTTGATATCGATACGCGAGCCCGAAGAGTACCCCAGCACCGAGAGCAGCCACGACAAAAATAATCCGGATTTTTCCCAGCAGGGTCATACGATCAACCGATATCCGACCCCGCGAACCGTTTTGATGGTGGCATGCTCCCCAAGCTTTTTGCGGAGGCGGGAGACGATCACTGAGAGTGAGCCATCGCTGCTGTCCTGAAGCAGTGACGAGTCGTAGAGGATCTGCTCTTTGGAGACGGTGGTGCCAACGTGGACAAAGAGGAGTTTGGCGATCAGGAACTCGGCTGGGGTTAGTGGGACGATTTTAGAGCCCAGAATGAGGTGTTCGTGTTCATCATTGATCTGGATGTTGGGTGTCTCTTCTTGCACTCCATTATGAATTTTTTTATAACGTCGCAGGAGAGAGACAATGCGAGCGTGCATCTCTTGGGGATCATAGGGTTTTGGGAGGTAGTCATCGGCTCCGATCTGTAGACCGGCGACTTTGTCAGCGGTGTCGCTGCGTGCAGAGGAGATGATAATGGGAATGTCATGACAGGAGGTGATCTCTCGACACACTTCCAATCCATCCATCCCCGGCAGGGTCAGATCAAGAATGATCAGGTCGTAGTCGTCGATCGGAGCACTGAGACCCAGATAGGGGTCATGGTAGGTGGTCACTTCGATGCTGTAGCGTGCCAAAAAGCGGCTCAAAAGCTCGGCAAATTCCTCATCGTCTTCGATCATTAGTATCTTGTGCATGGGGTATTATACCGTAACAAACTGCCCCATCATCCCATTGTCCTCATGCTCAAGAAAATGGCAGTGGTACATGTAAGGGGTCGTGCTATCGGCGTAATCGGTCATCTGCACCACGACCCGCACCGTACTGCCGGAGGGGACAAGGACGACATCTTTGTGTCCCCGTTCGTTGGCGTAAATATTTTCTGCTTTTCCGTCGCGGTCGATCGGTTCGAAATGGGTGGCGTGGATGTGGAAATTGTGGTGCATCGGCATCGTGTTTTCCACTTCCCAGATCTCGATATCTCCTAGCGGCACTTTCTCGTCGATGCGAGCCATATCCATCGACTTGCCGTTGATGGTCAAGGCCCCCATGCCTTGCATCCCATAGACAAATCGTCGAGTGTGCACCGCTTTGGCTGGGTCGAGATGCTCGAGGGTGGTCAGGTGGGCGGGCAGCGTACTTTGGGCGGTGGCGGATTTGTTGACGCGAATGGTCATGAAGCTCTTTTTGTTGTAATAATCGTAGAGCTCGAAGCTCTTGCCCTTGTGCGCACTCAGGTCCACGACCACTTCGGCTCGTTCGCCTGGAGAGAGGACGAGTTTTTTCATGGGGACTGGGGCTTCCAGGAAGGCATTGTCGGTGGCGATCTGCTGCATGATCAGCTCGTCGATGAATCCCAGCGCATAGATCGATGAATTGGAGCCGTTGAGGATGCGCAGGCGCAGCTCCTTGGCTTCGGCATCCAAGATCGGTTCGATTGCGCCGTTGACGAGGAAGGTATCGCCAACGTAGCCGTGCATCGTCTCCCGCATGCCGGGGCTGTAATCGATCTGTCCCCGGTCAAACCGGCGATCCTGAAGCACGAGCGGGATATCGTCGATCCCGTAGCGTTTGGGCAGATCAAGCGAGCGGCTCTCGTCATCCTCGATGTAGATGAGTCCGGCCATGCCCATGTAGACATGTTCGGCGGTTTTGCCCATGGCGTGAGGGTGGTACCAGTTGGTGCAGGCGCGTTGGTTGACGGTAAACTGTGAAGACCAGGTTGTCCCCGGTGCGATGGTCTGGTGGGCTGTGCCGTCCATGCGGGCGGGGACATGCATCCCGTGGCCATGTATGGTGGTGACTTCTTTGAGACGATTGGTGTAGTTGATGGAGACTTTTCGTCCCTGTTTCAGCAGAATAGTAGGCCCGAGAAATGTGCCGTCGATGGCATAGGTGCGGGTCGCGATCCCGTCAAAAAAGGTATGCTGTGCCTCATGGATCGTCAGATCGTAATGATCGACCCCATTTCGCACTTCTGCTGTGCGCAGCGGCGGGATAGGGAGCGATTTTTTGGTGAGAGGTGTGACGCTGGCCTGTGCCTGACACCCAACAAGACTGAGGGCAGCGATAGAGCTGTATTGAATAAAGTGACGTCGGTTCATGGGATCTCCTTCCAGGGATACGGTGTTATTTCGTGAGATTTTCGAGCAATTTCTTACGTTGATCAGCACTGAGTATTGCGATCACGGCACGTAGCGTTTTTTTGCGAAGCTCATCGAAGGTCTTGGGGTCAGATCCGCCCTGAGCCTGTAGCGCGTTGAGTTGTTTTTGGATGCTGCTTTTCTGCTCTGGGCTCAGATCAAGGGCGAAAATCATGGGCATGATCGCATTCATTTGAGACTGGGCACGACTCTGAGGCGCTCTAGGAGCAGATCTGCCGCCGAAGCAGCCGCTGCATCCACCCCCTCGCTGAGGCGACATACCAGCAGGGAAGGGCTTGTCACCTCCTTGCAATCGGTCAAACATACCATTGGCAGGTGCTTGAGTGGTAGGTGTTTGGGCAATAGCCGGTGCGACCAGGAGGGTCAAAAAAAGTGTGCCAAGTGTCAGGGTGCGTTTCATGGTAGAACTCCTTGTAAGTAATAAGCAAATTTTACAGTGACTATCTAAACCAAAAACGACGAAATCTTAACGAAGTTTAACGGGATACCGGGTGATGTACGGTCAAACATTTCTCTCCAAGGTTTTGTTGTGCCATTTTTAGACTATAGCTGTTCTTCTCTTTGCTCCTACAAGCCAATATGAAATAGCCAAACCGACAATAACAGCAGCAATAATCAATAATTCTTCTCCTTTTTCAGAAGAGAGAGAATATATTAATACTTTTCTAATCAGTGCTGCCATTGCAAGCATAATAAATGCACCAATTGCAAATCCTTTACCTTGTAAATGGTTAATTTCCTCATGAATTAATTCGATAGATGCCCACAATACAAGTAAACTACCAAGAACTGTGAGTATTCCTTTTTCTATTTTTATATCAGTAAAAAAGAGTAGATAAATATCATATACGAAAAGTCCTATGGCAAAAAATGCTACTATTGCCAATGCCCCTGCCAAAAAATAGTTGATGTATGAATTGAAGTTTTTTAAACCTGATAAAATATTTTTTTCTATTTTAGAAAGAGATAAAAACTTACCCAACTCTTCTTCCCTATAAGAACTTGTGAGTACATCAAGATTCATATCAATTATTTTTTCAACTGCTTTTATTTCTGCTATATGATGTTGTTTATCTTTGAAGTTTTCTTCTATACTTGAAAGTATAAAAGTTCTTACATAGGTAAATGCAGAGTTAACATAGTGTGTAGGTAAACCTATTTTGACAT
>CAZCAZ010000063.1:0-7847 GCA_964496735.1 uncultured Nitratifractor sp. | reverse complement strand
TGGAGACTTCCTAATATGAATGAGTTAACCTCACTGGTAGATGATAGTAAATTTAATCTAAGTATAGATACTGTTTTTCAATATACTGTCTCTTACAATTACTGGTCGTCTACTACCAATGCTTACAGGAGCCACAAAGCGTGGTTCGTCGGCTTCTACGACGGCTACCAGAACCGCAACAATAAGTCCTATGGCTACTATGTTCGTTGTGTTAGAGCAGGACAGTAATCTGCGTTAGCAGATTTTGGTTTTTGGATAATGATTTTCGCACAGGTTTGACCATGTCAAAGATCTTTGCAAAATACCAATGACCATTGGATTCATTCTACACATGCACATTTGTGCAATGCCGATTGCCACACACTCCAACCGAGCGTAATGCGCGGTATGAGTGCACCTACATGATATGCTTGGGTGGATGGTGTGTGCGGGAATTTATATCCGTCCATTGAATGAGTTGGATGCTCGATGGGGATTTTGGGTATAATTTTTCCATGGATTTTTATGCAGAATGCTACCGGGCATTAGTCAGCTCGGATGTGGAGACCAAATCAGCAGTCATTGACGCTTTGATTGAGCAAGTTGAGGCAGGAAATCATACAGCAGATGGGTTTGTGCCGGTTGTCTTCGATGTGCCTCCTTTTGCTGCTATAGCAGAGGTTGTCCCGCCACGTCAATTGCCCAAGCGCAAAGATTTCGGCACAAAAGAAGGGCTGGCGACGCTGGTGCATTCGATCGCTCATATCGAATGGAGTGCAGTGGATCTGGCGCTGGATGCAGTGTATCGTTTTCCGCAGATGCCCCAAGAGTATCGATTGGACTGGCTGATCGTGGCACAGGATGAGGTGCGACACTTTCGGATGCTCCATGGTGTATTGGAGCGGCTGGGGCATCGGTATGGGGACTGGCCGGTGCACAGTGGTTTGTTTGATGTGAGCATGAAAACCGCCGGAACTGTGCTCGATCGCATGGCCGTAATCCCCAGGTATTTTGAAGCCGGAGGGCTGGATGTCAATCCGCAGATCATTCGTAAACTCCAGTCACACAAGGGCAATTCAGATGTTGCTGCTGTGATCGATGCACTTAGAGTGATCGAGATTGAGGAGATCGATCATGTGCGCAAAGGAGATCACTGGTTTCGGTGGCTGTGCGCTGCAGAGGGGCTTGATGTTTCGCAGACCTTTCTGATGATCCTTGATCGATACAAATTACGCAGCCATCAACGCCCACATATGAATATTGCTGCCCGAAAAGAGGCGGGATTTGCCTGTGAGGAATTGTTGGAGTTGGGCGCTGCACAGTGTGATTAATCTGTGGTAATTGTTTTTGTGCTACAATCATCGTATATCTAATACCAATATTTTAGGAATACTTATGGACATAACTATCCCATTTCGTAAAATGACTATCCCCGCTACCCTGCGCCAAGCGACCAATGATGCATTTGACACCGGCACGATCAAGGCAGCCGAGGCGCTCGAGACCGACGTGGTCGCGGCTACAGGTATGGCGTATGCCCTGAGCACCTCCAGCTCTACGGCAGCACTTCAGCTGGCAATGTGCGCACTGGATCTCAAGCGAGGTGACAAGGTGCTTTGTTCTATCAGTAGTTTTGTTGATGTGCCCGAAGTGGTGCGACATTTTGATGCTGAGCCAATTTTTGTCGACACATTGCCGGACAGTTATGCGATCGATCCTGAAAAATTGGCTGAAGCAGCAGCAAAAATCAAAGGAAAAAAACTCCGCGCCATCATCGTCGATCATCCAGGGGGAAAAATGGCCCCCATGAAAGCGATCCGAGATGTAGCGGATACCTACAACCTCAAAGTGATCGAGGATGCAACCGAAGCGGTAGGAGCACCCCAGATAGGAGCGTACAGTGATATCGCTGTGTTTGGATTTGGCTCCAAAATCGACAACACCATTGACGGCGGTATGCTCTTGACAAACCAAGAGGAGTACTACGAGAGAGGAAAACTCTTGCGCAATCACGGTATGGTATCCACTTCTGTGGAGACTCCTTATCTCTATGATGTACTGGATATCGGGTGCCAATATCGTATGAACGATTTCAATGCATTGTATTGCAGGGCGCTCTTTGCAGAAAATACGGCATCCATTGCACGACGCAAGGCGATTGCCGACCAGTATGTCAGCGCATTGAAGACGGTCAAAAACATCACCTTGCCAACAAGGGAGCACGATGACCTGTGTACACAGTTTATCGTGAGACTTGAGACCAATCGAGACGCCTTTGCCCGTCAATTGCGCGAGAAAGGGATTGAGGTGAGCGTACAATACGTTCCGCTTAACTTTACTGAGTACTACAAGAAAAAATATGGTCTGAAAGTTTTTGATTTTCCTCAGGCGCTTGATACATATCAAAAAATGATGTCACTTCCCATATATCCAGCAATGAGTGATCAGGATGTTGCCACAGTGTGTGATACAATTCTCACCATCGCCAAGACACACCGTTAAAATAGCAGACATCAAGGAACCTCATGCAAGAAAAAGTAAAAACCATTCAAACCCTTCTCGAAGCTTTGCCATACATCAAGAAGTTTCATGGCGATACCGTGGTGGTCAAATACGGTGGATCTGCCCAAAGCAGTGATGCGCTCAAAGCCAGTTTTGCTCAGGATATTGTCATGCTACAAGCGGTCGGAATGAAACCGGTGGTGATCCATGGAGGAGGCAAAAACATTAGCGGCCTACTGGATGATCTTGGGATTGAGAGCCGCTTTATAGATGGGCAGCGCGTGACGACCAAGGAGGCAATGCGTGTGGTCGAAATGGTGCTCAGTGGCGATATCAACAAGGAGATCGTGGCACTGCTCAATTCTCAAGGCGCTCGTGCTATCGGTCTTTCAGGCAAAGATGCCAATTTTTTTGAAGCCACAGCTAAAGATGCAGGCACCTATGGTTTTACAGGTACGATCCAGCAGGTCAACCCAGAGATCATTGACAAAATGCTTGAAGATGATTTTGTTCCCGTGATTGCCCCCATTGCTAGCGGCGGAAGCATCGGGCATCCAGGCTACA
Source organism: uncultured Nitratifractor sp. (assembly GCA_964496735.1). GTDB lineage: Bacteria > Campylobacterota > Campylobacteria > Campylobacterales > Sulfurovaceae > S017-3. The sequence continues at coordinate 4,802 of CAZCAZ010000063.1, read as the reverse complement.
ACATCAATGCCGATTTGGCCGCCAGTCAAATCGCCGTAGCCCTGGGCGCACGCAAGCTGGTTTTTCTCACGGACACACCGGGTGTTTTGGATCAGGAGGGAAATCTCCTCTCCAATCTTAGCATTCAGCAAACCAATGAACGCAAAGAAGACGGGACAATTTCCGGTGGAATGGTTCCCAAGGTTGATGCCTGCATTGATGCACTGCGAGGTAGCGTCAAAAAAGCCCATATCATCGATGGTCGGGTCGAGCATTCCTTGCTCTTGGAGCTGTTGACCAATAGTGGAATTGGTACCTGCATCGAGCTTTAAATTTTTTTCCGTCTGCATCTGCTCAGGGAGGAGACCTCCCTTTTGGGTATAATACCTTCCAAATTTCACTACGATAAGGTATGCCTGCATGCAGTTTGTCCAAACACGTGGGAACGATGGTGCTCGTCCAGAATCGATCCCTTTCTCTGATGCAATTCTCAGTCCTAGCGCTAGTTTCGGTGGTCTCTATGTCCCCGAATCTCTGCCGGATATGGGTATTGTTTTTCTAGCGGAGTATCTCAACAGCGATTACAAGCATTTGGCGTTTGATTTGCTGCAGCGTTTTGGGATTGATATTGACGAGGATCTTCTCTGGGAGGCATTGGATCATTATGATCATTTTGATGATGCCAACAATCCCGTTCCGGTTGTGGCAATCGAAGAGGACTGCTATGTCAGCGAACTGTACCATGGCCCCACTCGTGCCTTCAAAGACATGGCACTTCAGCCATTTGGGGCAATTTTGAGCGCTCTGGCTCAGCAGCGAGGTGAAGAATACCTTATCATGGCCGCCACCAGTGGTGATACAGGACCTGCTACACTGGAGACATTTAAAAATAAGGCCAATATCCGAGTCGCCTGCCTGTATCCTGACGGGGGCACCAGCGATGTCCAACGGCTCCAAATGGTGACCGAAGAAGCAGACAATCTCAAAGTGATCGGAATTCACGGCAATTTTGACGACGCACAGCAGGCACTCAAGTCCCTGCTCGGATCAGAAGAGTTCAAGAGTGAATTGGCCGACAAAGGGATCAAACTCTCCGCAGCCAATTCGGTAAACTTCGGCCGGATTATCTTTCAGATTATCTATCATATCCATGCTTATCTTGAATTGGTGCGTCGTGGAGAGATTGGTCTCGGGGATGAAATTTATCTCGTCGTCCCGAGTGGGAATTTTGGAAATGCCTTGGGAGCATACTATGCCAAAAAAGCTGGTTTGCCTATCCGAAAAATTCTGATCGCGTCCAATGCCAACAACATCCTCACTGATCTGATCACTACGGGCGTGTATGATATTCGTGATCGTCAGCTTATCCTGACTGAATCCCCAGCAATGGATATCCTCAAGAGCTCCAATGTCGAGCGAGTACTCTTCGATAAATTCGGAGCAGATCGTACGCGTGAATGGATGGAGTCCCTCCAGGAAGAGGGGATCTATACCCTCGACAAGGAAGAGCTGTCGCGCCTGCAGGAGGATTTTGCCGCCATTGAAAACAGTGATGCCGAAGGGGAAGCAGTTATTGCAGAGTATGCATCCAAGGACTACCTGATGGATCCCCACACGGCCACATGCCTCAAAGCCTATCGGACGCTGCGAGATGAGTCGTTGCCTACGGTATTGTGCTCGACAGCAGAATGGACAAAGTTTAGCCCCACCGTAGCCCGAGCCATAGGCTTGGATGCTGCCGGAGATGAAGAAGCTTTGCTTGCGGTGAGTGCAGCGCTGAATGTATCAGTACCCAAAAAGATCCAATCGCTCTTTTCGAAAGAAGTTATTCACGATGCGGTGGTAGATAAGTCACAGATCAAGCATGCAATGATGGCCTTTTTGTAGAACGAGACAGCATGGACTATAAAAATAAGATTTTCTTAGGTATTGCTTTTCTTGTCATCGCAATCGGTATTTTCTTCTCATTGCAACGATCGGTTGATGATCAACAGCCTGCGGGAACCATCAAGTATTTATCCCCAGAAGTCGCGCAAGATTCCTTGCAAGCTCATAATAATGTTGCAGAGAACGAGCAGGCCAATACAGAAGAGCTGCAGGCAGACCCTGACCCTTTGCCCCCTTTGTTGACCGAGCAGCCACAGGAGGAAAATGCCCCATCGCTGCCTGCTGCAACCCCAGAGAGTCCTAGTGAAGAAGCGTTTGAGGATGAGGGGATATTGATTACCCACAAGGTGATATCGGGCGAGTCCTTGCTGTATCTTGCAAAACGCTATCACACGACAGCTTACCTGATCGCCAAACGCAACATGATCACCGAAAAGACCATGCTGCATGTGGGTGATGAGCTAGAGATCATTCCTGGAGAGAAAGCAGTTTATCAGGTTCAGCAGGGTGACAGTCTTGCACGCATTGCCCGATACTTCCATTTGGACAGACAGGAGATTGCGACACTGAATGATTTGCAAGACAATGCAACCGTGCGGGTCGGGCAGAGACTGCTCATGCCGATCAAGCAAAAAAAGATCGACAATATCCTTGCAGAAATTGACAAAAAACGCCAAGAGAAGTTGCGCAAGCGCAAGAGCCAATACCGTGAGAAATTATTGACACGATTGAAGCGACAGCAAGAGCTGAGAGAACGACAGGCAGCCAAGGCACGTGCCAAGAAGCAAGAGAAGGCTCGCAAAGAGAAGTTGGCTCGACTCGCCAAAGCAAAACGGGACTTCAAATACAGTTCCACCAAAAAATACCGCCATAGAATGCGGGTCATCGCTACGGCCTACACATCACATCGCAATCAGACAGACAGCACTCCCTTTCTTGCTGCATGGAACAATCGGATTCGCCCAGGAATGAAGATCATCGCAGTCTCTCCGGATATGATCCGCAAGTACGGTTTGACCAATGGCGTCCGTGTCAAAATAGGCGGTCTTCCCGGTACATATGTCGTGCGAGACAAAATGAACCCTCGCCTCCACAACCACATCGACATCTACATGGGAACCAACCGCCGACGTGCACTTCGATGGGGGCGACGACGGGTGGTGTTGTATTGGTAGGCTTCTCTTTGATGTAGGGTGCTGTACCCTCACAGCACCGAGGGGAAACCATAGTAATCCTCTCTCTTGGTGTTGTCGGGGGACAACACCCTACGGCTACCCTCTGTCTATTTCCTCCTGCAACTCCAGCACTTCCAGGTACCGCTCGCTCACCTTCTCATACTCCGCTTCGAGTTCAGCAAGTTCTTGACTCTTGGTGACGATCCCTTCGCTTTCGTAGCAGTCGGGGTCATAGAGGCATTGAGTGAGGGCATCAATCTGTGCTTCGAGCTTTTCGATCTCATCCGGCAATAGTTCCAGATCACGCTGATCCTTGTAGCTAAGCTTCGTCAGCTTTTTCAGCGCAGATGTCCCACCCTTCACCTGTTCCTTGCCACCTGCTCCCTGCTCCCTGCCACTTGCTCCTTGCTCCCTATGACCCATTTCTTTTTCGATCCGATAGAGCTCGTTGATATCTTTTTCGATGGCGAGGTATTCGCTGTAGGGTTGATAGGATTCTTCGACGAGACCCTCACCCTTGAAGATGAGGAGCTTTTGGGCGATCTTGTCGACAAAATAGCGGTCGTGACTGACGAAGATCAGGGCCCCTTGGAAGCTGAGGAGTTTTTCTTCGAGGATGTTGATGGTCTGGATGTCGAGGTCATTGGTGGGCTCATCCAGGATGAGGCAATTGTAGGGCTTGGTGAAGAGCAGGGCGAGGGCGACGCGGTTTTTTTCGCCGCCGCTGAGCTGGCCGATCTTTTTGTTGAGGTATTCTTTGGGGAAGAGGAAATTTTTGAGGTAGCCGTAGACGTGCATGTTGCGCCCTTCCACGATGACGCGATCTCCACCATCAGGACAAAAGGTGCCGATGAGGGTTTCGTCTTCGTGGAGCATTTCTCGATGTTGATCGAAGTAGCCGATGTTGACGTCTCCACGTTTGATCGATCCGCTCTCAGGCCGGAGGGTGCCGAGCATCAGACGCAAAAAGGTCGATTTGCCACTGCCGTTGTGCCCGACGATGGCGATCTTGTCTTTTTGGAGGATGCGGGCAGAGAAATTCTCGATGAGATTTTTGCCCGCGATGGTGTAGCTGAGGTCTTTGAGCTCGAAGAGCATTTTCTTCTTGGCGACGATCTTTTCGCCCATGAAGGCTTTTTTCTCTCGGTCGAGTTCGAGCTTCATTTTGTGGATGAGTGCTGGGTTGTCTTTGGCTTGTTCGCGTAGCTCAAAGACGCGTTTTTTTCGCCCTTGATTGCGTGTTTGGCGCGCTTGGATGCCGCGTGAGAGCCAGCGTTCTTCCTTGCGGAGAAATCGGATGAGGTTGTCGTGCTGCTTTTGCATGGCCGAGAGGCGGTGTTGCTTTTGTTCGAGGAAACTGGAGTAGCCTCCTTTGTAGGTGACGAGATGATGGTTTTCTACCTCGACGATGCGGGTGGCGATCCGGTCGATAAAGTAGCGGTCGTGGGAGATGAGTAGGAGGGTGAACTTCTCCTTGAGCAGCATCTCTTCGAGAAATTCGACCATGTAGACGTCGAGGTGGTTGGTGGGCTCATCGAGCATGAGGATATCGGGTCTCTTGAGGATGAGCGAGGCCAGGGCGACGCGACGCTGCTCCCCTCCAGAGAGAGAGTTAACCAGACGCTCTTCATATTCTTTGAGCCGAAACTCCTGGAGGACCCGCTCGATCTTGCTGCTCAGATCCCAGGCGTTGTGGTGATCGAGGAAGGCTGCGGCCTGTGCGTGGGCTTCGAGGAGGGATTTGTTGTCATAATCGGTCGC
>CAZCAZ010000062.1:0-7854 GCA_964496735.1 uncultured Nitratifractor sp. | reverse complement strand
TGATCGCCGTCATATGGGGAGCACTCTCGCCCCTTTTGGGTGCACAGTACCATTACAGCTACCTGCCGAAATCCACATACGCAACTCAGGTATTTCCCGTGACCATCTTGGCCCGTCATGCCAACCCCAGTCAAAAGGTTTCGTTCACGTTTGACCCCACATCACCCAACCAGCCCGTCAGTGTCACGCCTGTGATCGCACAAAACGGAGCCGATCTGTTTTTTACATTTTATTTCCAGGCTCCCAAAGACGAACGCATCGCCCATCTCCCCTCCTTGGACATACATGAAAGCAACGCAAGCTACACACTTGACAGAAAAGAGATACCCGTCCACACACTTGATCACAGCGCCCAAAAAGACTTTTGCGGACTGATTGCAACCGATTGCAAGGTGCTGTCATCTCAAGTATCCCTATTTGATACCAATACAACCTTGGTCTCTGTTACTTTTCAGGCGCACGGAGCCAACCCCAGTGCCATCCACATACCAAACGTACTGGAGCAAGGAACCGAATCCGTAAAGCGCGCAGAGGCCAAGACAACGATCGAGTATTATTTTGTCCTCCCTTTTGACCAAAAAGAGATTACCTTGAGTTATTACAACACCGTACAGCGACGCTTTCTTTCAACAACCATCGCCACAGACTACCAAAACCAACCCGTAGCCGCCCAAACCGAACTCAATCCTCAGGTCAGCCCCTTCGTACGGCTCAAGCAGTACGGCTCCATAGCCTTGCTGTTGTTTTTTGCCCTGATGTTCTGGTGGCAGAGGGGCTGGCTCTATATGTTATTGGTTCTTGTGACACTGCTTCTCATCTTTCTCGTTTACAAACCTCGTGAGCTTCTCTGTGTGCGCGAGGGGACACGGCTCTTTGTCCTTCCTTCCAACAACAGCCGCACCAGCACCACCATCTCTACTGAGCTTACAACGCGCTCACTAGGAGAGTATGGACTGTACTATAAAATAAAATACCGCAAAGGTATCATCGGATGGATTCGTAATGAAGATCTTTGCGAAAATTAGATTTTACTGGGGGGCCGGCGTTATCGCCTTTGTTGTCGCGGTACTCATGATCCCTCTCGTGTACTTCTTCCCTGCCAAAAAAGGGGTCATCATACACAAGCTCAACGTGCTCATACTTCGCATGATTGGTGCCCGCCTCGAACAAGTCGGACAGCGAGACCCTGAGGCCAATCTTTTCCTATTTAACCATCAAGGTGTGATCGATATCATTGCCATGGAGGCCATAGAACACACTCATATGGGCTGGGTTGCCAAAAAAGAACTCTTCGAAATACCAATCTACGGCAAGCTGCTTTCGCTTGGAAAAATGATTGCTGTCGACCGCCAGAACAAAACGGGTCTGGTCAAGCTGCTAAACGACGGCAAGGCATTGATCCAAGAGCAGCACCGTGCTCTTGCTATCTTTCCCGAAGGAACCCGCGCCAAAGACCAAAAGCTACTGGCGTTTAAAGCCGGGGCAAAATTTTTGGCAAACAAACTCAACTTGCGTGTGCAGCCTGTTGTCATCACTGGGAGCAAGTACCTGTTGGATGAGCACAAACATACCGCGCACAATTCCACCATCAAGATCACCTATCTGCCAGCATTCAACGCAAAAGAGTCGCCCAAAGAATGGTATGAAAAACTCAAAGATTCTATGCAAGAAACCATCGACAAAGAGTACAAAGAGTATCAGCGAGAACGCTAGAGATCTCATCTGTCACTTGCGCATACCAAGCCTCACCGTATTGAGGATCATCTCCATGTGCCATCGCCCCGAGCCTTTCTGGTTTCGCATGCGAAAGAGACCCCCTGTGTCCTCCTAAAATATTACAACCAATTTGCAACCGACATTGGCTATAATATCGGGTAATTATTTTCAGGAGGAATACATGAAACGACACATATGGGCCGTGCCACTTTTGGCAGGGATTTTAGCGACAGGCGCAAGCGCCTCATCTCCGCTGGATTTGAAGATTCTGCACTTCAATGACCACCACGGCTTTCTCGATAGCTCAACCATGAAACTTACCTATATGGATGACAAGAATAAAGCCAAGAAAGTCTATACCCATCTTGGCGGTCTGCCTCGCATAGGTGCCAAGATCAATACGCTTCGCACGGATCATACCTTGGTACTCGACGCCGGGGATGCTTTTAGCGGGACGCTTTATCATACTCTTTTTCATGGTCTGGCCAATGTTGAGATAATGAACGGCATGGGGATTGATGCCTTTACCTTGGGCAATCATGAGTTTGACAACCGAGACAAAGGACTCAAAGCTTTCATTGACAAGGCCAATTTCCCTGTCATCTCTGCCAACACCGTTGCAGACAAAGGGAGCATCCTCGATGGCGCATGGAAGCCATATATCATCAAGGAAGTCGCCGGTGAAAAGGTAGGAATCATCGGATTGGAAGTGGGACAAAAGACCAAAATCTCCTCTCGCCCTAGTGACAAGATCCATTTTCTCGACGAGATCAGTACGGCCCAAAAATATGCTGACGAGCTCAAAAAACAAGGGGTTGACAAGATCATTCTCCTGAGTCACTTTGGCTACGAAAACGATGTCAAGCTTGCGGCTCAGGTCACAGGAATCGACGTGATCATTGACGGCGACTCGCATACCCTTATGGGTGACTTCTCTGCGGTACACCTCAAATCACAGGTGGCAGAATATCCCAAAGCTCTTACATCCAAGGACGGCCAGCCCATGTGTATCGCTCAAGCCTGGGCACATGCCATGGTGCTAGGCGAAGTCAACGTCAAGTTTGACAAAGACGGTCATGTCCTCAGCTGCACCGGTACCCCTCACCTGCTCATCGGCAAAGGCTTCCGACAAAAAATCAATCACAAAAAAGTCGATGTCAACAGCAGTACACAAGCGACGATTGACAAGGTCATTGCCCAACATGCCAATCTCGATCTTGTCGATCCAGACCCCAAACTTTCTGCACTGTTGGATAAATTCAAAAAAGAAGTTGACACCAAAAAAAGTGAGTCAATCGGCAAAGCCGATACCGTCCTCAAACACATCCGCATCCCCGGTCAAAGCTATGGAGGAATAGACGGCAGCAACATGCCACTGGGTAGCGACATTGCCCCAGTGGTCGCCAAAGGCTTTTATGAGGCGAGCAAACGAGCGGATGCCTGCATCCAAAATGCCGGCGGTGTACGCATCACGATCAATTCAGGTTCCGTGAGTTATGGTACAGCCTACGAGCTGCTTCCTTTCTCCAACACACTCTATGAGATTGACATGAAGGGATCTGAGATCCAAGCTGTACTTGAAGATGCTATCAGCAACTACAAGGACAACAAAGGAGGCTCCACGGGCTCCTTCCCTTATGCCTACGGTCTACGCTACGATATCGATGCATCTCAGCCAAAAGGCAAGAGAATCAGTCATCTTGATATCATGGACAGAAAGACGAAAAAATGGTCAACCATTGATCAATCGAAAACGTACGTAATCGTAACCAACAACTATATTGCCGAAGGGCGTGATGGCTACGTCACATTCAAAAAGGTACAAAAGGCTGGAGCGCATGCTGTCGATACGTATCTTGACTATGCTGAAAGTTTTGTTGAGTATGTCAAAGGACTCGATGCGCAAGGCAAAGGCCTGACCAAACTGCCAAAAGAAGAACACTGCATCAAGAGCTACAAAGAATAAACAGACGATCTGCAGGGTGAGTCATGCCCCACCCTGCACATTCTAACCGATCACCTCGTATACTTCTCGTATTTCCGGTATTGTATTTCCGATCGCAATCGCCTCACGTAAGCGTCGCTCCGCTTCTGCGAAGTGCTGCTCGTCCGAGGCATGGATCACCGCCAGTTGGGTATCAGCCGTGACTGCTGTCCCCAGTGGTATGATGTCCTCAAACCCCACACTGTGATCAATCGCATCCGAAGGTGCCAGACGGCCACCGCCCAGCCCCACGATCGCCATCCCGATAGCTATCGTATCCATCGCTGCAATGACACCTGATTTGTCTGCCAATATCGGACGGACTATAGGCGCAACAGGCAGGTACTCCCGGTATCGCTCCACAAAATCCTCCGGGCCGCCCAACATAGCGACCATCTGGGAAAACTTGGCCAGCGCGGAACCATCGGCCAGTACCTTTTCCAGTTTTTCTGTCGCCTCAGCCTCATCCGCCGCCAATCCTGATGCAATCAGTGTGGCCACACTCAAGACCATAGTCACTGCGTGCAAGCGAGGATTTCGGCGTGTGCCGTTGAGATACTCGACCGCTTCGATCATCTCCAGTGCATTGCCCGCATTCGAGGCCAATGGTTGATTCATATCGGTCAAGATCGCTTGGGTTTTGACTCCGGAAGCATTGGCGATTCCCACGATCGATTCGGCCAATTCTCGCGACAAGTCATAGCGGGGCATAAACGCCCCGCTGCCCACTTTGACATCCATGATCAGCGTTCCGATCCCTTCGGCCAGTTTTTTCGACAAAATCGACGCCGAGATCAGAGGGATACTCTCCACCGTAGCGGTCACGTCCCGCACCGCATAGATCCGCTTGTCTGCCGGAGCCAACGTCCCAGTCTGGCCAATGATCGCCACACCGCACTCGCGCACGACCTTTTCAAACAGTGCATCATCCGGGAGGACATTGTAGCCGGGGATCGACTCAAACTTATCAAGCGTCCCACCGGTATGCCCCAGCCCTCGCCCGGAAATCATCGGCACATAAGCACCACAAGCAGAGAGCATCGGTCCCATCATGAGTGAGACCGTGTCGCCTACCCCACCCGTGGAATGCTTGTCCACCACAGGACCTGGGAGATCAGGCCAGCTGAGTGTGTTGCCCGAGTCCCGCATCGCCAGCGTGAGCGTGGTCTTTTCCTCAAGGCTCATCCCATTAAAATAAACCGCCATCGCCAAGGCGCTGATCTGTTCGTTGGTCACACTCCCTTCGGTCACGCCGTCAATAAAAGCATGGATCTCTTCAGGCTCAAGGGGCTGATTGTCTCGTTTTTTTCGGATCACTTCCTGGGGAATAAACATTGATTTTCCTTTTTTAATATAGATACGTTAACACATTTTGAACCGCGCGCAGGCAACCCTGAGGAAAGAAACATCATGATCCCAATAGACGGTGTTGCAATCAAGGCACTCAAAGCACCAATGCGCTACAAGTTGTCCGGCCCGAAAGCATCCGGCAGCAAGGCATCCAAGGTATAGGTTTTTTGCAGCCCTTTTTCTACATCATGCACTTCAATGACTGTTTCTGAGTCGCCAAACTCTCGGATTCGCTGCCGACATGCGCCACACGGTGTCACCGGCAGATCCGAATCCCCGACAATTACGATCCGTCGGATTCGCCGACCGCCGCTAGCCACCATGGACCCAATCGCCTGTTCTTCTGCACACGATCCAGAGGGGTACGCTGCATTCTCAACATTGCATCCGTCATGGATGCCTCCATGCTCGTCAAGCACAGCCGCCCCAACTTGAAAATGACTATACGGAGCGTAAGCATTTTGACGGACATTGGTTGCGGTTTGGATGAGAGTTTCATTGCTGGCATTTTCCATGCAATGATTTTAGCACAAAGGGTCTTTGGTTTGTGTGCTGTGGTCAGGATATTTTAGCTATAATCCCATAAAAATTCAGGAACATTTATGAACATTGCACAAACCATCGACCACACCCTCCTCGCCCCCGATGCGACCATGGATCAGATCACCCGCCTATGCGACGAAGCCAAACAGTACGGTTTTGCCAGCGTCTGCGTCAACGGCTGCTATGCATCGACTGTCGCTGACGCCCTAGTCGATACAGATGTCGCTACCTGCAGTGTGATCGGCTTTCCTCTCGGAGCCATGAGCACAGAAGCCAAAGCTTTTGAAGCCCGTCAGGCGATCGAGGATGGTGCCGACGAGATCGACATGGTCATCAACATCGGCTGGCTCAAATCCGGTCATATAGATCGAGTCACCGATGACATTCAGGCTGTACGCTATGCCACAGATGGTGCCATACTCAAGGTTATCCTTGAGACCGCATTGCTCGACAAAGACGAGATCATTACTGTTTGCAAAATCGCCCGAGATATCGGCGTGGATTTCGTCAAGACGTCCACAGGCTTTGGTGGTGGTGGCGCGACCGTAGAGGATGTCCGCCTCATGAAAGAAACCGTTGGGGATGGCGTACGTGTCAAGGCCTCCGGCGGTGTCCGCGACTACGCAACAGCCATTGCCATGGTCGAGGCAGGTGCCTCACGGATCGGTGCAAGTGCGGGGATCGCGATTGTTACAGGTGCGGCTACTTCGCAGGGTAGTTACTGATGGCACGTGTTATCTGGCTGGTACTCGATTCATTTGGGATCGGCAATGCACCCGACGCGAAGGCCTTCGATGATGAGGGGGCGGACACTCTCGGACATATCGCTGCCGCCCACACACTGAAAATTCCCACAATGCAATCACTCGGCCTTCAGGCAGCCTATGAGATGAATCATGCCAAGCCCCTCTCCCTGTCTGGCGAGGCAGTCACGCCATCAGAGCATGCTTTTTGGGGAGGGGCTACTGAGAAAAGTGCCGGCAAGGATACCCTCTCAGGCCACTGGGAAATGGCTGGGGTCGAGATGGATGTAGCGATGCGCTTCTTCCCTGAGACTGAGCCCACATTCCCTCCAGAGATGACTCAGGCAATCATTGACCAAGCCAATGAAGCAGGACTCGAGATATCGGGTATCCTTGGTGACCGTCACGCCAGTGGGGTCGAGATCATCAATACCCTCGGAGAGGAGCATATTCGCAGTGACAAACCGATCGTCTACACCAGTGCCGACTCGGTCATCCAAATCGCTGCCCATGAGGAGCATTTCGGCCTCGAACGTCTCTGGAAACTATGCGAGATCGCCCGAAAAGTCGCCGACGACTACGCCGTGGGTCGCATCATCGCCCGCCCGTTTCTCGGAGAAAAAGCCGGTGAGTTTGTTCGCACCAAAAACCGTCATGATTACGCCCTGCGCCCCAGCGGAACCTCTGTCCTCGAATACGCCAAGATGCAAGGCCTCACCACCGTAGGCATTGGAAAGATCCCCGATATTTTCGGCCACTACGGCATCACCCATGAACATCCGGCCTACAAACTTGACGGCCTGATGGATGCTACACTCGAAGAGATGGATGCAATGGATAAAGATGGGATCATCATGACCAATTTCGTCGATTTCGATATGGAATGGGGGCACCGTCGGGATGTCGAGGGCTACGCCAAGGGCCTGGAATATTTTGACCAGCGTCTCCCCGAACTCCTCTCGCGACTCCGCCCCGATGATCTACTGATCCTCACGGCCGATCATGGGTGCGATCCCACATGGATCGGCAGCGACCACACCCGAGAAAATATCCCAGTATTTGGCATGCTTCCCTCGCGTTCCATAGGAAATATCGGCATTCGAGATGGGTTTGCCGACATGGCCGAGACCATTGCCGAACATCTCGGAATCGAACGTGCCGAGCCCTTCGGCCGCTCATTTCTCGTGAAAGAAGCCTAAGATGTCTCAGACCTATACCGAAATCCTCGGCTATATGGGCACTGCTCTTGTGGTCGCATCCTTCCTCGGCACCTCGATGATCCGCCTGCGCCTGCTCAACTTCCTTGGCGCGGTCACGATCACCATCTATTCCCTCCTCATCGGAGCCTGGCCCATGGTGCTGCTCAACAGCCTGCTGGCGGCGATCAATGGTTACCATTACATTCGACTTGTTCGAAATCGGCAGATTCAACAGGCATAAGCTTCCCGCGTAGGGTGGGCAAGAGCCCACCTTCCACAGGTTGAATTAATTGGAAATCTTTTTTGTGTTTGTATTATT
>CAZCAZ010000061.1:0-7914 GCA_964496735.1 uncultured Nitratifractor sp. | reverse complement strand
TCTCGGTCACATCCGAGCCGCTGATATCGGGGTTTTCGAGCTCAAATCCCGCCGGCACCCAGTCGGTGATCTGCGGATGGTGAATATCCGGACGTTCGATCCGTCCGCGCAAGAGGATGATCAGACGACTGCGATGAGGGATCTGATCAAGGGTGACTGGCTTGCCCTCCATGGTGTAGATCGTTTTGTTGATATGGAATCCATGATTGGATGCTGATTGATAACGCGAAGGCACGGGGGTGCCGATGAAGCTCAGGTCGTACCAGATAGGCTGGGTGCCCCGATTGCGAATGCCGGGAAGTTTGCCGAGGGTATCTGCTGTGGTTTTCCAGCCAGTTTGTGCGCTTATGTTTTGACCATTGACCTGAAGCTCCAGGGCGGTCTCCTTCATCCCGATAGCTTGAGAGGCACGTAGGAGAGTGCTCATCTCCTGCGTGCTCAGCCAGCGACGATCCTTGACAGCACGTGCGAGATCGGCATAGAGAGGGATTGCTTTGTTGCGTCGTTTCGCTTCGGCCATCATTGTCACCAGTACCGCTTCATCTCGTAAATGACCGCCGTAATTGAGGTAAGCGCTTGAGGAGGCATTGCTCAGTGCTTTTTGTGCCTGCGCAAAGAGTCGCTTGGATTCCCCACGCTCACCGATATGGTCAAACGCGGCGGCCAAATGCGCCCAGCCCTCTGATGAGCGCATCGGGGAGCGAGCCAGTCGGCGCATCGGGGAGATAAGCGTACGGCCATTGCGCGCCAGGACATAAAGCGCATAGGCATTTTGGGCTTGGGCAGTGTCGGTTTTTGCCCAGCGATCAATGTGCCGTTCGAGCCAGTCCAGCCCGCTGCTGATGGACTGGTGCGAAACCGTATAGCCCTGCTCCTGTGCACGACCAAGAAAGTCCATTGCATACGCACTCACCCACAGGTCAAGGTCACTCGATGACCAGAGGCCAAATCCGCCACTGAGGCGCTGGAGAGTCGACAGACGTCTGATCGCTTGTTGTACCAAAGTGACCGCATCGGGCTGTTGTCTATTTTTTGGGTGATCCAGCGCAGGGAAGGCTCGACTGCTCGTCTGCTCGGCACAACGCCCACTATAGTCGACAAGCTCCTGCCGGTACGAATCGTTCGCCACAAGTGCTGACCCTGAGAGGCGCACCGTAAGGTGGCGAAGGGCACGCCACTGAGTCGGATCAGCGATACGGTCGTATGCCATCGCTTGGCCCGCTTCAAGCAGGGCAATTTGTCGCACATACGTCTCCGGATAAGGGGAGCGGATTCCGATCGACCAGCTGCGCTGTGTGTCAGAAACCCCTGCATGTCGGATGCGCATCCATATCGTCCCCTCCCCCAGTCCAGTCGCCTCGAGGTGTACTGGAAGCTGAATGGCCTCACCGTCACTGCCATGATGGTCAATGCGCCAAGTATTCGGCGTGATTTTGACTCCACCTTCGCTCGTAAGGGTTAGATCGTAGCGACCTTCTGGGACTGTCGAATCAAAGCTAACGCGCAGCAAGGCTTTGGCCTGATCACCCACGCTGAGAAAGCGAGGGAGGTACATTTCGGCCGAGATGGGGTCCTTGACGATCACGCTGCTCTCTGTTGCACCAAGCGCCTTGCCGCTCCAAGCCACAACCATCAGGCGAAGCGATCCTTGAAAATCTGGCACATCAAAATGCACCAAGGCATTTCCGCGGGCATCGCAAGTAATCGTTTTGCTCCAAAGAGCAACGACGTTGCGGCGGCTGGCGGTGACGTGTTCTTTGAGTGGATTGACTTCGTCCTCATCCCCTGCACCGACATCAAATTGCGCATGGGCTCCTGTGGGCTTGATAATGTCACCATAAAGATCCCGGATTGCAACACCAAGTCTCCGCTTCCCAAAGAAAAAATCGACCGGATCGGGCGGCGTGTATCGCGTGAGATTCCAGACCCCCTCATCCACAGCGGCAACAATCACACGAATTGGTTTGTGAGTGGCAGCCTTGGCATGGAGTTTTATCTCCAGGGATTCTCGGCTGTGAATGCGTTCAGGAGCCTCAAGTTGGACCTGGATGCGTTGAGTGGGATCTTCGATTGCAAGGTGTGCGACTCCAATGGCTCGGTTGGCACCGAGTTTGGCGCTTTGCGCTCGAAAAGCTGTGGCCAATATCCATGCGCTGCCGCCCCAGTCTGATTTGACAGTAAATGTCGTCTCAAGTCGTCGGCCCGCATGGCCCTGGAGGGTGTGACTGGCAAGGATATGATGATTGGCCACTGTGACGGTGACCGGGCCAGAAAACTTGGGCGTAATGGCAACTCGCACGGTCGCACCGGGACGATAGTGCTGACGATCCACTGCCACAGGTAGACGGTCGGGTGATGCACGGCTGACGCTCTCTTCGTAGCCACTCGTGAAGCGGTAAGTTGTCATATCGCCCTGCTCGTCTTTTACTTCCAAGCGATACGAACCCCATGGCAATGGCGTCAGCCGAAGTGCTGTCGGTTGCATCTCAAGCATGATTGATCCGGTTTCGACCACCTCTTGGTCCTGGTATGTACGATAATACTCCCAGCCATCACCCTGATCACGGCTGCGCCAATTCCACTCCACCTCTTCTCGTACGAGACGATAGCGAATCGTCCCAGTCTGTGGCTTGCCTCGATGGAGCCGCACAAGATCAAAGTGAGGCACTTGCGACAGGCCGATTGCGTCGTTATCAAAAAGGGGCTTGAGTCCAATGTATGCAGGTTTGTCATCATACAGTAGATCAAGATACGTTGTCACCGGACGGCCACCTGGCTCGGAGGCACTGAGGCTCAGGTGCACAGCCAACGGCAGCGAGCTATGAACAGTTGATTTGAGTTTCAAAGCAACATGGGCGGTGCCGTTGGCATCGGTATCGAAGGTTTTGCTTGTCAAAATACGTGCTGCAAAGCTCTCCCTCATATCACCAAAACGATAGTGTTGATAATCCGGAAATGGATCTTTGGCAGCATGCAGCACGACAGAAGCTTCCACCGGTACACTGGCAAGTGCTTCACCCGTAAGGAAGCGAGCAGAGACTTGGATATCAGATTGTTCAGCAGGAAACAGGGCTTGGGGTGCATGCATGACCTTGAGGCCTATTTTGGGTGGGACGAAATCTTCCACGAGAAAATGCATCAATCCAAAAGGATTTTTGTCCGCAGCATAGAGCCCGATTTGCCACCGTCCTGTCGAAGCTGAGGAGGCGATCGGAAATGCACCTTCAAGGTAACCGTCCTTGTCGGTGGTCATTCTCAGGGTTGCGGATGTTTTGCCCTCAGCGTCCATGAGCTTGACCGAGAGGGCAAAATGGGCCAATGGCTTGGCATGGGCATCTCGCACGAGTGCCCGAAAGGGCACCGTCTCACCTGGGCGAAAAATTCCTCGATTGGAAAACACCAGCGCATTGTGCCGCCCAAGCGCCGACCGACCGCTCACGCCACGATCGCTCAAGTCATGGGGAGCTCGGGAGAGATCAAGCACACTAAAATCCCCATCGGAACCGTAGGCATATACTGCCCGAGGCTGAAGCCCACGTTTCCCTCCCAAGAGAGATGATTTGAAAAATGCTTTGCCGTTTTTGACCGTAGTGGTCGCGAGCTTTTTGTTGTCGGCCGCGATCAACTCGAAGCGCACATGTCGGTATGCTGTGGCATCACTGAGATGGCGCGCCTCCACACGCAATCCATCACTCCCTTGCGTCGAGTACAGTCCTATATCTGAGATCATAAACCACTGCATCCCCTCATCAAAGGTTCGCTCTTCTCCCTCAGGAGTGATCCGCGTCACTTCGACGATATAGACTCCTGGCTCATGCTTTTGAAGTGCGGTACCGATAGGTATGGCGGTGATCTTTGATCGGTTAGGCTGGCTTTCGATAGTCAGTCGTTTTCGCCAGAGCTGCTCCCCCTCCTCTCGAGCCACCTTGCGCAATTGCCAATGGGACATTTTGCGCAGAAGGTTGTAGTGATTGATGCTGTGAATAAGGTTTCGGGTGTTGATCCGGTAGAGGTAGACGGCAACATGTTCGACGTTCATTGTCTCGACCGGTACGGTGATCTCTCCCCTGGCTGGAAGGATATATCCCATCCCTTTGGCGCGAATACTGGGGTCAATATCCCCGGTAGTTTTTTTGAAATGATAAGTTTTGTCCAAGCGGTCCTCTCCCAGTGGGATCCGCTGATCGACCCGCATTGTATACGTCGTGCGCGGCTTGAGGTGCACCGCACAAACTTCATCGTACGAGACTTTGACTCCAAATGGTGTCGGAGGATCGAGTGTAATGTGGGGTTTCATTTGTGCAGTTTCGTAGTCAGAAATATACTCATTAAGCTCCACGCACAGGGAGACGTCAGCTTGAGAACTTCGTGCATGAATCTTGTCGATCTTCAAAGGTTTTTTCGGCTTGGAAGCTGCGGAAGACATCACGATCATCGCCCCAGCAATAAGCACCATTTTTACCTGTCTTGTCCACATGTATCCAGCCATGAATATCTCCTTTTTTTCAAAAAACATTATACCACTTTGTCTGAGGATTATACAAGAAAAATTGTACACAAACTACAGAAATCCCCTTGCATGAATCCCCTCTAACTTTTGCTATAATACTCATCATATTTCTATGGAGCTCCATGTGACTGATTCCACTGTGTACCTGACCGATACCGACACCACCATTGGGTTCGTCTCTCAAGATCCCGTCCGACTCGATACGATCAAGGGACGGGCACCGGAAAAACACTACATTATTGCCCTCCCTACCCTTGCTGCACTCACGTCGCGGACACGCGTCCCCCTCCATCATGCCAATCGCATCCGCCGATCCCGACGTACGACGTTTGTCTTGCCTGATGGCCGCTCCTGGCGCATCATTCATGATCCGCGTCACCGTCCACTCATCCGCCAGTTGGGTTGGGCATATACCACCTCGGCTAATCGCAGTGGCGAAGCGTTTGATGAGGCATGGGCACGCGGGGTGGCTGATGCCGTGATCGAACCCCTTGTTCCACGACATGCTGCACCCTCGAGCATTCTTTTTCTTGGCAGAAAGCAGATACGCAGACTCCGGTAGTCATCGCACCTGTCAGTGCTCGATAAGCCAGTGTGATATCAAATCTGCTATAGTTGCATGATAAGGAGTAGTCATGCACACAGAAAAAGCGATTTTGGCAGGCGGGTGTTTTTGGGGAATGGAAGAGTTGTTGCGCCACCTTCCCGGCGTCACCTCCACGCGTGTTGGCTATACGGGCGGAGAGGTGGCTCATGCCACCTATCGCAACCACGGCGACCATGCCGAAGCTGTCGAAGTGCTGTTTGACGGTGATCTGATTTCCTATCGAGACATTTTGGCGCATTACTTTCAAATACATGATCCCACGACTATCGACCGACAAGGCAACGACCGTGGACGATCCTATCGATCTGAAATTTTTTATACGACGGAGAAGCAGAGGGTCGTTGCGCTTGAGGTGATCCGAGATGTGGACGCCAGTGGCCGGTGGCCGGGCCCAGTCGTGACCCGCCTTTCACCTGCCGGTGATTTCTGGGAAGCTGAACCGGAACATCAAAACTACCTGCAGCAATATCCCGATGGCTACACCTGCCATTATCTCCGACCCGAATGGACATTATCCGATTTAAAACCCATTGCATAACAAGGAGCACGCTATGCCTCAAGCACCATTGACCCCCGAAGAAGAACACGTTATTGTCCACAAAGGGACGGAGCCTCCTTTTGCAGGAAAATTTGTCGATCACCACGAGCAAGGTATTTACGCATGCCGCCAGTGCGGTGCTGCACTTTTTCACTCAGATAGCAAGTTTGAATCCCATTCAGGCTGGCCAAGCTTTGATGCGGCGATTAAAGGAGCAGTCCAAGAGGTACCCGATGCCGATGGTCGTCGTGTAGAGATCGTCTGCGCGCAGTGCAATGGACATCTTGGTCATGTGTTTCGCGGAGAGCACATGACAGAAAAAGACACGCGCCACTGTGTCAATTCTGTTTCGCTGGCATTTGCTGCCTCTGGAAGCAAAAAAGAGATCTAAAAGCTATGCCGACTCCAGCTCACCCCTGAGGTGCATCAGGATGTGTTTGTTGTGCGTGGCATTGTCCACCATGGCACGAGCGATCTGGCCGGCTACGATCAAAAACAGCCCCGTGACAATCATCCCGATCCCTGGCAGCACAATCACGAGCACAACGTCTATGTTCTCATAGCCTTTACTGTGAACCAATCCATACCCTACTATAACAAAACCAGCCAGCAGTGTTAGCCACCCGGTAAACGATATAATTTTTGAAATAATTTTTGTGACACGGTAATCGGTAGACTTGTCATTGAGATCTTTGGCCGTATTGTCCTCAGGTATGCCTTGGCTCGGATCCAGACTGGACTTGATGTGGGCGTCATGTTTGACTGGCTGCCTCCATTGTGCACGTTTTTCTCTCTTGTGCAAGATTTTTTCACGACCTGATAGTTTCACGATGAGCATACCTTTGATATTTTTGCATCCGTTATTATACCTAATCCCTCGTCTCAATACTATTACGCTAAAATTTTCAGATACAAATACACAACATAAGGAGTGCTCATGATCCGGAAGAAACTTATCTTTATAGGGATTGCTTTGTTGGCGATCGGATGTAGCGGCAATTCAGAAAAAAAAGAAACACCTCATGCCGTAGAGCCGGTCACGCAAACAGCCCAGATCAAAAACAAAACATCAACAAGCATCGTCGATCACATTTCTGATGCAGTTCAATCAGCTAAATCCACGGTAAAATCCGTCAGCGAAAAGACGAGCAAAACCCTACAGCAAGCCAAGGAGTCGGCCACCGAAGTCGTCAAAAGTGTCGAAAAAAAAGTGACGCAAGCTGCCGACGCGGCCAAAAGTACACTCAGCACTTTCACCAGCAAGCCCCCTCAGGAACCCGTCAAGGAAAAAACGCTTTTTGATCGCATTTCCGATGCAGTTCACCATGCCGAGGACACGACACAGTCGATCGGAACCACTGCCAATGTGATCAACAAGGCGCGCCACGCACTAGAGCCGATTCTCAAGTAGCTATAACTTGATGATATTTTTGCTATAATTTCAACATAAAAACACAAAGGGGTTAACGTGAACAAAAGTATTTCTTACAGCATATCTGCTGTTTTGCTGGCGGTTTTGGCTTATTTGGCCTTTATTACCTATGGCTATGCCAAAGACTATGATATTCAAATGCAAACCGAAGCCGAGCAGCATATGATCGATAAAAAAGTCGAAAAATATATTACCAATATGAGTGATAAGGCCGCTACCATGATGACTTTACCACTGAATGTTGTCAAAAATACACTCAATAAAGTCACCGGAAAAAAGACCAATACGGCTGACTCGCACAAGACATACCGACAAGAGCATGCCTCCTATATCGACTACAATCCCAAGGTGCGCACTACGACCATTTATTTTATGCTGGGCATTGTTCTTCTGCTTTTGACTTACTTTATTTCGCCTCGACCCCTCTTTGTGATCAGTGTTTTGACGGCTTCGATTATTGCGTGGTTTGTCGGGGTGTTTACGCCCATTATGACCATGGAAGTATGGAAACAATTGCCATTGTTTGGGCATACGACCTTCATATTTCAGTCGCGGGGTATCTGGTCGACGATGGCACACCTCTGGGATCATAGCCATTATGTGGTTGCGATGCTGGTTATACTCTTTAGCGTCCTGCTCCCTGTCATCAAGACCATCACACTCTATATCAGTATCGCGCTCAAGAAAGATGTTGGCTTCATTGAGCTCATCGGCAAATGGTCGATGGCCGATGTCTTTGTCATGTCAATCCTCCTGGCCACCATGTCCCTCAACACCGAAGACATGACCACCGCCCAGATCCACGCAGCGATCTACTTCTTTGCCGC
>CAZCAZ010000060.1:0-8042 GCA_964496735.1 uncultured Nitratifractor sp. | reverse complement strand
TCGAGATAGGCTCCGATCCCTTTGGGAAACATGATGATGGGGATGTGAGGGTAGCGCTCTTTGATGTAGGCGGCAATCTCCTTCATGTAGTTCCAGCTGAATTCAAAATAAGCCTCTTTTTCGAGCGCGGCAGCCCAGCTGTCAAAGATCTGTACCACATCAGCCCCGGCTTCGATCTGCTTGGCGAGGTAGTGTTTGACGACTTCGGTTACTTTGGCCAGCAGGGCGTGCATGAGTTCGGGATCAGAATAGATGAGTTTTTTGACGACATTGTAGGTCTTGGTGCCTTGTCCCTCGATCATGTAGGTTGCCAGTGTCCATGGCGCACCGGTAAAGCCAATGAGGGCCTTGTCGTCGGCAAGTTGTTCGCGGACGACGCGGAGGGTCTCATAGACATAGGTGAGCTTGTCAGCTGCTGCTTCACCGCCGAGCAGGGCATCCACATCTTTTGTGGATTGGATTGGCTTGGCAAAGACCGGGCCTTCTCCCTTGACAAAATCAAGCTCCATGCCCATTTCGTTGGGGATGACGAGGATGTCACTAAACATGATCGCCGCATCAACGCCCACGATATCGACAGGCTGAAGGGTCACTTCGGCCGCCATCTCGGGGGCATGGCAGAGATTGAGAAAGTTGCCGGCTTTGGCGCGGACAGCCATGTATTCAGGGAGATATCGACCTGCTTGGCGCATCATCCAGACAGGGGTATAGGGGGTGGGCTTGCCGAAGCAGGCATCGACAAAGATTTTAGAAGACATTTAGTGTGTACCGCCTTTGTGCATAAAATAAAGCCCGAGAGAGAGGGCGAGGATGGAGCCGGAGAATTCGAGCATCTCCAATGCTCCATTATAATCAGTATGGAGGACGCGCTTGAAAAAGCTGACGATGAGTACCATGAGGATGACCTTGGCCAGTTTGTCCTTGAGCTCGTCGAGGGAGTGGATCTCAAGGATTTTCGAAGAGGTGCTCTTCTGGGCTATGTCAATCTGGGAGATGAAGAGCTCGTATAGCCCGAATCCGAAAATAAACATCACGATGGCCATCAGATAGAGATCAACCGCACCGATCAAGTCACCGACAAGGGCTGAGTGAAAATCTGTCACATGCTGTCCACCAAAATAGTTGCCAAACACCATGCCTGCTACATGCGCAATGTCGATACTGGCCACGACAAAGAGGGCAATCCCCCCAATCATACTAAAAACAACAGCCAAGAGGACGAAAAATCGCGTATTCCAAAGAATGCCTTCAAACAACTTTTCATACCAAGGCTGTGGCATATCGATCTCTTGTCGGTCTTGCGTGTCTAGCTGACTCATGTTTAGATCCTTTCCATTTCGATCCATTTTTCTGCGATGCGTACCGAGTTGGTCGCGGCACCTACGCGGATCTGATCGGCAACCACCCAGAGATGGAGGATATTGTCAGCATAAAGATCCTTGCGGATCCGGCCGACAAAGGTGATATCGGTATCGGTGGCGACGATGGGCATCGGATAGACGGCGTTGGCGAGGTCGTCCATCACTTCGACATTGGGGAAATCATGCAGCACAAGACGTGCTTTATCTGCATCCACTTCTGTCCCCTCGGCAAAGGTGATGGTCACGGCCTCCGAGTGACTCCGCAGGACAGGTACTCGGACACAGGTAGCACTGAGGGCAAGTTTTTTGTGGAGAATCTTCTGTGTTTCATTGACCATCTTCATCTCCTCTTTGGTGTAGTCACCTGGCTGAGGAACGTCGATCTGCGGGATGACATTGAGGGCGATTTGATGCTGGAACGCTTCGATCTCGGTTTCGTCAAGTTTGAAGGCGAAGAAGTCTTGCATCTGTGTTACCAACTCTTTCATCCCTTTTTTCCCGGCACCGCTGGTGGCTTGATAGGTGGCGACATCGACTCGCTCAATGCCATAGAGGTCATCGAGAGGCTTGAGGGCGAGCACCATCTGGATTGTCGAGCAGTTGGGGTTGGCAATGATCCCAGTCTCGCGCCAAGCAGCAATGTCCTCGGGGTTGACCTCGGGGACAACAAGGGGGACATTGGGATCCATGCGAAAATGTGAGGTATTGTCAATGACAACGGCTCCAGCTTCGACGGCGTACTGCGCGTATTTTTCAGAAATACTTCCGCCAGCTGAGAAAAAAGCGATATCAATATCGCGTCCTTCAAATACGGTCTCAGTAAGCTCTTCGATGCGGTAGCTTTTGCCGCAGCACTCCACCTCTTCGCCGGCACTGTTGGCACTGGCAAGCGGCAAGATATTTCCTACAGGGAAATTGCGATCCGCTAAGACGCGGAAAATCTCTTCGCCCACGGCGCCACTGGCACCGACGACGGCTATGTTATAACGTTGACTCATGATTCTTTCCTATAGTTATGTATAGTATGTGTATCTTCTTGATGGAAATATTCCATATTATTCTTCTATGTCCAACTCTTCTTCTTTGGGCGCTTTGGCGATGGAGACGACGATGTCCTTGGCTTCGACATTGACGGTTTTGACGCCGGATGTGTTGCGACCGGCTTTTCGGATCGTTTGCATATCGACACGGATCATCTTTCCAATGCTAGTGAGGCACATGAGATCTTTGTCCTCTTCGACAAAAACGACTCCGACGACGTCACCGGTTTTGGGGGTCAGCTTCATGGCGATTACCCCTTTGCCTGCACGACTTTGCTCACGGTATTCATCGGCTGTAGTGCGCTTACTCAAGCCTTTTTCACTGACGATCAGGATTTCATCATCCTCGTTGTCGATCGTGGTGGCTCCGCAGACATAATCCCCTTCAATCTTGAACTTGATTGCGGCTACCCCTCGGGCAACACGGCCGATCTGACGAGCGTCTTCGGTCTTGAAACGGATACACTGTCCTTTTTTGGTGGCGACAAAGAGCCATTGGGTTTCTTTTGTGGCGATTTTGGCCTCAATGACCTCATCGTCATCATCGAGATTGATTGCGCGGACACCGTTGGAGCGAATGTTGCTGTATTCACTCAGGGCACTGCGCTTGACGATACCATTGCGTGTGAAGAAAACCAAACTTTTGCTTGAATCAAAATCCGTCGTGGGGATGATGGCCATGATCTTTTCGTCTTTTTGCAAGTTGATGAGGTTGACCACCGCTTTGCCCTTGGCGACACGCGAACCCTCAGGGATGCGATAGACTTTGAGCCAGTACAGTTGTCCGCGATCGGTGACAAACATCAAGGTGTCGTGTGTGTTGGAGATGAAGAACCGCTCGATGAAGTCATCTTCATATGTGGTGACGGCTATTTTTCCTTTGCCGCCTCGGCGCTGTTTTTCGTACTGCTTGACGGGCACACGTTTGATATAGCCACGGTGGGTAATGGTGACCACCATTGGCTCATTGGGGATGAGGTCTTCAATGTCGATGTCGTCGTAGTCGTCCACGATCTCAGTGCGACGCTCTTCGCTAAATGTAGCCCGAACTTCGCCCAGCTCTTCTCGGATGATCTGGATGATTTTTTCTTCACTTTTCAAGATCCCTTCGAGGCGTGCAATGGTCTTGAGGAGCTCGGCCAATTCGTTTTCGATCTTCTCGATCTCCAGACCTGTCAGGCGGCGCAAGCGCATCTCGAGGATGGCCTTGGCCTGAATCTCACTGAGACTAAAGCGACTCATGAGGTTGTCACGTGCTTCGGTGTCGTCCTGACTGGCGCGGATGATTTTGATCACTTCGTCGATGTTGTCTACGGCAATTTTGAGCCCTTCGAGGATGTGAGCACGTGCGCGGGCTTTTTCGAGGTCAAAGATCGTGCGTCGGATGATGACCGTCTTGCGGTGGTTGACAAAGAGATCGAGCAATTCGCCCAGAGTGAAGACTTTGGGCTCCTTGTTGACGATGGCCAGCATAATGGTACCGAAGGTCGTCTGCATCTGTGTCGATTTGAAGAGGTTGTTGAGGATGATCTCACTCATTGCATCGCGCTTGAGCTCGATGACGACACGGATTCCTTCGCGGTCAGATTCATCGCGGATCTCACTGATGCCATCGATCTGCTTGTCGCGCACTAGCTGAGCAATGTTTTCGATGAGGCGTGCCTTGTTGACCTGATAGGGGAGCTCATCGATGATGATCGCTTCACGGTTTTTGTTTTGCTCGATGTGGGTCTTGGCTCGCACTTTGACGCGGCCGCGTCCGGTCGTGTAGGCATCAATGATCCCTTTTTTACCAAAGATCACACCGCCGGTAGGGAAGTCTGGCCCTTTGATAGCTGTCATCATCTCTTCGACGGTGGCATCGGGGTTGTCTAGGCGAATAAAGATTGCATCAATCAACTCATCAAGGCGATGAGGAGGAATGTTGGTCGCCATACCAACGGCAATTCCAGATGAACCGTTGAGCAGGAGATTGGGGACACGGCTGGGGAGCACGTCGGGCTCGGTCATGCTGTCGTCATAGTTGGGGACGTAGTCGACGGTGTCTTTTTCCAAGTCGGCAAGCAGCTCTTCGGCCAGCTTGGTCATGCGTGCTTCGGTGTATCGCATGGCGGCAGCGTTGTCGCCGTCGATGGAGCCGAAGTTTCCCTGACCATCCACGAGAGGAACGCGCATCGAAAAGTCCTGAGCCATCCGAACCAGTGCATCGTACACAGCGTTGTCGCCGTGCGGGTGGTATTTACCGATGACATCTCCGACGATACGTGCCGATTTCTTGTAAGCAGCACGGTGGCTGAGATGGAGCTCGTTCATCGCATAGAGGATGCGGCGGTGCACCGGCTTGAGGCCGTCACGGGCATCGGGCAGTGCCCGACCGATGATGACACTCATGGAGTAGTCGAGGTAGCTTCCTCGGATGCTGTCTTCGATCAGCACTTGCTCGACGTTATTGTTTTCAAAAAGATCGCTCATAACACTTCCTTGGTGCGCATGCAAACCAAACGTTTGGCGCATACAAAAATAAGGGCGATTATAGCTAAAAGGATATAAAAAAAGAGTATTTTCTTTTTTCTGCTATACTAAGGTATCATTCTTAGATGCCCTACAAGGAGATACCATGAAGAAGAAAATGATTGTTTCTATCGTATTGATGCTGTCGCTGCTTGGATGCCGGGATCCTTTCAATGACCATGGACTAGACTACCCCTCTGACGTGGTCGCCATCTACAACGATGCAACACATCATCGGCTACTTTTTCTCGGAAAAAAATACGATTATGTTTTTAATGTCGGGGACAATCTGGCCTCCGTGATAGGTGCCAAAGAGTATCTGGGATACAGGCTACAGCGCGATACCATGATCCAAGATGACTTGAATTTGCTTGTCAAAATTTTGTCTGGCGGTCATCCGCAGCTGGTGGCATTCATTCTTCTGGATGGCTCCAAGCTGGATCAAGGTCAGATCGACTGGATGCTTGATCATGGCTTTGAGGCCGCCAAGAAAAAAACACCTGACGGCAATCAGCAATACGCATTCAATGCCCAAATTATAGGTGCACGCTATGCAGCAAAGGGTGCTGAGACGCTGGAGCTCTTGCAGGAGCTGGAAGACGGGGAGATTGTGCTCCGTGGACGTGATTATAGCTATACGCCCAATCCTTCAGTGGATGAAAGCCCTATAGAGATTACGCAAGATGGTGTGCGGTATAACGGAGAAGATTTTATCCCTTCACCTCTCTAGTAAGCAGTCGCTTGACTGCCTCGGAGCATAAGGCCAGTCCAAACGATCCAGTGACACCCGCAAAGGATCCTCCGCGTTCACCACGAATGTTCTCATCGGAAGTAATGACAGTGAAGTTGCGGTCAAAGCGGGCTTTTTTGAGCTCATTTCGGATTTTGCGTGCCAGCGGGTCGCCTTGGGATTTCCAGATCGAGACGGCGCGAATGCGGGTGGGGTCGATGCGGCCGGCAGAGCCGACGGACATGATGAGCTTGGGGTAGAGACGGCGCGCAAGGGCGACTTTGACATGGCGGGAGTCGATCGCGTCCAGTACGAGGTCATAAGGGGCGAAGTCAAAGGTCGAAACCCAAGGCAAATCAATCTGCTCTTCGATGAGATGAATACCCGGATAGCGCTGGGACAGGGTGGCGACTTTGCTTTGGCCGATGGCTTCATCTGAGCCGAGCTGGCGGTTGCGGTTGGATTCATCGTAGGTATCATAGTCAACGATCGTGATCTCTCCTATTCCGCTGCGGTAGAGGCAGTCCAGTGCAAAACTCCCGACACCGCCAACACCCAGCAGCAAAACATGCGCGTGCTGCAAGCGATCAAAATCATCACCAAAGAGTTGACGGCAGCGTTCAAACCTCATCGTGCAACCCGACCCCAATATGCCACGATCATGCTAGAGCCACTCCTCCAAGGAGAGCAGTGATTCATGCGCTGTCATATCGAGTTTCACTGGAGTAATAGAGACGTGGTCGGTCTCCACCGCTTCAAAATCGGTCATGACGTCCCCTTCGCTTTTGAGCCAATCGAGGCGCGGCAAGCCGATCCAGTGGTATTCGATGCCGCGGGGGTTGTGATGAATTTCGGCGTTGTTTGCATATGCACGACGGCCAGCACGGGTGATGCGGGTGCCGCGTGCGCGCGTGAGGGGGATGGGGGGAACGTTGATGTTGAGGAATTGGCGGTCGGGGAGCGGGAAACCTCCGTCAAAGATTTTGCGTACGAGTGCTACGATGGTTCCTTGAGCCAAGGCATAGCCGATCGTTTCGATATCCTGACATGTGTCCCGACAGACCTGAGAGATGGCGATGGCTGGAATGCCCTGGAGTACAGCCTCCATGGCACCGGCAGCGGTACCAGAATAGGTAATGTCCTCCCCCATGTTGGCACCACGATTGATACCTGAGATCACCAGATCAGGTCGATGCTCAGCATCGTAGAATTTGTTGAGCCCAAGAAAAATACAATCCGTGGGTGTCCCGTCATCAAGTTTATAATAGCCATCAGCCACTTCGATGAAATGCAAAGGTCGAGTGAGGGTGAGGGAATGCCCGCTGGCTGACTTTTCAAGAGCAGGGGCGACGACGGTGACGTGTGCGAGGGGGCGCAGGGCTTCGACAAGGGCGATGAGTCCCGGAGAATCATAACCGTCATCGTTGGTGATAAGGATTTTGCGCGCCATGACGCCTCCTGTGAAAAAGTTTTTGCTATAATACCTCAAAAATCATCAACAAGGACTGTTGCATGCAAAAAGAACCTATGCTTGAAGCAAGTTACAAGAAACTCACCCTCGAGCTTGAACAGCTCAAAACCGTCGAGCGTGTCACCATCGCCAAAGTGATCGACGAAGCCCGTGCTCTGGGGGATCTCAAGGAGAATGCCGAGTACCACGCGGCCAAAGAGAAGCAAGGCCTCATGGAGGCTCGTATCATTGATTTGACCGATTTGACCGGCCGAGCGCAAGTGATCGATCCGAGTAAGCTGGCACATGACCGAGTGAGTTTTGGCTCGACGGTGGTGCTGGTCGACCAGGCGACCGATGAAGAGGTGACCTATACCGTCGTCGGGTCTCAGGAGTCCAATCCCAATCGAGGATTGATCTCACTCCAGTCTCCTATGGCACGTGCCCTTATCGGTAAAGAGGAGGGTGACGAAGTCTCACTGCAGCTTCCGGGCGGTACCAAAATGTTTGATATCGAAGAGGTGAAATATGTCCCCATTGTGCTGGAGGACAAAGCATCATGACCACTGTCGGTGTCATAGGAGCTAGCGGCTATACCGGGCTGGAGCTGGTCAAGCTGCTGCTCAATCATCCCCATTTTCAGCTCAGCTATCTGGCGACCACGCAGGGGGATACCGTGATCGAAGCGCTTCATCCCTCACTTGAAGATGTGATCACGATGCCGGTGGAAGCGGCGGATGCGGAGACGATCGCTGAGAAGTGTGCGTTGGTCTTTCTGGCCTTGCCGCACAAAGCATCGATGGGGCTGGCCAAAGAGTTGATCGCCAAAGAGGTCAAAGTCGTCGATCTCTCCGCCGACTACCGCCTGGAGCAGGCGACGTATGAGGCGGCCTACTGCCCCCACGAAGACCCAGAACACCTCGATCAGGCGGTCTATGCGCTGATCGAGT
>CAZCAZ010000059.1:0-8246 GCA_964496735.1 uncultured Nitratifractor sp. | reverse complement strand
GCTCAAAGGGGGTGACGTTGACGATGATGCCGCAGCGGGCGTAGGTGCTTTTGCCCAGGCAGATCGCCAGGGTGTCGGAGGGCATTTTGAAGTATTCGATGGTGCGCGCCAGCGCGAAAGAGTTGGGCGGGACGATGCAGATATCGCCCTTGAAATCGACGACATTGTTTTCGTTGAAATCTTTGGGGTCAACCACCTCGGCATTGATGTTGGTGAAGATCTTAAACTCATCGGCGACACGAATATCATAGCCATAGCTGCTCAGACCATAACTGACGATATCTTTGGCGATGAGCTCTTCGCTGAAGGGTGTGATCATCTCATGCTCGAGAGACATTTCTCGTATCCATTTATCTGCTTTGAGTCCCATTTGTATCCTTTTTTGCCCATTTTGCTTCAATTTCGGCTGTTTTTGTTCCAAAATGATCCGAAATTGCGCGATTGTGTAGTAAGTTTGTGGTATTATATCCAATTAAAATTTTAGGAGCCCTATCGTGAAACTTGATGAAATCAAAGAACTTGCCCGAATCTTCGGCAAAAGCAAACTCGACACCATGAAGATAAAAATGAAAGATTTTGAGTTGGAGATGAAAAAGGGAAGCAACGCGCCTGCTACTCCCGCTGCCCCCGCTGCGCCTGTCGCAGCGCCAGTGGCTGCCCCAACCCCTGCTGTCCCCGCTGCACAGCCCGCTGCCGCTCCTGCAATCCACGGGGATGTGATCGCCTCTCCCATGGTGGGAACATACTATGCCTCACCCTCGCCAGATGCTCCAGCATTTGTCAGCGTAGGAGACAAGGTGAAAAAAGGACAAACCCTCTGCATCCTTGAGGCCATGAAGATCATGAACGAACTTGATGCCGAGTACGATTGTAAAATTGTCGATATCCTCGTGACCGATGGGGATGCAGTCGAGTATGACAAGCCCCTCTTTGTCGTCGAGAAGCTCTGATCATGGCTGAGATCAAACGCATCCTGATCGCCAATCGAGGCGAGATCGCCTTGCGGGCCATTCGGACGATCCGGGAGATGGGCAAAGAGGCGGTCGCCGTCTATTCGACTGGCGACAAAGAGGCAGGCTATCTGGAGTTTGCCGATGCATCGATCTGTATCGGGAGCGAAAAGAGCACGGACAGTTATTTGAGCATCCCAGCGATTATATCGGCTGCAGAATTGGCGGGGTGTGACGCGATATTCCCCGGCTACGGTTTTCTGAGTGAAAACCAAGATTTTGTCGAAATCTGTGAGCGACATGGGATCAAGTTTATTGGCCCTTCCGTTGCGGTCATGCAGCTGATGAGTGACAAATCCAAAGCCAAGCAAGTGATGGATGAGGCCGGTGTACCGATCATCCGTGGCAGCGATGGAGCCGTCAAGGATGCTGCCGCCGCACGCAAGCTGGCCGAGACGATAGGCTATCCCGTGATCCTAAAAGCTGCATCCGGTGGTGGAGGTCGCGGTATGCGGGTCGTAGAGAGTGCGGACGGAATGGAAAATGCTTTTTTTGCCTGTGAGGCGGAAGCACTGGGCGCTTTCAATGACGGCACGCTTTATATGGAAAAATTTATCGAAGCACCACGCCACGTCGAAGTCCAGATCATGGGCGACAGCCACGGCAATGCCATTCATCTCGGTGAGCGGGATTGCTCCATGCAGCGACGCCATCAAAAACTGATCGAAGAGTCTCCGGCACAGGTACTCGACGATGCACGGCGTACCGAGCTGCACGAAGCGGCCGTGCGGGCGACGAAACATATCGGCTATGAGAATGCCGGGACGTTTGAGTTTCTTGTGGACAAAAACAATGATTTCTACTTTATGGAGATGAACACACGCTTGCAGGTGGAGCATTGCGTGAGCGAAGAGGTAAGTGGTCTGGATATCATCGAGTGGATGATCCGGGTTGCCGAAGGGGAACCACTCCCCAAACAAGAAGCGATCAATTTGAGCGGCCATGCGATCGAATGCCGCATTACAGCAGAAG
The DNA here is from genome assembly GCA_964496735.1 of uncultured Nitratifractor sp. Classification (GTDB taxonomy): domain Bacteria; phylum Campylobacterota; class Campylobacteria; order Campylobacterales; family Sulfurovaceae; genus S017-3. The sequence continues at coordinate 6,264 of CAZCAZ010000059.1, read as the reverse complement.
ACCCAGTAAGCTTCCTCCCTAGCCCCGGAAAGATCGTCAAATGGATCGCCCCCGGCGGCAAGGATGTCCGAATCGACACCCATGCTTTCTCTGGCTACACCGTCCCGACGCATTATGACTCGATGGTGGGCAAACTGATCGTCTGGGCTCCGACGCGAGAACGTGCCATTGCCAAGATGCAGCGCGCACTCGACGAGTTTGAGGTCGAGGGGATCCGCACAACGATCGCCTTTCATCGTCAGATGATGCGCAACCCTGATTTCCGAAGCAACAATTTCGATACGAAGTATCTCGAGGACTATGCAGGATGATGGCGACACGTTTTGCCCCTTCTCCGACGGGCTATCTTCATATCGGAGGATTGCGCACGGCGCTATTTTCATGGTTGGCCGCACGGCATAATGATGGGAAATTTCTCCTCCGGATCGAAGACACGGATCTCAGCCGCAACTCCGATGCTGCACTCGAAGCAATTATACAGGCGTTTGACTGGGTGGGCTTAAACTATGACGGGGATGTGATCTATCAGTCCAAACGCTTCGATCTCTACAAGCAATACATCGATCAGCTCCTTGAAGAGGGCAAAGCGTATCGTTGCTACATGACCCGTGAAGAGCTCGATGTTCTGCGTGAAGAACAGCAGGCTCGGGGCGAGCGTCCCCGCTATGATGGTCGGTATCGTGATTTTACCGGTACACCGCCAGCAGGAGTTGATCCGGTGATCCGGATCAAGGCCCCACAGGAAGGAAGCATCATCGTCGATGATGGAGTTAAGGGGAGGATCGAAATCGCCGCCGATGAGGTGGATGACTTCATCATCGCACGCAGCGATGGGACACCGACGTACAATTTTGTTGTCGCTGTTGATGATGCCTTGATGGGATTGAGCGACGTGATCCGAGGGGACGATCATCTCTACAATACGCCCAAGCAGATCGTGGTGTACCGGGCATTGGGCTTTGAGATTCCCCGTTTTTATCATGTGGCCATGATCAACAACGAACAAGGCAAGAAGCTCTCCAAGCGTGACGGCGCCACCGACGTCATGGAGTATAAAGCACTGGGATTTCTCCCCGAAGCCCTGCTCAACTTCCTCGTGCGGCTCGGCTGGAGTCATGGGGATCAGGAGATTTTCTCGCTCGATGAAATGATTGCGATGTTTGACCCGAAAGACATCAACAAATCCGCCTCGAGCTACAATCTCGATAAGCTTCTCTGGCTCAATGCCCACTACATCAAAAACAAGCCCGACAACGCATTGATCGAGCTCCTCAAGGATTTCGACGTCGATCTCTCGGATCACCCTAGGGCATCAGCGATTCTGGCTGCGACCAAAGAGCGAGGAAAAACACTGGTAGAGTTGGCTGAACAGATTCGCCTCATCATCGATGCTCCGACAGCCTACGATGAGAAAGCGGCCAAAAAAGCATTCAAGGGAGAGGCCAAAGAGATTTTGACCGCTTTTGCTGAGACGCTTCGAGCCCTCAGCCCGGATAGCCAAGAAGCGTACCACGATGCCATGCAGCAGATCGTCGCCGAGCGTGAGATTGGCTTTGGCAAGATTGGCATGCCCCTGCGTGTCTCTCTGCTCGGCAGCATGACCGGAGCGGGTATGGATGAAGTGATGGCAATCCTTGGTGTCGAGGAGACCGTGGCGCGGATCGAGCGAGCGGTGGAACACATCGGATAGTTTTGGTTTTGCTCTCATGCGTTGAGAGCGCCGCTAAGCATCCAGAAACTTCTTCAGCCCCCGCTTGGCCTTCCAGTCCAGTTCATAGTAGATATAATCCAGATACCACAAAAGCTGTTTGGGAGTGATGCCTCGCTTCTGGGCTTCTTTTTTGAGAATATACTGTGGGATTGGGGTTTTGGTTCGGGTGAAATCCTGGGCAAGTTTTCGGATCGTTTTCCCATGTTGGTTGTAGCAGAGCCTGGCGAAGACAAATGGCAGGCCGGTATGGATATGCCAGGCTTCAGCCAGGTCGATCCCATCGCCACCATCGAGATAATATTTCAAAGCCGCATCCCCGATCAGCACTTGCCCATGCAGCCCCAGTACGTTTGCCAGGTGGTTGGAAGTGGCCGATGCGGGATCGGTGCCATCGGTGCCGGGCAGGACAAACACGCTGTAGACTTTCTTGTCAGCAATGATTCCCAGGTCGGTGCAGGCAAAACGGGGCGAGTGGATGCTGGAGATAAACGCGGCATGAACATCACCTCGACGGAGAGCGGCGTTGATGCGTGAGGGGACGGTGCGCTTGTAGCGGAAGGCCATTTGGGCTCCATTGTGGCGGATGCTGCGCTTGAGAAAGAGTTGAAAAGGGAGGAGATTGAGATAGGATATAGAGCCAAAGATCACCGTGTCACCTTCCTTTTTAAGGGCAATTATATCCAATCGCAATTATAATCCTCCAAACGTATTTACCTGGTGCGGAAACAAAGGACAATCCAATGGTCACAGTAGAATTTCTCGGCCCCATCGGCAAAGCACCGATCCAGGTCGAAGCGTCTTCGCTTGAAGCGTTGGCGCTGCAGCTTAAGGAGATTGACGGCATGGCTGACTGGCTCGGCACATCCGCCGTGGCAATCAACGATACCATGACAGCCGATCGCAATGCTCCGCTAAATGATGGAGACAAAGTATCCATTTTGCCGCCTGTGTGCGGCGGATAGGAGGCCGACAATGGAGCTACATCATGGCCCGCTTGATGTCAAAGAGATCTTTGGTCGCTGGCTCGATGAGCATCAGCAGAGTAACTATGGTGCGTTTATCCCTTTTGTCGGGATCATCCGTGAAGAGGGAGGCATAGAGGCTTTGAGTTTCGATATCTACGAACCGGTTCTTCGCAGTTGGTTTGATGCATGGCAGGCCAAAGCACAGGAGAGAGGCGCTATCGTCAAGATGGCACATGCCATCGGGGATGTGCCGGTACATACTTCTTCTTACATCTCGGCCGTATTTTCCCCTCAACGCCGGGTTGCATTGGAGCTGATTGATGATTTTGTCGAAGACTTCAAAGCCAATGCGCCGATTTGGAAATATGACGTGATAGATGGCAAGCGCATTTATGCTGCTGATCGCAGTACCCCGATGGACGGGGCGGGCATTTTGGTGAACTAGGCATCAAGGAGAACATATGGCACAAATACATTTTGAAGAATCGATGAAAATCCTCAAGGCACAAGCCATCCAAAAGCCCCGCGCTCATTACCGTCATTTGACCGAAACAGTAGGATTTGTGTTGGCAGACGACATCGTAGCAGATGCTGACATGCCTGCCTTTCCTACTTCGGGCATGGATGGCTATGCAGTGCGGCATGCTGATTTGCATGCCAGCCGCATTCGTATCACAGGCGATAATCCGGCTGGCAGTGACTCAGGAGCACGTGTGGAGGCAGGCGCATGCATCAAGACCTTTACCGGCTCATTGATGCCGGAGGGTTCGGATACTTTGATACCCATTGAGCATGTGACGGTCGAAGGCAGCGAGATCGTCATCAACAAAACGGTACCACTGGGTCACGCTGTGCGTCCGGTAGGTGAAGCGTACTCGACCGGCGATGTATTGATCCCTCGGGGTGTTGAGATCGGTTTTGCCGAGATAGGCGTGATGGCCGGGCTCAATATCGAGAAGCCATTGGTCTTCGACAAGCCGGTGATTGGGATTCTTTCGACGGGTAGCGAATTGCTTCAGCTTGGCGAAGAGCAGACAAACAACGCACAAATCCGAAGCACCAACAACTACACCATCGAAGCCATGGTGCGTCAATGGGGCGGCGAGCCCAAACGCCTTTCGACGGCTGCGGATGACCGCGAGGGGATCCTGCATGCGATGGAGGAGGCGCTTGAAGCAAGCGATATTGTCGTCACAACCGGCGGGGTGAGCGTGGGGGATTATGATTTTGTCAAAGACGTCATTGGTGATCTAGGCTTTGATGTACTGTTTCGCGGTGTACGGATCAAGCCAGGGCAGCACATTGTCCTCGCACGCAAGGGGGACAAGTTTATCTTGGCGCTTCCTGGATTTGCCTATTCTTCTACGGTGACGGCACTGCTCTATCTTTTGCCTCTGATGGGGGCGTTTACGCATCGCGATCTTGCTATGCCTTTGGTCAAAGCGACCCTCAAGGAGCCCTTTATCAAGCGCGCAAAAAAAGCAGAGTTCACTGCCTGTAACGTGACGACAGCGGAAGGTCGCTACGTCGTCGACTTCCAAGACAAACGGGTCGGCACCAGCGCGATCCTCACGAACATGCTAGGCCCTTCTGCTCTGCTCTATACCCGCGAAGATGATACAAGCAAGGATGCGGGTGCCGAAGTAGACCTCTTTCTGTACTGAGTTGGACTTATATATGCTGGTACGTCCGCGTCATCATAAAGTGAATTCGGATATAGTGCGCTAGCTCGGCGGCGGTTTGGCATCCATTATCCATCGCGGCTTTGAGTAGGTTTTTGTCTGTTTTAATGTTCATAATATCTCTTCCTTCCTTTAAAATATAGTAGAAGTATACATTTTTATAATATAAGTATAAAAAAGTATGTCAAATTGTCATACTTTTAATAAATACTATGCTATAATTCATTAAATAGAAGCCAAGGAGAGCAAAATGATTCAATTTTACAACGTACTCGAGAAGATCAAAGATATTATCTCGACCAAAAAAATCGGTGGAAAGGTTTTTGACAAGGACGTGGCCAATGAACTAGGCATCCCCCAGGCGACCTTTGCGACAATGAAGAAGCGTGGAGCGGTTCCGTTCAAGGAGGTCTTGGAATTCTGTGCCCGCAAGAAGATCAGCATCAATTGGCTCTTTTTTGACCAGTCAGCCGAAATGCTTCTCGAAGAGACCAATAAGTTTTTTAATGTCCGTTATTTCGCTGACATCCGTGCAAGCGCCGGTGGCGGGGCAGAGGTTTTTGATGAGAACTATGAGTCGATCACCATTGATGAGACAGTGATGCGCAACATGGTAGGCTTCGGCAACACCGATCTCGAAGCGATCCATGTCGATGGCGAGTCGATGGAGCCGACCCTGCAGGATGGCTCGATCGTCTTCCTTGACCGTACGCAGACGGATATCGCCAAAGACGGCATCTTCATCGCTGCCACCACGGCCGGACTCTTTATCAAGCGCATTCGGCAGCGAGCCGACGGGATGGTGGAGCTGATCTCTGATAATAAAAACTATTCCCCTGAAGTCCTAGCGCATGATGAGGTGAGCATCGTGGGCAAAGTAGTCGGCAATATTGAGAGCCTGTGATCAGGAAGCAAGGAGCAAGGAGCAGGGAGCAGGGAGATGCGTGAAACAATTTTGGAGAGAAAGAGCTATGAATTTGCATTGAGAGTGATCAGCTTAAGTCGTTATTTGGTGAACGATCATCATGAATACGTCTTGTCCAAACAAGTGCTTCGTAGCGGAACAGCGATAGGAGCCCTGATCCGCGAATCCAGGTATGCTCAATCCAAAGCAGATTTCTTACACTAGCAAACGATAGCACTCAAAGAGGCAAACGAGACGGAATACTGGCTATCACTTTTGTACGATTCAAACTATTTGTCCCAGAAAATGTTTCATTCAATTTCGCCAGAAACCAAGGAACTTCTTAAACTTTTGATTAGCAGCACCAAAAAAACAAAAGAGGCCATCAAACTAAAGAAGCATTAAACCATCATCTGAAAAATTTGCTACCTGCTACCTGCTACCTGCTACCTGCTACCTGCGCACGCAACACAGCGCACACTTTCCGGGCGAAGCTTCATTCGCCCAAATCCGATAGGCTCTTCGCACTCAATGCACAGCCCAAACATATCGTGATCGATGCGGCTAAGCGCACTGCGCAGGCGGGTTTGGCGCAAGAGGGTTTCATCGAGGATGCGTTGGCTCACCTCCTGTTCGTTCATCGCCTCCATTCGGGTGAGGCGACCGAGGGAGCAGTCGGGGGCGATGGGTTGGACTTTGACTCTCAGTTGGGTGATTTGTGCTTCCATTTGAGAGAGATCGTGATGGATCTGTGCTTTGATCTGCTCTTTTTCGCTTGCGGTCATGTTGTATCTCATTTTTGGATTTGGGTACTTTTTTGATATTATACCCAACAACCGAGACAAAAGGAGCCTACATTATGGAAGGGATGATCGAAGTCAGCTACATCGTATTGTGTGCCAATGACGCACACATCAGAGTCGCGCTCAGTGACCTAATCAGCAATGAAAAAGTCGAACGCGCCATCAAAGGAGAATTTGCCAAAGGGATCCGCAATATCTC
>CAZCAZ010000058.1:0-8275 GCA_964496735.1 uncultured Nitratifractor sp. | reverse complement strand
CATAAAAAAGAGATCATTGCGGCCAAAAAAGCTGAAGAGGAGAGGCGAGCCGAGTTGCGCCGAAGGACTGAAAGACTCAAGCGCATGCGTCAAGCCCAGGCAGCGCAGGCGAAAAAAGCCAAAGCTGAGGGCAGAGCGGTGACCTACTCGGCTCCCAAAATTACCGTCGCAGCCAGTACATCAGCGGGCAGCGTCAAAAAATACGGAAGTTCATACCAGGCAAGCAACATCCAGGCCTACCGTGGTGCCCAGACCATCTCGCCGTTGGCACATGCGCGCGTTGTGAAGCGTTTCGGTACGTACATTGATCCAATCTATAAGATAAAAATATTTAATGACAACATTGTACTCAAGGCCACCAGGCAGGGAGCCAAAGTCCGGAATATTCTCAATGGAAAGGTGGTCTATCTCGGTCAAAACAACATGCTGGGCAAGGTTGTTATCGTTGAGCATGGCAACAAACTCCACACGATTTACGCAGCCCTTGATCGTTTTTCCCCGTTGCTCCATACAGGAAGCAGGGTAAAAAAAGGGACGATCATTGGTCGGGTAAAACGCAAACTCATCTTTCAGGCAACCCAAAACTCCAAATACATCAACCCGTTGCGATTGATTCGCCTCTAGTGTCCTATCGCACCAATCCCGTGATGATCAATTGGACATCGGAGGGGCTGTGCGCATTGTCCAGCATGGCTTCTTTGGTGATGTAGCCTTGTTGATAGAGGGCAACTAGGGATTGGTCGATGGTTTGCATGCCGTAGGTGTTCCCTCCCTTGATAATGGTGTCCAGGATTTCATTGTCTCGACCCTGGAGTATCAAGTCGGATACCCGTGCGGTATTCTTCAATACTTCGACAGCAGGGATACGCTGGTCGTTTTTGTCGGGGATTAAGCGCTGGGCAATGATGCCGCGCAAAATTTGAGAGAGGGTTGATCGCACTTGATCGTGATCCTCGCTGGGGAAGAGGTTGACAATCCGGCTAATGGCCTCAACACTCCCCTGTGTGTGAAGTGTTGTGAGGACGAGGTGGCCGGTATTGGCTGCATGCAATGCGATTTCCATGGTGGCTCTATCGCGGATTTCTCCGATAAAGAGGATATCGAAGTCTTCACGAAAGGCTGCGGTCAGTGCTCGCTCAAATGAATGAGTATTTTCACCAACTGCTCGCTGACTTATGATGCATTTTTCTTCTTGAAAAACGTATTCAATCGGATCTTCTATCGTAACAATATGACGACGGTATGTGCGGTTGATATGGTTCAGCAAAGAGGCCACTGTTGTGGATTTACCGCTTCCAGTAGAGCCTGTGATCAATATGAGCCCGCTTTGGTATTCGGCAAATTCTTGGACAAAGGCAGGGAGCTTGAGCGCCTTCAATGTGGGAATAGTGGCTGGAATGATTCGCAGTACAATACTAAGTCCATCAAACTGATAGAAGAGGTTTGCACGAAAGCGCGCAGTGGTATCAAGGGCATAGGAGTGGTCAAATTCTTTGTTGACGACAAGCTGCTCATACTGAGAGGCCGAAAGAATCCCTTTGGCCATCTCTTCGACATCCTCCTTGTTCAAGGGCGTTCGCTCGATTGGATACAGCTCTCCATTGATGCGAATGCGGGTCACAGAACCTGACTTGAGGTGAAGGTCGCTTCCGTTGTGTTTCAATAGATACCGCAAGTATTGTTCCAAGCGCTCATTTGCCATCACCTCTCCTTGTTATAATCCGAATTTATTGTGTCGGTTGTAATACTTTGAGGAGTATTATAACCTAAATATTATTATTATTTGAACCAATAGCCTATCTGAAATTTTCTAACCACCCTCTAACCCCCTTTGCGCTATAATCGCGTCAAAATATAGAGGGGTACAGTGAATGACGAAGCGTATTTTGGTGAAGTTTTCGGGCGAAGCGTTGGCGGGCGAGGCAGGCTATGGGATTGATACCAAGATTCTCAAATTTATTGCCAACGAGATTAAAAGCCTTGTAGAGGCCGGCGTCGAAGTGGCGATTGTCGTGGGCGGCGGCAACATTATCCGAGGCGTTACTGCAGCTGAAGATGGGATCATCAAGCGCACCAGTGGAGACTACATGGGCATGCTGGCGACCGTGATCAATGGTGTGGCGATCCAAGAGGCTCTCGAGCACATTGGCCTCGAGGCACGTCTCCAGTCTGCAATCGACATGCATGAGATCGGTGAAAGTTTTATTATCCGTCGGGCACGTCGCCACTTGGAGAAAGGCAGAGTAGTCGTCTTTGCCGGTGGGACAGGCAATCCCTACTTTACGACCGATACGGCTGCAACTCTGCGTGCCAATGAGATAGAGGCAGAGATGCTGATCAAGGCTACCAAGGTTGATGGAGTTTACGATAAAGACCCCGCCAAATATGATGATGCAGTCAAGCTCAATTCGTTGAGTTATGACCGTGCACTTAGTGAGCACATTCGTGTTATGGACGATACAGCCATTGCCTTGGCCAAAGAGAATGGACTGCCCATCGTCGTCTGCAACATGTTCCAAGCCGGCAATCTGCTCTCCATCATCAATGGAGAGCGATCCAACTGTTCCGTGGTGCAATAGCCACATAAATTTGATACATAAGGAAACATACATGAGATTAGAACAAATCACTGCCCAAGCACTTGAGCGTGTTGACCATGACCGTTATTTATTGGCCAAAGCAATCGGCAAACGTGCCGAAGAACTCACTAAGGGCGCAACGCCATTAATTGACATGGATATCAAGAAGAACCAACCGACAGATATCGCACTCTTTGAGATCGCTGAAGGGAAGCTGCTGGTCACACGCGAGGGGTAAGGCTTGAACGCTTTTTTGGAGCTGACGCGGCGCGTGCAGACAGTCGAGGATGCGATAGCTATTTTGTCTCAGCAAATCGACATAGATACAAGCATTCGTCAAGCATTGGATTTGGCCGTTGAGGCACATGAAGGGCAGCGACGCAAGAGCGGTGAGCCTTATATTATCCACCCCATTCTTGTTGCCGCCATTACGGCTTCGTTGAGCAGTGACCCGACGATGGTTATTGCTGCGCTATTGCACGATGTGGTTGAGGATACTGCCTATACGATTGAGGAGATTGGTGAACGGTTTGGCAAAGACGTCGAACACATCGTTGCCGGTTTGACTAAGATTGTCAAAATGCGCGATCAAAACCTTGCTCCCTCGCACTCCAACGAGCGCCTCATCTCTTCGGCCTTGAGTTTTCGCAAGCTTTTGGTTGCATCGATTGAGGACGTACGAGTGCTTATTATCAAGCTCTGTGATCGTCTGCACAACATGTTGACCCTCGAAGCACTTGCCCCAAACAAGCAATTGCGCATTTCAGAAGAAACTTTGGTCGTCTATGCCCCCATTGCGCATCGCCTTGGTATATCCAAAGTCAAAAATTATCTCGAAGATTTAAGCTTTCGCTACATTTATCCCGATGATTATGCTACAATCGATCAGTTCATTCAGACCAACGACCAAAGCCTTCACATCAAACTCAATGCGTTTATAGAAGATGTCAAAAATACCCTCCATAAGGCAGGGTATCATTGGGAGGAGTTTGAGGTTGTTGGGCGCGTGAAACACTACTACTCAATTTACCTAAAAATGCACCGCAAAGGGATTTCGATCGAAGAAGTCCTTGACCTTCTTGCCATTCGGATCATCACCAAAGAGCCGTTGGAATGCTATGAAATTCTCGGGGCACTGCATTTGGAATACACGCCATTGATCTCACGATTCAAGGACTACATTGCCTTGCCCAAGGAGAATGGCTATCGCACGATACATACTACTCTTTTCAGTGACGAAGGGATTGTCGAAGCACAAATCCGCACCGAGAGCATGCATCAGTTGGCTGAGTATGGAGTGGCAGCGCACTGGAAATACAAAGAGGGGGCGGATCAAGTCAATCTTGACTGGCTCAAAAGTCTTCATTACCAAAATGAATCCATTGAAGAGTTTTATGAGTTGGCCAAAAGTGATCTGTATAGCGAAGATATTACTGTTTTTTCTCCCAAAGGGGACTATTACACCTTGCCCAAGGATGCTGTGGCGCTTGATTTTGCTTATGCGGTGCATTCCGAGATTGGCCACATGGCTACCGGCGCCATGGTCAACAAGGAGAAAGCCTCTTTGCTGACCATCTTGAAAAATGGAGACATTGTCCGCATTATCACTGATGGTACACCGCGCCTGCATTGTTCGTGGGCTGACACAACCAAGACATCCAAGGCCAAAGACGGCATCCGTTCTCAGTGCCGCCATTGGCTACGCCAAGTAGATGAAACCAGTGGCTACAATATCCTTGCGACGATCTTCAAGCGCCAACCTTCGGCAATACGCAAGATACTGGAGCGATCTGAAGCCGATCAGGCCATTCACCGTGTCCCTCAGCGCCTGGATACTCTCAAGGAAAAAGCTTCCCGTATCTCCGGTGCTGCTGATATCAAAGTGGTGCGTTTTTGGGAATTGCTTAAAAAAGGCTACAAGCGTCCCAGTGAGCGATTGATAGATCATTTTACATTTTACACCAATGCTACGTTAAATGGCGTAGAGTTTGACTACTGCTGTCACCCGAAGATTGGTGATGAAATTGTTGCCTTCTATAAGGACAATAAAGCTATTATACACCATAAATTGTGCACAAAGGCGTACAAGAAGCTTGAGCAGGGCGATGCGATGCTTTTTGTGGCCTGGAGCAAAAATCAGGTGACACGCTATCGTTTGATTGTCAGCTTGCAAAATCATCGAGGAGCCTTGGCGGAGCTCTTGAATAAAATTAGCAAGATAGGCCTCAATGTTACAAGCATCGAGCTGGGAATTAAAAGCAGCGAAAGCGCTGAGTACTGCAAGTTGGAAATCGAATCGGAGATCAAAAGCCGTGATGAGATCCGACAGGCACTTTCGTCTAAATTCAAAGTCATAGAGATTGTTGCTTTGAGTGATGCATACAATTTAAAATAGACGCAGGAGAATAGGGATGAGCATAGCAGAGGCCTTGACTGAAATCAGGCGGGGAACCGCAGAAATTATTGATCAGGAGCGCATCGAAACACTCGTGACACGCTACTACAATGAGGGCGAGACATATTACGTCAAGCTTGGGCTTGATCCTACAGCACCTGATTTGCACCTGGGGCACACCGTGATTCTCCAAAAGCTTTCAGTCTTCCAGAGACATGGGGGGATTATCCAGCTGCTCATTGGGGATTTCACCGCGATGATAGGGGATCCTACAGGCAAAAATGAGACCCGCAAAGTGCTCGATCGCGAAACCGTATTGGAAAATGCCAAGACCTATCAGCAGCAAGCCTTTAAAATCCTCGATCCAGACAAAACCGAATTGATGTTCAACTCCACGTGGCTTGATGCCCTTGGTGCAGATGGTTTGATTCAGCTGACCACGCAGTACAATGTCGCTCGGATGCTCGAGCGTGATGACTTCGAGAAGCGATATAAAGGAGGGCAGAGTATCGCAGTCTCTGAGTTTCTCTATCCCTTGCTGCAAGGCTACGATAGCGTGGCAATGAAGTGCGATATTGAGCTGGGGGGCACGGATCAGAAATTCAATCTCCTTATGGGACGCCACCTTCAGCGTAACTACAAGGTAGGCAAAGAGCAGGCCGTGCTCATGATGCCGATCCTTGAGGGTCTAGATGGCGTACAAAAAATGTCCAAGTCTCTGGGCAACTATATCGGGATCGCCGAAGCAGCCAATACAATCTATGCCAAAGTGCTCTCGATCAGTGATGAGCTGATGTGGCGCTATTATGAATTGCTTAGTGACCGTTCTTTGACTGAGATTGAGGCATTGCAACAGGGGGTCGAATCAGGAGATCTGCATCCCAAAAAAGTCAAAGAGATGCTTGCTCTCGAGATCACAGCCCGTTTTCATGATGAGGCAGCGGCCGAGGGAGCCAAGGCTGAGTTTGACAATGTCTTTGCATCCAACCAGCTTCCGGCTGATATACCAGAGTACACAGCTGAAGCGGGTGTATGGATATGCAAAGCCCTTGTAGATGCCGGATTGGAGCCATCCACATCGCAAGCGCGTCGCGACATCAAACAAAATGCTGTCAGCATCAACCAAGAGAAGATCAGCGATGAAAAACTAAATTTAGAGGCCGGGGAATATATCCTCCAAGTAGGCAAACGAAAATTTGCTAAAATTACCGTAGGATCATAAGATGGGCTTTCAAGGATTTACTATAGGAAAATACGCGATCAAAAAACCGATCGTTCAGGGCGGCATGGGCGTAGGTGTCTCTTGGGATCAATTGGCTGGAACGGTCTCGGCTGAAGGGGGTCTAGGGGTTGTCAGTGCAGTAGGAACCGGTATTTATGAAAACCGAGCCTACGCCGACAAACTCATGGCCGATGGCCGTCCTTATGAAGCGGAAAATTTCTATTCACGCAAAGCCCTGTTCAAAATCTTTGAAAATGCCCGCAAGATTTGTGGCGATGCACCGTTGGCATGTAATATCCTCTATGCCATGAATGATTATGACCGCATTGTCGAAGATGCATGTGCGGCAGGGGCAAATATCATTATCACTGGCGCCGGACTCCCCCTGACGATGCCCGAAGCAGCCAAGGACTACCCTGATGTTGCTCTCGTTCCCATCGTTTCCACCGCCAAGGCATTGCGCATCCTCTGCCGTCGCTGGGAAAAAACACACGGCCGTCTACCCGACGCCGTCATCGTTGAGGGGCCGCTGAGTGGCGGCCATCAGGGCTTTAAGCATGATGAATGCTTTCTGCCGGAAAATCAGCTAGAGGCAATCCTTCCACCTGTGGTTGAGGAGGCTAAGAAATGGGGCGATATCCCTGTGCTTGCTGCGGGCGGAGTCTGGGATCATGATGATATCGTACGGATGATGGAGCTTGGAGCAGATGGAGTCCAGATGGGGACGCGATTTATTGGTACGCATGAATGCGATGCGAGTGATGCTTTCAAAAAAGTAATCCTCGAATCGACAGAAGATCGCATCAAGCTGGTCAAATCCCCCGTTGGCTATCCGGCGCGCAGCGTCCAAACCAATCTGCAAAAAATGGTTGCCGAAGGTACGGCACCCAAAATCGCCTGTATTTCCAACTGTGTCTCCCCCTGTCATCGAGGTGTTGAGGCCAAAGCAGTGGGCTATTGCATTGCCGATCGCTTGAGCGATGCAGCGGATGGAATGGTCGACTCGGGATTGTTTTTCACCGGTTCCAACGGCTACCGTCTCAATGAAGTTATCAGTGTTCATGCGCTTATGCAAAAATTGATGGAAGGAGAGGAGTAGTTGCTTCGACGTTTGCTTCTTCTTTTTTTGCTCTTGCCGGCATGGCTTTATGGGGGCAATGTATTGACCCATGCGTATGTGCGTGGCAATCAATTGGTGCTCAAGTTTGCGCACCCGCTTGATCTTCGGTCTGTGAGTTCTTTTCATATCGGTGGTCACGGCTCGGTACGGTACATTTTTGACTTGAAGCATATGCGAATGGGCTCATCGCGGGTGCCCAAAGGACTCAGGCATCCGAACGTCCGTTCTTTTCGCCTCGCACAATACCGCCCCCGGACTGTACGCATTGTGATCGAGGTGCCTCGAGCGTATACGATCGCTCACAGGCGATCTTCGTCTCGTGTCTACACCATCGCACTGCCAACTTCTATTGCTCGGGCTGCATCCTCTTTGGGCTCACTCACGCATTCGATCGGCAATCTTTTTAGCGGCGTAGGCACCCACGGAAGACGCCATCATGAAACCACAACTCCCATTGCGACACATGCACGCCCCGCAGTGCACGTACGTCCCGCCGCATTACCAAAGAGGGAGCAGATGCCTGCATCGCAGCACCATCGGTATACTGTCATTCTCGATCCGGGACATGGTGGGAAGGATGTGGGGGCCATTTCCGGTGCTCGCCGTGAAAAAGATGCTGTACTGCAAATTGCCAAACGCATACGCAAGCACTTGCAGGTCAAAGGACTGCGTGTCCTGATGACGCGAAGTGCGGACAAGTTTATCCCTCTGCGCAACCGAACGCGCTACGCCAACCGTCAGCATGGAGATGTTTTTGTCTCAATTCATGCCAATGCCACAGGAAAAAAGCAAAAACAATACCGACACGGTATCGAGACTTTCTTTCTCCAAACGACTCGAAGTGATCGAGCCAAGCGGGTTGCCGCACGTGAAAACAGTGTTGTCCTCAAGCGCAGCGACCGCATGAGCAAAAACGTCATCCTCAACGCCGTCATGACCGGCCCAAAGATCGTCCTTTC
>CAZCAZ010000057.1:0-8634 GCA_964496735.1 uncultured Nitratifractor sp. | reverse complement strand
CGGTGCTAACGGCGACAATCTGGCTCACCAGCGGCTGACCGGTGACGGTGCCCAGTGCGATAACGACGATCTCGATCGAAAGGATAAAGTCGGTACGTATGGCGGAACGGATTTTCTCCTTTTCCAGATTGAGCACTTCTTCGGGAGTTTGGGGAATGACCTCGTCTGTTTCATCTGTGTTACCACGATGAAAAAGCCATTCCCATACTTTTTCTGCCCCTTCAAAGCTTAGATAGAGAGCCCCAAGCATCAAAATCGGAATGATCAGCCATGGCGCATAGGCACTCAACAAAAAGGCAATGGGGAGAATGATGAGCTTGTTGAGCAGGGAACCTTTGGTGATCGCCCAGAGCACGGGGATCTCGCGAGTTGCATGAAACCCGGCGGCCTTTTCGGCATTGACCGCGAGATCGTCCCCGAGGACGCCGGCGGTATTTTTGGCTGCGACCTTGGTCATCGTGGCGCTGCTGTCCAGCATCGAGGCGATATCATCAAAGAGGGCGAGGAGTCCGACGGACATGGGTTTTCCTTGTTGTAACAAATGCCCGCATTATAGCATGAGCGATGTGTAGAATTACTTCATTGGATCCGTGATGTTTTCTTGGCTTGGATACTGGTTTGTGTGCTTTGTGTGCAATGGGTGTACAGTAAAGCAGAGGTATGGTTGCATATCGGTACATGAAACTGCTGTACAATGTCGGTATAAAATTTTATAAGGAACAATTATGAGGTTCTTATTGCTGATTCTGATCATTTTTGAAATATCACTTCAAGCCAAAGAGCAAACCATCGCGTTTGCCGCTGGATGCTTTTGGGGTGTTGAAAAGCACTACGAACACATCCCGGGTGTGTTGAGTGCGACATCGGGATATGCCGGAGGAGGGTACCCTG
This sequence comes from uncultured Nitratifractor sp., assembly GCA_964496735.1. Classification (GTDB taxonomy): domain Bacteria; phylum Campylobacterota; class Campylobacteria; order Campylobacterales; family Sulfurovaceae; genus S017-3. Next base: position 7,743 of record CAZCAZ010000057.1, on the reverse strand, counting down.
ACCCGACATACCACACTGTCCTCAAGCATCGCATGGATAACGACGGTGTAACCAACTACACAGAAACAGTGCAGGTGGTGTATGATGACAGCAAGATCAGTGCCGAGAAACTGATCCGGGACTTCTGGGAGCTACACGACCCGACTCAAGGAAATCGACAAGGGAATGACAGGGGCAATAATTATCGCAGTGCGCTTTTTTATACTACCCCAGAGCAAAAAACGATTGCCATGCATACGCGCGATGTGTATCAGGCGCTTTTGAGAGAGGCCGGGCACAAGACGATTACGACACAGATAGCACCCCTGAAGCGTTTCTACCCGGCAGAAGACTATCATCAGAATTATCTCGAAAAACATCCAAATGGCTACTGCCCCAATCATGCTACAGGAGTCAAATTCAAATCAGAAATGCCAATAAAATCTGAGACAATCACCCCACTAGGAGGCAAAGAGATCATCGTGATCGACGCGGAGGATTGTCCTTTTTGTGCTCGTTTCAAAAAGGATGTGACCGACGGATACCACGGCGATGTCCCGTTGCACACCGTACACGAGAATCAGCTCAAAGGCTTTGCGCTCAAAACATCCCTTGATGCAACCCCTATGATCCTCTTCATCGAGGACGGCAAAGAGGTTTTTTCCCATCGGGGCTATTGGGAGCCCAAAGTGTTCTATCAGGCACTGGGACTCTTCAAGCTTGGTGCTGAGAGTGAAGCCTACCGCGTCGCATTTGCTCAGGGGACAGATGGCCGCTTCTGCAAACAATACGACAAGTTTAAAGATACCCCCGACGGAGTCTTCGTCGATCGCCTCTCGGGGGATATCCTCTTTGATACCCGTGACCGATTCAACTCGCACTCTGGCTGGCTGAGTTTCTACCGGGCGGTACCGGGTGCGACGATTCAGCGAGAAGACAAGCGCTTCGGCATGAAACGTGTAGAGATCCTGGCCAGAAAAAGCGGTGCCCATCTGGGGCACGTTTTCAACGATGCCCCTGGAGGACGCCAGCGCTTTTGCATCAACGCGACGGTGCTGGATTTTATAGCCAGAAACAAAATCAAGGAGAAGAGATGAAACGATTGTTAGTCATGATAAGTTTGGCCGTAGGTCTTTTGAGTGCAAATGAACCCGAGGTGTTGGCGGTCAAGCATCATTGCAATGCACGACATGTCTGCCGTTTCGATGTCACGATCCGGCATCATGATACGGGATGGAAGCACTACGTCAACCGCTATGAGATACTGGATATGACCGGCAAGATCCTCGCCACACGCGTGCTTTATCATCCCCATGTGGATGAGCAACCCTTTACTCGCTCGCTAGGCGAGGTCACGATCCCAGAAGGCACGCAACGCATCCGAGTCCGTGCGCATGATATGGTGCATGGCTACGGAAAAAAAGAGGTGATTGTGGCGTTTTGATGCCTTAGCTTATCTGTATGGCATCCTTGTTCAAAAGCAAAACAACCTGATACAATAAAATAAATGACTCCCAAGGAAACAAAATGACTCTCTCTATTCCGACTCTTGTCGGCAATGATCCTGAGAAAAAGCGGCAGGAAATATTGGCATATTTTCTCGATAGCTATACAAGCTATGAGCGACTTTTTTTGCTACTGAGGGATGACGATATTTTTTATCGCAAGTCTGAGCCTACACGTCACCCCATGGTTTTTTACTTTGGGCATACGGCAACATTTTTCATCAACAAGCTGATCTTGGCACGGGTTATTACGAAGCGGATCAACCCGGACTATGAATCGCTGTTTGCGATCGGTGTGGATGAGATGGCCTGGGATGACATGGAAGGAGAGCATTACGCCTGGCCGGATATCGAGGATGTCCGGGCGTACAGGGAGCAGGTCAAGATGCTTGTTGTGGAGTTGATCGAGACACTTCCTCTTGCGCTGCCAATTACGCAGGATAGTCCATGGTGGGTGATTTTGATGGGGATTGAGCATGAGCGGATCCATATCGAGACCTCATCGGTGCTCCATCGTCAGATGCCACTGGAGCACATCCGACCCGTCGAGGGGATCGAGCCTTGCACGAAGTATCCCAGTGCACCGGAAAACAGTTTGATCTCTATTGGTGGTGGTACCGTACATTTGGGAAAGCCCGATGAAGATCCTTTCTATGGCTGGGACAATGAATACGGCCATTTGGATATAGAGATTCCCTCATTTGAGGTGAGCCAGTATCTGGTGAGTCATGCGGAGTATTTGCCGTTCGTGCAGGCAGGTGGCTATGATCGTATGGAGTTTTGGGATGACGAGGGAGCGGCGTTTGTCCGGGAGCGTGATGTACACCATCCACCATTTTGGGTGCCTGATGGAGAAGGTGGATACCGACTGCGGGTGCTCGATCGTGAAGTGGATCTGCCTGAGGCGTGGCCGGTGGAGGTCAATGCGCTTGAAGCGATGGCATTTTGTCGCTGGAAGTCGCAACAGGATGATGCACACTATGGACTGATGAGCGAGGCTCAGTGGTACCATATGCAAGCACATGCCGGGGTAGCTGATGTGCCGGAGCTTGATCCCGAGAGTGCCAATATTGGTTTTGCCCACTGGGCCTCTCCGTGTCCTGTGGATCACTTTGCCTTTGGAGACTTGTACGATGTGGTGGGCAATGTCTGGCAGTGGACCCGTACACCGATCGAAGGCTATCCCGGCTTTGTGCCCCATCCGATCTATGATGACTTTTCGGTGCCGACTTTTGACGGTCAACATAATCTCATCAAAGGGGGATCTTTTGCCAGCACTGGCAATGAGATCATGGTGCATTCGCGTTATGCATTTCGCCGACACTTTTATCAGCATGCCGGTTTTCGCTATATCCGTACTGATGAGGCGGTGGATGAGGTGAAACCCGCGCCTAAGAGTCTCTACGAAGAGGATGAGGCGGTCAATCAATATTGTGATTTTCATTATGGCGAACGCTATTTTGAGGTAGACAATTTCGCCCAAACGCTGGCGCGAATGGCGATCGACTATACTGCAGACGGCGCACAAAGGTCGGCTTTGGATATCGGCTGCGCTACGGGGCGTTGTGCGCTGGAGCTCACCCAAGAATTTGATGAAGTGACCGGTGTTGATTTTTCTGCCCGTTTCATTCAGGTAGCAACAGAATTTCAGAAAGAAAGTCGACTAACATACAAGCGGAAAATTGAGGGAGAGATTGCCGAGGAGGTCACCGTAAAGATCGAGGATTTCTCTTTTGTCGAGACACAAGATAAGGCGACATTCTGGCAGGGGGATGCGTGCAATCTCAAGCCTCATTTTAGCGGATATGATCTCATCATCGCCAACAATCTGATCGATCGCCTTTATGCGCCGAAGCAATTTTTGGATGGGATCGAGAAGCGACTCAACCCTCGTGGTATTTTAATGATCGCTTCACCATATACATGGCAAGAGAGCAGCACCGAAAAGCCTCTTTGGCTGGGTGGATACCATGACGAAGATGGACGCGAACGTTTTACGTTTGAAACGCTTCAAGAAATACTCTCATCCGACTTTGAGTTGATTGACCGACTGAATGTCCCCTTTGTCATTCGAGAGACGGCTCGCATGTTCCAGCATACTATTTCGGAGGTGACGGTGTGGCGTTTGGTCTAATGGTGCTAATGGGCCATGCCCTGATCAACGAGCAGAAAAATCTTTTTTAAAAGCCCATATTTTGATATAATGCGTGATGATAAAAAATGACTTTATAGCGATTATTAGTCCCAACCAGTTTGAGATCAAGATACCCTATCCATCGACCCGTGGTGCAGCAAAACTCAAGTACAATACCCGTATTTATTTTTTTATCCCTAAAAAACTCAACATCAATCCGGATACATATTCGAGTAGCCATTTCTATAATGACTACATCAGCTATCTTCGCCTGATCACCCCTGAGACTCAGTTGGGTATTGTCGAAAGAAGGTTCATTGCGCTGATTTTGTCTCTAAAAAAAGGAGTACAGGGTGGACTAGCCAGCAATGCTTTTGAAAAAGAACTGAAACTTGTGGTCAGCTCCTATGTCGCATATCTGGAGGTATTTAGTCGGGAGTTTCCCTTCAGGGAGATTCGACATGTACGCTTGTGTGTATTTTTGCAGAGGGTCAAGCGCTTGCACGGGAAGATGCAGACGCTTATCGCGACAGCAATCGAGCAAGGAGATGATGCTTTTGTAGATATCTCCTTGTCTGCATCAGAGTTTTTGAGCTACGCAGCTCAAAACTGCCTGCTGGAGGTCAACACACACTTGAGAAGCCACGCAGATCGCTACAGCGATACGATCAACGATATTGTGGATCTAATCAACACGTTGATTCGATTTTGCAAAGAGCATGATTTTCCTATTATTTCCAATGATACATACCAGAACGACAAAGTCATCTACCGGTATTCTATTTTAAAAAAGCATTTTTACGGTGTTACGTTTTTGTACCAAAAGAAAAAGAGAGATGGTGGGGGGATCAAGGAGTTTTATTATGCTATCGCAGCAGGCATCTCGATGATCTTCACGACGCTCATTGTCTTTGCGACGCAAAAAGAGTATGGTAACTTTACAATGTCCTTTTTTGCGGCTTTGGTCATCAGCTATATGTTCAAAGATCGGATCAAAGAGGCATATCGGAGTTATTTTGACAAGAAACTGGCCATCAATACCTATGATTACAAAGAAAAGATTTATAGCATGGATCACAAGCGCCTTTTTGCTTTTATCAAAGAGAGGATGCGTTTTGTGCGGAAGGAAAAATTGCCCGACAATATCCTAAAAAGTAGGCTTGTGGAGGTGCCACGAAGACTTGCATCTTATATCGAAGAGGATATTATCCGATTTGAAAAGAATGTGATACTCCACAATGGAAACATTCAAGGAAAATTCAACCACTCGATCGAGGGGATACACAACATCATGCGCTTTGATCTGTCTCAGTATTTCAAAAAGATGGATGCAGTCAAGGTTCCACTGTATCGCGCCAGAGAGACGAAACTTTTTGGACGCAAGATTTACCATGTCAATATCATTGTTGAAGAGAAGAGCAAGCAGGGAACCCGACTGAACCGAGCCCGAATTGTTCTCGACAAAAAAGGGATCAAACGCATCGAAATCCCAGGATCAGACCGAATGATATTTACCGAGGCCTATCTTTCCCAGGAGCAGAGCTGGTTTGCCTTTAAGAAATCCGGCTTGATCAAAAAATCAGGCCCTCTAGCGCCATAACGATCTGACCCCAATACCCCCCCCAAGTATCTGAGTACTATGAAATAATATGTTATCCCCATTTATTTGGCCAAATGTATTTTTTCACCTTTTCTTATTGTTTCGCCTCGGCTACAAATGTATCTACATCGCTATCATTTTTATTGCCCCAATGACTATTGAACACTATTTTTGTACCATCTGGACTTGGAGAGCCATAGGTTTCAAGATAAACTCCCTTTGTTCCATTCCAATACAAAAAATCTCTCTTTAGGTGTATTTGTGAAAAATACTGCACGGTATTGGGTGATGAAGCATCTAGCTTCAAGGCAAATACATCACTGTAACCTTCTTCCTGCATTGTGACATAACACCATCCTGGACGATTTGTGTTTCGACCACTGACATGGCCGCCTCCATGTGTTCCTGTTAGAATTCTTTTAGCTAGCTCATGGGGTTTGTCCAGATTGAACATATATATGCCATTTTTCTCACCTTGCCCTGAGACAAACTGCGTAAACACTTCGTTGCCGTTGCTATCAAATCCAAAATCACCATGCTCATTTATACTCTGTAATTGCCCATGCATATCTTTAAAATGCAGTGTTACTCTATTTTCTAAATTAATATCAAATCGGTACATTGGATTGTATTTCCAACTACTCATAACAATATATTTGCCCGATTGAGATACGGATACCCAATCTAGCTTCTCTGTTTTCCACTGCCCACTCTTATGTGTCCACTGATCATTCTCGACTTTTTTATCTTGCCATACAATTTTTTTATTTTGTATATCAAAAAGAATCATATAGATACTAAGATCATCATGCTTCTTTGCCACGAAGATCACGTACTGATCATTGTTGTCTATATTTCCTTCAGAATATGGACCAAATTCCATAGTTTCATACATACTAAAGTCTACCAAAACGGTATCACAATTTATATTATTGTCAAAGATCTTGCCTTCTACAAATTTGTACCCCTTGGTTAAAACATAAAACTTCTTTGCATCTTTGTGCGACCATCGGAAATCGCTACTGTTAGGGCTGCATATTCGTGCAAATGCCTCATCAATATTCAAGTTTTTTGTCAATGCACTTTCTTCTAATGTATCTGCATGATACAATCTATTCTTAACCCTTATTAAAGTCATATCTTTATTCCATGATTGCACTTTTGGATAATTTGCTATAGTTTTATCTGGTTTATTAATCATTTTAATTTGTGTTCCATATACCCTGTCTATTGATGGGTTACCTACTGTGGGTCTATGGACTGTGTTGTCTGTTGACCGTTTGGTGAACTTCGTTGTTTTGGGGTACTTGTGTTCACCAGGATAGTCTTGGCAGTAGTTGATATCGTATTTGCCTAGCTCACGTTTAGCGCTGGCAAAATTCCCTTCACAATCTGCTTCATACTCCTCCTTGTCTTTGAGTGCTTCTTTTATCTCATCAAACGTTGTTTTGTGGCTATCGTCTATCGAATCATATCCAGAAGATGCATGACTGAACGTGTCATCACACAATGCCCCTACAATATGGATCAAATCCTTTCTTCCCAGGATATCATCTAAACCTCCCTTTACATAGTAATGATCATCTTCTGGAAGCGTCAAGAATCTTCTATCTGTTTGTGTTGCAAGATTCCAAATACTCAATTTAACGCGAGGGTCAGTTCCCGTGCCTTCAAGTCCGTTCATTTGCAGGAACCGTACATCACCCTTGAGCTCTGCAAGATTAGACCTGTTCATATCAAAAGCAAACCATCCGTCGATCGAAAGCACGAGACTTGCATCACTCCCATATCCTTTGTCTTGAAAGTGCTTCATGGTATAAAATGCAGATCCGCCACCTTGTGAGTGCCCCATGACAGCCAGTTTTTTGAAGCTCAAACCATCTGCTTCTTTGGAGTTCATAGCTGCTTCAAAAATACCAACATAATTTTTTATATCATATCCTGCTCCTGTCTCACCACCGATTACAAAATATCCTCTTGATGCCAAATACTTCATTATTCCCTTATAATCTGTAATTTTAGGAGCTTCTCCCCCACCCTCCAGGAACAGTACAACAGGAGTATCTTCCGTAACTGATCCTTCAGGATAATAGATTACATATGTATCATTATCATCCCTTTTTTCCGTGATATGGTCTTTGTATGGTCCGGCTTCCTCGTAATTATTTCCTGCAACAACTCTAAATCCAGAAGTTGCTTCTATATCGTATGAGTTATGAAAAAACAACTTTACGACGTATTCACCTGGAGGCATGGATTTTACAATCTTAACATCCAATGCAAAGGTGCCTTGCTCTGGAATCCGACCCCAAGCGAGCACGTTGTTCCCATTGTTGTCTGCATCTTTTGGGAAGATGCCTACCCAGTCACGATCTCCTGAGAGTTGGCCTTGCACATTCACTCTGACTGTTTCGTTTGGAGTATAGCTGTCTTTGAGTGCGGTAACTGATGGTACCTGCATCTGACCTCTCACCCGCACAACCCGCACCACTTCATCCGCTGCATTACCGGCACTGTCATTGACA
>CAZCAZ010000056.1:0-8733 GCA_964496735.1 uncultured Nitratifractor sp. | reverse complement strand
GCGGCACAGGAGCGGATGATCATGCCGAGATTCTGCGGATTGGTCACCCCATCGAGAGCAATGATTCGGTAGTGGCTTCGCTGCACCATAGCCGATTCGTCCACAAAATGTTCCATCACGACATCAAGCGCTACCCCCTGATCCTGTCGGGAATTCTTGGAGATACGCGACAAGGATTTCTTATCATGGAATGCCACTTCGATCCCGCGACGATCGGCTATGGTGGTCATCTGAGCAAGCTCACTGGATGGCTTATTGGAGGTGGCAAGATGAAGTTTGTGAATCGTCAAGTCCTCATCCAAGAGTGCCTCCATCACGGCATGGCGACCATAGAGCGTAAGCACTTTGTCAAAAAAGGCTTTTTTTGCCTGATAGGATTGCGAATCAGGTTTGGGCATAAATGGATCCTTTGTGCTAGGCTTTAGCCTTTCCAGACCAATGACGGCTTGCCTTTGTCGTCAAATTCTACCGCCGGCATGCCCATGATATTGTAGCCGCCATCGACATGGTGAATCTCGCCGGTCACGCCCCGACTAAGATCGCTGAGCAAGTACATCCCCGAATGACCCACATCATGAATAGATACATTGCGCTTCATAGGAGCATTGGCTTCATTCCATTTGAGGATAAAGGAGAATTCTCCGATCCCCGCAGCCGCAAGTGTCTTGATCGGCCCTGCACTGATGGCGTTGACACGGATGCCGTCTTTGCCAAGGTCTTCTGCAAGGTATTTGACGGTGGCATCCAAGGTGGCTTTGGCGATCCCCATGAGATTGTAGTTGGGGATGTATTTCTCGCCGCCGTAATAGCTAAGCGTCAGCACGGATGCGTTGTCACTCAATACCGGCTTGAGCTCACGTACCAGCTCGATCAAAGAATAGACCGAGATCTCCATCGCCAGATTGAATGCACTTTTGGGAATGTTGCTAAAGCGTCCCTCCAAGCCTTCGCGAGGTGAAAATGCGATGGAGTGAACGATAAAATCTATTTTGCCAAAGTCTTTCTCCAGTGATTCCCGTAGGGCTACGATTTCTTCGGGCTTGCTCACATCGCAAGGGTAGAAGCGCTCATCACAACCCAACTCTTCGGCAATAGGGGCGAGCTTGGACTCAAAACGTTCGTTCAGAAACGTGATGGCCATCTCGGCACCCTGCTCCCGACATGCGTTGGCAATTCCATAGGCAATCGAACGCTTATTGGCAATGCCAAGAACGATCCCTTTTTTTCCTTTCATTATCACAACGGACCTCCAAAAATATTTTTGATATTTTACCACGTTTTGGATAGAATCATGTTGCAAAAGGGGCACAATAATGAAAAAAATCCTTATCCTATCCACCGGTGGCACGTTCAATAAAATCTATGATCCTCTCACGGGAAAACTCACGATCGACTCCGAGGCACAAGCGATTCATCACATCCTCAAGCTCTGGCAGGCAGACTATGCTATCGAAACCCTTATCGACAAAGACTCACTGGATATGGACGCGCAGGATCGGCACGCCCTACTCGTCGCAGTTCGTCAAGCCGAAGCGGAGGCTGTCGTCATCCTGCACGGAACCGACACCATGGACCAAAGCGCAGCAATGCTTGCCCAAGCCCAACTGCACAAACATATCGTTTTGACCGGCGCCATGGTGCCATGGTCAATCGATCCAGTGGAGGCGACAGCCAACCTTGCCTCAGCCATTGGCTACCTTCAGGCTGGGCAACTATCCCATGGTGTTTATATCGCCATGAACGGGCAATTTGGACCCCACGACCATGTGATCAAAGATCGACAGATAGGGAAGTTTGTGGCGGTGGCGTAAGCTGTTCGCGTCGAAGTCGATCAAAAAATTGCAACTCTTGCTTGCGCTGCTCTACTTTTTGCTCTGCTGTCAACGATACGGGCTTTTCTTGTGTATAATCTCGAAAGTAGCCGTTGGCAAACATCCACTGATAGATGTCCGCCGCGATGGGGCCGGACGCACTCCCTCCGTGACCACCGTGCTCGACCAAGACCGTGACGACATACTCCGGTTTCTTGGACGGAGCGTACGTCGTGATCCAGGCATGTGATTTTCGGAAATATTCCATGTCGGCTTCTTTGACCCGCTTTTTGACCTCTTGGGGGATCGAAACCACTTGAGCCGTTCCGGTTTTGCCCGAAACGGCAAAGGGCAGGCCAGTCACCTCTTGCCTCAGTGTCCGATATGCCGTCCCGTCTCGGGAGTTGCACACCTCATACATCCCCTGCCGTATTTCGTTCATGTGTCGCGGGTTGAACGGGATGGTTTGGTAGGGTATTTTGACCGGTTTTCCGTTGATGCGTGTTGCAAATGTGGGGCGCACCAGTTTGCCCGTCGCGAGGAAATTGGTGTAGCGTGCGACCTGCATCGGGGTGACATTGTCGTACCCCTGCCCGATGGCGGCAATGACAGTTTCCCCCTTGTACCACGGCATGTGGTAGCGTTTTTTCTTCCATTTCTTATCAGGAATGATTCCATTGTATTCCCGCGGAAGATCGAGGCCCGTCTTGATCCCTAGGCCAATTTCGTGCAAGGTTTTGGATAGACGGTTGATGCCCACCTTGAGCCCTTTGTTGTAGTAGAACACATCGCAGCTTTCCCGAATCGACTGGACAGTATCGACATCCCTGTGCCCCCATTTGTTCCAGCAGCGAAACTTGTGCGTGCTCTTGTCGATTTGGATGTAGCCCTTGCAGAATTCATGTTGATCGAGGGTATTATTCTCATCCTTGCCCACACGCGAGGCGGCCAGCGCCACCCCCATTTTGATCACCGAGCCGGGAGGATAGACCGCATGGATAAATTTGTTGGTAAAGGGGTGCCCGAGGTTGGCTTGGAGTGCCCGCCAGTCTTTGTGGCTGATTCCAGTCACAAAGAGGTTGGGGTCATAGCTGGGGTTACTCACCGCCGCCAACACTTCCCCCGTGGTGCGCATTACCACCACCACAGCCGCCAGCTTGTGTAGGCGATTGTAGATGTATTGCTGCAAGTCCATATCAAGCGAAATTTGGAGGTTGCGGTTGCTGATAGGCTCCTTGTGTTCGAGCAGCTCCAAGGCCTGATTACGGGCATTGACCTTGCTGATATCAAAGCCAAGTTCTCCCTCAAGGAGTGTGTTGTAGTAGCGCTCCAGCCCGCTCTTGCCGATGCGACCCACGGTTGCAACGACGGGGTCGGCTTTGTTCTCTTTTGCATTGGATCGACCAATGTAGCCGATGATATGTGCGGCATAAAACCCATGCGGGTAGTAGCGCTTGGTCTCTGCTGTGATGTGGATACGCGGGTCAACAGAAAGATTCGGATACGCCCGGATCATCTGATCGTAGGAAATAAAATCGATCACTTTGATGTATTTGTGGTTGTACGCCGAACTGTGCTTTTTGTACACATCTTGCATCACCGTAGCATTCATGTCTGGAAAAAAGGAACGGATCGTCGTAATCACCTCTTCCAGCGCCCCTTTTTTTCGACGCAAATGCGGAGCGATGGAGAGGGAAAATCCAATCTTGTTGATCGCGAGAAATCGCCCTTTGCTGTCGAGAATTTCTCCACGTACCGGCTTGATAGGGCTCTTGCGCTCAATGTTTTCTTTGGCAAGGCGTTCGTAGTAAAAATTGGATTTGATGCTGATTTGATACAAGCGAAAGACCAGCAATGACCAAACAGCGACAAAGAGTGCGATAATGATTTTGTAGCGCATCAAAACACCGCCAAAAAGATATCAGCAAGCAGAGAATAGATCAAAACACTGTCCACTTCTATGCTGTTTGTGCCCATCAAGAGATCATATACGATGAGCGTACCGATGTAAAACACATCAATAGCAACCACGCTGACAACTGTCACGCAGACGGGACATTTTTTCAATCGCTGTGCCCAGCCATACAGCGTCAAGTAGTATGCCAACACAGCCGTGGCGACCAGCATGAGCGGCAAGGAAAGATTGATTTCCAAGTTGACCAGATAGACCAAGGGGATCACAATGTATCTCAAGCCGTCCCCCTCAATCCCACGCACCAAGAGCCAACCTGCATAGCCAATAAACAATGGGAGGAAAACATACACAGAGATCAACATGGGGTACATGACCACAAAAACCGTCAGGAAAAGCCCAAAAAGCAATCGAAATATCAGCCAGCGATTTCGCACGAGTTAGCTTCCCTGCTTTATCGTGTAAATCAGGGAGACTTCGTTGCAGACAGGAAAATGGATGCACTGGATACAATCAGCCCAAATCTTTTGCTCCGGAATCGTCTCTTTGGCAATCTCTTCAAAACCAAGTTTGCGGAAAAAATCAGGAAGGTACGTCAGTGAAAGTACCTCTTCTACACCCAGTGTCCCTGCCTCCTCCAGTGCATACTCCACCATCCTGCGTCCCATGGACTGTCCGCGAAAGTCTGAGCTGACGATAAGGCTTCGGATCTCGGCCAGGCGAGGAGAATGGACATGGAGTGCCGTATAACCGACGAGATATTCTTCGGCCTTGGCAAGGACGTAGCTGCGGATGTTGGTCGCAATCTCATCATCACTGCGGGGCAAGATCACCCCTTTGGCCACCTCGTCGGCTACCAGTTTCTGCATCTCCGGTATGTCATTGAGCGTCGGCTTGACCAATGCAATCATCTCTGCTCCTCAATCGCGCCAAAAATCGTCTCAAATATTTCACGGTGTACCCGATCCTGGCCGGTTTTTTTGAGGTTGGTCAGGGTGATGGACCCAGGGAAATCCCGCTTGAGTTTGGCACGCTCTTTTTGGTTGAGCTTGTCGATCTTGGTGAAGACGGTCAGGTAGCGCTGATCCGGGCGGATAAAGTCTCCGATGTAGGCTGCCACATCGTCGTCTATTTTTGCATGCGGATGACGGGCATCTCTCAGGTGGATAAAGAGCCGAATGGCGACTCGCTCCTGTATGTACTCTACCAGATTTTTCTGCCAGACCTCTTTGAGCGTTTTGGATACTTTGGCATAGCCAAAACCAGGCAGATCGACATACCGCACTCCATAGGGCTCATCACCAAGGCGGTATTCTGTATCAAAAAAGTTGATCAACTGGGTCTTGCCCGGTGTCGAGGAACTTTTGGCGAGATTTTTCCGGCTAGTCAGAGTATTGATCGTCGAGCTCTTTCCTACATTGGAGCGCCCGAGAAAGACCACTTCACTCATGCTCTCTTCGAGCGAATCGGCGATACTTTGGGCGGATTTGATAAATGTGGCATTGACGACACGGGGTTGAAGAGACACGCATGACCTTTTTGGCAAATGTTGATATGAGAATGATTATATCTAAAAGTCTATTTATGAATGGTTGGCTTTGGGCTGCCCCAATGCATGCCATCCATTCATTTGCAATAAAATTCTTACCGCTACAACACGCCCTTGGTGCTCGGTATTCCTGCCCGCTCGTTGGGGGTGACTGCTCGGCGCAGTGCCACGGCGAAGGCTTTGAAAGCTGCTTCGATGATGTGGTGCTTGTTGCGTCCACGCTGGTAAATGAGGTGAAGCGTCAGGGGCATGTTGGCCGAAAGCGCACGGAAAAACTCTTCGACGAGCTCCACGTCAAACTCCCCCACCTTGCCGCCGATGGGCATCTCAAAGACAAGAAAACCTCGATTGCTCAGATCGAGATCGCACTGCATGGATGCCTCGTCCATGACAACTATGCCGTTGCCGTAGCGCTCGATATTTTCGACGGGGTAGATCGCTTCACGCAGCAGCTGTCCGATGACGATACCGACATCTTCGACTGTGTGGTGCGCATCCACATGCAGATCACCCGTGCACGTCACATCCAAATCCAGCCACGCATGTTTGGCAAATGCTTCAAGCATGTGATCAAAAAACCCCACCCCCGTCTGAATGGTCGATTGGCCGCTGCCGTAGAGATTGAGGCGTGCTGTAATCTGTGTTTCGCGTGTTTTTCGTACTTTTTCCAACATGATCTCTCCTTTATGGGCGGACGATGGAGCCGTCAATATGATGTTTTTGCATGAAGTCTTTGGCCTCGTCTGTCGAGGCAAATCCCATCAAGAAGACACGATAGACTATGGCGTCGTTGACTGCAAATTTTCGTATCACGATGCGCAGACGCTCATCGGCAAACTGCTCGTAGCGCTTACTGAAGGCGGTTGCTCCTTGATTCTGACGAAACGCACCCAACTGGATACCGAAATTGGTCAAACGCACCTTGGGAAGCGGTTGCGCAGCAGTCGGCGTCGGTTTGACTGCTGTTTTGGCTGCTGCCTTGATGGTCCTGTCGGCATCAGGCTTGTATACTTTGCCGGCAAAGCCCAGCACGGTCAGTTTGACGTGGGCGATACCGCTGTGATCGAGACCCAGCTTCTTGCCAGCCGCGTACGAGCAATCAATGACTCGGCCTCGTACGTAAGGGCCGCGATCGTTGATCCGGACGATCACGCTGCGCCCATTGTCGAGGTTGTGCACCTTGACGATCGTATCCATGGGCCACGTTTTATGTGCGGCTGTCATTTTGTGCATGTTGTAAATTTCGCCATTGCTGGTGTAGTTACCATGAAAATTCGGACCATACCAGCTGGAGATCCCCTTCATTGTATCGCCGATGTTCACGTACGTAGGTCGATACGTCCGTCCATGGACATGGTATGTACGCATGGTCGCTTTATGACGCGCCTTGCTGGTGTGTGCGGTTGCAAACGGTTCTCGCTGACTGCACCCTCCAAACATTACAGATAATGCCAAACCGATCAACAGGGAGGCAAGCGCCGAAGGACGAATCATTCTAACCCTTTTATTTTTTAATATGAATTATGGCCATTTTTCGCTTAGACATGGTTGAGGCGTGCGCGCTATCTCCGCTGGTTCTTTTGCCGCTGGAAATCCGCCTCTGTCATGGGCACCATGACCAACTGCCCCGCTTGCAGCGTCGCACTGGGCAGCTCATTGGCAATGATGAGTTCGATAGGCGCTACATGATAACGGTGGGCAATATGACTGAGCGTCTCCTTGGGGCGGACGATATGAGCGACGAGACGCTTGTAGTGCTTCTGTTTGTAGATGGCCTTGAGGGTCGGCGGCTTATACTGATCACGAAAGAGTTGCCACTTTTCTGCTGGGATAGCGATCTGCACCAAAAAAGCATCAGGAGGAATCTTGCTGCCCGTGATCTCTGGATTCATCTTCAGAAAATCCAACAAAGGCATCTGCAGTATATTGACCAGATCAATGATCCGTGTTCCGGCTACAACGTTGACAAATGTTTTGCCGTCGATGATTTTTTGCTTGATCTTTTTGTCTTCGGGTTTCTTGCTCGCAACAATATGTTCTCCCATCATCGACAACAAGAGGATCTTCTTGAGGTATCTGCGTGTCTCGGCTGGAATGATGCGGCGTTTCTCATCCATCAGCGTCGCAAAATCATCCGTGCCTGCCCGCTTGATCGCCCGCCCCAATCTCCCCTCTCCGCAGTTGTATGCCATCATCACCAAGTACCCTTTTCCAAACATCTTGTACAGGGCATTGATATAGCGCATGGCTGCCTGGGTCGAAGCGATCGGATCGTAGCGCTGATCAACAGTTCGGGTGACGGTCAGGTTGTAATTGCGTGCGGTGGCCGACATAAACTGCCACATTCCGGCGGCATTTGTCTTGGATTTTGCATACGGCTTGAAGCCAGATTCGGTCATCGAGAGATACACAAACAAATGGCTCAGCCCATGACTCAAAAGCAGCTCAGTAAACGTGGGGATCAGCTTGGCACCTCGCTGCACAGAACGGGTATAAAAACGTCGATATTTCGCTTCGTTTTTTTGCACAAAATCTACAAATTGCGGGTTGTCGATGTACGAAGGGTCGATGTCCAACTTTTGCATCACATAGCGATAGCCGGGGTAGCGCTGACGCAAGTCGGTTTTGGACTTGGATATCGCAGCATGCTCTCCTTGACTTTGGAGGAGCTGTTCGATACTCAGCGGCGTAGCGGCATCCATGTATGCCGTGGCCGCTAGCCAGATAAGTATGCCGACAAGTCTATGCATTATATCCCGAAGAGTCGTACGGTATTGTCCCGACACATCCCCTGCATGGCTGACAGAGGGATGCCACTTAGGTGCGCCATCTTTTCGGCGATCAACTCGCAGTAGGCCGGCTCATTGCGCTCTCCGCGATATGGGGTAGGCGTCAGATAAGGGCCGTCCGTCTCGATCAGCAAGCGATCGGTAGGAATGAGCGGGAAGACCTCGACCAGTTTTTTGGCGTTCTTGAACGTCAGCACCCCGCCAACCCCGTAGTAAAAGCCCCGCTCGGCCAACCGGAGGAGTTCATGATCGGCATTGAATGCGTGCAGGACCCCGCCCCGCTCTGAGGCATGCGCTTCGAGGATTGCCTGTGCATCTCGACTCGCGTCACGGATGTGGACGATCAAGGGCTTGTCGTAGGCATTGGCCAGGGCGATTTGTTCGATAAATACCTCTTGTTGTATCGCGATCACCGCTTCCCGCTCTGCAGCTTCCTCGGGCAGACGGTGGTAATCCAGCCCGATCTCTCCGACGGCCACACACTTGGGGTGTTCGATCCACTGTTCATGATCGGCACGGACATAATGTGCCGCATCGTACGGATGCACCCCGACCGCGAAAAAGACATCCGCATGCCGCTCCGCGAGCTCCACGGCACGCGGCAGAGTCTTTGGGTCAGCTGCCGGGATAATATACCGATTGACACCAACCTCCCGCGCCCGCGCCAATACG
>CAZCAZ010000055.1:0-8879 GCA_964496735.1 uncultured Nitratifractor sp. | reverse complement strand
AAGGATCGCTTTTTCGACCTTGCCGATGCTTTTCATGTCCCACTCTTTGAGGTGTTTGGCAATCTCGGTATCAAGCGCTTCGATGTGCTCAATGGTTCCTGCAAAAAGGCCTTGTGAAAATTCACGTTGCTTGTTGCGTATTTTACCCTCTTCTAGGATTTCATCGCTAAACTGGGCAATATTGGTATTGCCTAAATCATAGGCATAAAGTAGTCCTATGACGGCGGTGCGTGCCTGGTGACGAGTTGCCATCAGTCAAGCTCATTATAGAGATTGATCATTTCGATCAAACCGGTCATGGCTTCAGCGCCTTTGTTGCCAGCCTTGGTGCCTGCACGCTCAATGGCTTGCTCAATGCTGTCAACAGTCAGGACGCCAAACGAGGCAGGTTTGCCATGCTTGAGTGTCACGCTGGCCACACCTTTGGTCGCCTCGGCAGACACGTAGTCAAAATGGGGCGTTGCACCTCGGATCACGGCTCCCAAACAACAGACAGCATCGTACTTCCCGGAGGCAAATGCCTTATCGAGTGCAAAGGGAATCTCAAAGGCGCCCGGTACCAAGATCAGATCCAGATCGGCTGCATCTCCACCAAGACGTGCATAAGCATCCTGCGCTCCCTCGACCAAGCGATCCGTGATAAAGTGGTTGAACCGTGCGCTGATAATGGCGACTTTTTTTGAGCGATCGACGCTCAAATTTCCTTCAATTGTTTTCATAGTTGATGACTCCTGGGTTATTTTTTGATCGGTTTTACGGTGACTTTTCCTACGACTTTCAACCCCTTGATAATCACGTATTTTAGACTTTGGTCAGGGTTAAGAACGAAGGTCATGCTCCCCTTCCCTCCGTTGAATATCTTTTTGTTGACCGCCATTTGAACCAAGACGCCCCCCTGAGCCCCTCCCCACTTTTTTACCAAAGCAGCATCATGCGTCACATAGACAGGGACCTTGCCGTTTGTGTTGTCTGCGGCTGCTACTACAAACTGCTTGCGCCATGTTGTCTTTTTTCGATTGAGGGCATTGTGAAGAATCGTAACAAAATCATCGTGTCCAAAGTATTTCATTGTTATGCGCTCTTCATCGGTTTTTTTACCGTTGTTCCAGAGGCGAAAATGGCGAACGATCTTTTTGCGGCGATAGTCAAATGTATAGGTTATAATAGAGTGGATTTTTTTGGTGGTCTTTTCTACGGTGAAGCGGTCCGCGTAGTACTCCCCTTTGCGAATGTGACCCTTGGACTGATAGTGCTCAAGGCGGCTGCCGCGCGCCCAGCTCAAAAGGCCTTTACTCTTGACATACAAATCAATAGTATAGTGGCTTTTGGTCTCGACTACTTTGGCGTTGGCTGTTGCAAATTCACCCAACAGTGAGGAGTGCAGGCCAAAGCGTCCTGTCCCTTGGCACCCAGATAAAAACAACATGGACAATATTAGTATTAATGCTCGCATAATCATTCAAGGAGTATAACATCTTTTTGGGTAAAATACGCTAATGATCATTCTACTTACAAGCGACAAGGACATTTTTGCCTGATATAAACACAACCAAAGCAACAATGGATACCGTCGTCAAAACCGGTACGCAAGTTATTGACGGGCTCAACATTGATGTGTACCATTCCATCCAGCCTTGGCTCAATAAACTCTATAGCGGTACCTACAGTAGCTATTTTTCTATGTCGTTTCTTGGCATCCCTTTGGCCAACTTTCTTGCTGCTGTATTGGCTTTTCTGTTTTTTTTACTTTTGCGCAAGATCTTTTCCTCTTGGATCATTGCTTCCCTGTTATCCATCACATCGCGCACCAAAACCAACCTGGATGACATGGTAGTGCGTGCATTGCGTGAACCGCTGAGTTTTTTCTTTGTGGTGCTTGGGCTGCGAATCTTTTTTCAGTTGATTTTCCAAGAGACTCATTTCATCAAGATCCTCTTGGATGCGGCGACCATCTACACGGTATTTTGGGTCCTGTATGCCATCACTCCGGCCATCAAAGAATCACTCTATCAAGTCAGCAGCAACAACAATCACTTATCCTACGAATTGAGCAATTTTCTCATCCGAATCATTCGTATTTTTATCGTCTTGATCGGCACGGTCGCTATTCTCTACAGTTTCGGCATCAACGTCACAGCCTTCTTTGCCTCACTGGGGATAGGGGGGCTTGCGTTGGCTCTGGCTGCCAAGGACACGGCGGCCAACCTCTTTGGTTCTATCGCATTACTGATGGACCATTCTGTCAAGGTTGGAGAGTGGATCAAGGTAGCCGATGTCGAAGGGACGATCGAAGATATCGGAATGCGCACGACCAAGATTCGCACCTTTGAAAAATCCCTCATCGCCATCCCCAATGCCATCGTCGCCAACAGTCCGATCGAAAACTATTCTAGACGGGGCATTCGCCGGATCAAAATGTTCATTGGCTTGACATATGATACTCCACGGGAGACGGTTGCAGCGATTGTTGCTGATTTGCGCGTGTTGCTTGACACGCATCCTGACATCGCCCAAAATGAGACAAAGCTGGTCAATTTTCGTGATTTTAATGCTAGCGATCTTGGGATTATGATCTACACATTTTCTGCCCGATCAGAGTGGAAAACCTATCTCGATATCCGCGAAGATGTCAACCTCAAGATCATGGCTATCATTGAAAAGCACGGTGCCAGCTTTGCTTTCCCGTCCCAGAGCCTCTACGTCGAAAGCATCCCCGCTTCTGTCAACACACCCCAACAGGAAATCTCATGAAAAAAGTCGCTATCCTCGGTCGCCCCAACGTGGGAAAAAGCTCTCTATTCAACCGTTTGGCACGCCAGCGTGATGCCATCACTTCTGACATCAGCGGTACCACACGCGACGTGAAAAAACGCATTGTCACCATCAGCGAAACACGGGACTTCGAGGTGCTTGATACGGGCGGAATCGACTACAGCAGTGATCTCTTTTCCCGTGTAGGCGATATGGCCATGAAGGCCGCCAACGAAGCCGATGTAATCCTCTATCTCGTCGATGGGAAAACTCTCCCCGACGATGCAGACAAGCAGCTCTTCTATCAATTGCAAAAGCTGGGCAAGCCAATCGCCCTCATTGTCAACAAGATCGACAACGACAAAGAGGAGCAAGGCCGTTTTTGGGAATTTATCGAATTTGGTGCTGAAAATATATTTCCTATCTCCGTAAGCCACAACCGCAAACTCAATCCATTTTATACATGGCTAGAAACTTTTATACCCGAGCGTGCAGAAGTGCACACGCCAGCCCTGGTCGAAGATGACGATTTTTCTCTCGAACAATTTCTCGAAAAAGAAGCCCAGCCCGATGAAGACGATCGCGAGATCAAGGTGGCCATCATCGGACGCGTCAACACAGGCAAAAGCTCTCTGCTCAATGCACTGCTTGGCGAAGAACGTTCCGTCGTCAGCGATGTTGCCGGCACCACCATCGACCCCATTGATGAAGCGATCGACTATGACGATTACCGGATTACCTTTGTCGATACTGCGGGAATTCGTCGCCGAGGCAAAATCGTCGGGATCGAAAAATACGCCCTTGGGCGCACTGAAGCCATGCTCGAAGAGGCCGATATTGCACTCGTGATGATCGATGCCAGTGTTGGGATTACTGAGCTTGATGAGCGGATTGCCGGAATCACTGAGAAATACCGCCTCGGCACCATCATCGTATTGAACAAGTGGGATATTCGAGGAGAGAGAACGTACGAAGAGGCGATTCAGGAAGTGCGCGATGAGCTTAGGTTTCTCCACTTTGCGCCCGTCATCACCCTTTCGGCCAAGACCGGCAAACGGGTTTCACGCATTCTCGACGACATCACGGCAATTTACCGACGATACCAACAGCGCATCCCGACCAGTCAACTCAACGATGTCCTCCAACGCGCCATGCGTCGCCATCATGTCCCCAGCCACAACGGCGCCGTGGTCAAAATCAAATTTGCCACCCAATACGAGACCAAACCGCCCAAAATCGCCCTGATCGTCAACAAACCCAACTTTCTCCATTTTAGCTATCAACGCTACCTCGCCAATGCCTTCCGGGACGCATTTGATTTTGAAGGGGTTCCGTTGGATATCGTCGCAAGAAAACGAGGCGAAAGAGTCGAAGAAAAATAAAAGCGTCCGAGCCATGCACATGAGCATCAGACCGGCCTACACATACCTCACTGCTACTTCTGCGGCAGCCTGGCCACCTTCTCTTCGCGAAATTTACATTCTTTGTATCCCGTCTTCCACCCTTCGCGATACTGTGCGCTGCTGAGGTAGCTTTGGGTATTTTTTTTGCTGTTTGCTTCCACTGCTCCCGCTGCTTTGCGTCCGCTCTGACATCCGTCACCATACCCCATAGAATAATCCGCTCCTCGGGCATGCTGGATCATCACCTGCTCCCCCTGTGGTCCGCAAGCACTCAGCATCCACACCAGTATCGCCCAGCTGATCCCTTTTGAAATCCATTGCATTTTTTATCCTGAAAATCTTTTTACCAGGATTATACCATGTTATCCCAAATCCTATTTAGACGATTTTGGGTACAATACCCCATCTTTATTCCCAAGGAACACTATGAGCTACGCTATCGAATCGTTCGATCCCGAAGTCTTTGAAGCCATTAACAATGAGTTGACCCGCCAGACCGATCACCTGGAGATGATTGCCAGTGAAAACTTCACCTTTCCCGACGTCATGGAGGCAATGGGTTCTGTCCTGACCAACAAATACGCCGAAGGCTATCCGTCCAAGCGCTATTACGGCGGCTGCGAATTTGCCGATCGTGTCGAGCAGTTGGCGATTGACCGTGCCAAAGAGTTGTTTGGCTGCGCCTATGCCAATGTCCAGCCCCATTCAGGCTCTCAGGCCAACGGAGCCGTGTATGCCGCACTGATCAAGGCCGGAGACAAGATTCTCGGAATGGATCTTAGCCATGGCGGACACCTTACCCATGGCTCCAAGCCCAGCTTTTCAGGCAAAAACTACCAAAGCTTCACCTACGGTGTAGAGCTCGATGGACGGATTAATTATGACAAGGTGATGGAGATCGCCCAAATCACCCAGCCTGATATTATTGTCTGCGGTGCTTCTGCTTATGGTCGAGAGATTGATTTCGCCAAATTCCGTGAAATTGCTGATGCCGTAGGTGCATACCTCTTTGCCGATATTGCGCACATTGCTGGGCTTGTTGTGGCTGGAGAACACCCCAGTCCCTTTCCCTATGCTGACGTCGTCACCACCACCACCCACAAGACCCTCGCGGGCCCCCGAGGCGGTATCATCTTGACCAACGACGAAACAATCGCCAAAAAGATCAATTCTGCAATCTTTCCTGGTCTTCAGGGCGGCCCCCTGGTGCACGTCATTGCAGCCAAAGCTGTTGGCTTCAAACACAACCTTGCGCCCGAGTGGAAAACCTATGCCAAGCAGGTCAAGATCAATGCGTCCATCCTTGCTGAGGTCCTTATGAAACGCGGATACGATATTGTCAGCGACGGAACAGACAATCACCTCATCCTTGTTAGCTTTCTTGAAAAGGATTTCAGTGGAAAAGATGCTGACGCTGCGCTCACAGCCGCCGGAATCACTGTCAACAAAAACACAGTTCCCGGTGAGACTCGCAGTCCTTTTGTCACCAGCGGTATACGCATCGGTTCCCCTGCCCTCACCCGACGCGGAATGAAAGAATCCGAATTTGAGCAGATCGCTACCCGCATCGCTGATGTACTGGATGATATCAACAATACTTCCTTGCACGCAAAAATCAAAGAGGAGATGACCGCTCTCGCTCGTCAATTCGTGATTTATGATCGCTCCATCTACTGATTTTGACTCTTTTGTCGATGCCGTCCACTCTCTGGCGGCATCGCATGACTATTATTACATAAAACACGCTTCGATCACCGACAAGATCGAACACAATGGACGCACGTTTTATACCCGTTACTCTCGCGTCCATTCTCCCCTCACTGCTTCTTTGATCCAAGATCACCTCAGTGGAACTCACACCTTGGCACTTCCTTTGTGTCATGATGGCTGGGGTTCGGTGGCTCTTTTTTTCTATGATGGTGAGGCGCCAGAGCATTTCGTACGAATATTTGAGCATCTGATGCATACGCATGCTATCAATGACTATCATATCTTTCGTGGCGAGACAGAGCAGATACGACTCGCTACCTTGCGCCTGCCTCATCAAACGATTGGATCCTTGCATCAAACTGCCAAAGAACTCTCCAGTCAATTGGAGACTGCTGCCACAAAAAATTGGAAACTTCTCCCCGACCCCTTGCTGCCGCCTATCTACAACATCATCCCTGTGCCTTATTTATAAAATGCATCACATCCATTTATCCTTAACTTTCTTCTGCTATAATCATAAAAATAACACAACTTACTCTATGGGGAGAGGAACAACATGAATGACCACAACCTTGAGGACTTAATTATTGGTGATCCGGAGCCTACATCCTCTCGCTCCAAGAAGCTACTCAGCCTTATTGCTCTGGTTATTGTGATTTTGATCGTCGGGCTTATCTTATGGGCACTGCTCTTTAGTGCGCCCAGTACCGAACCGACAAGTACAGCGGCTCAGGAACAAAATCAAACCCAATCGCTGGAACCTACATTTTTGCCTCTTGAGCCTACCCCGCAAACAACTCACCAGCCCGCACCCAAACCCGTATCCAAGCCTACCCCTGCTCCAAAGCCTCGACCTGTGGCACGACCCGTACCCAAGCCACAACCTAAACCAAAGCCCACTCCAAAACCTCAACCGGTCAAGCCCACGGCGCCCAATGTGCCCAAAACTCCTACCACCCCAGTCATTCCTACTGGTGGGGAGCTGATAGAAAATGCCAACCACCCCATCTACTATATTCAGGTGGGTGCCTTCAAAAATCCTCCAAGTTCCCGTTTTTTACAGAAACTCAAACAAGGTGGGTTTACCTTTATTACCAAAAACTCCAAAGGCATTCGTCGCGTCCGCGTCGGGCCATATGACAATTATACTCAAGCCAAAGCGGCCCTTTCTGTCGTCAAATCCAAACTTGGAATTGACGGCCTGATCGTCAAATACTAGATACGACCATGATCCGCTCTCACCTCTTTGACCAACTCACCCCCGTCGCTCTCTACGGGGAGATCAAAGCGCTTTTTCCTGGTGAAATTACTATGCTATTTGAAAGCGTGGTCAACACAACCGAGGGGAATTTTAGCTTTATTGCCGTCGGCGCCAAGGAACGCCTCAGTTTTCGCGACAACATTAGCCGCTATAGCGATGCCAGCGGCCATGCGGAAGATATTGCAGAAGACCCCTTTACCTTCCTCCAAAACTATTACCGCACTATTGATCCTGTCTCCTACCATGCCATGGCGGTCGAGGCGGGCTTTGGCTTCGTAGATGGCTTCATCGGCTTCATCGGCTACGACATGGTCAAAGTCTTCGAGCCGACCCTGCACGCCAGCATGGATGGACTGCGCGATACATTGAACACACCTGATCTTGATCTCATCCGTCCCCAGCTCATCATCGGTTTTTCTCACAAAAACGCCCGATTGACCCTCATTGATCCGGATGACACCCATCCGGAAATGCTGGCCACAGTCGAATCCCTCCTGACTCGATCTCATCAACCCCTCCCGCTTCAACCGGTTGTCCTGGAAGGCGAAGGGGAGTTTGCTATCTCCCCTGAACGCTACATGGAGATTGTGGATGAGGCCAAAGAACACATCCGTGCCGGAGACGTCTTTCAAATGCTCCCCTCCAACCGCTACACTCAGCGCGGCCATGTCGATCCGCTGAGCTTCTACCGGGTGCTGCGTACCAAAAACCCCTCCCCATACCTCTTCCTCTTGGAATACGAGGATTTCGCCATCTGCGGATCGAGCCCGGAAGTGATGGTGCGCCTCACCGATGGCGAAATTCTCCTGCGCCCCATCGCCGGTACACGCAAACGGGGCGACACCCCCCAGCGTGACCACGAACTCGAACTTGAGATGCTCGCCGACCCCAAAGAGCGCGCCGAGCATCTCATGCTCATCGACCTCGGACGCAACGATGTCAGCCGTGTCGCACAAACTGGCACCGTCACTGTCCCGGAGATGATGCGGGTCGAGAAATACTCCCATGTCATGCACATGGTCAGCGATGTCGTCGCCCAGATCGCCGATGACAAGGATATGTTTGACCTCCTCCGCGCGACCTTTACCGCCGGGACAATGACTGGCGCTCCCAAGATCAAGGCGATGGAGCTCATCGCCGAGTTTGAACAGCTCAAGCGGGGCTTCTATTCCGGAGCGGTGGGCTACTTTTCCTTCACCGGCGACATGGATTCGGCCATTGCCATCCGTACTGCCCTTATCCAGCCTGAGAAAATTACCCTCCAGTCCGGTGCAGGTGTCGTCGCCGACTCCGTCCCCGAACTCGAAGAACTCGAAGTGCGCAACAAACTCATGGCTTTGATCGCGACGCTCAAAGAGATGGAAACATTACCCCATTAACCCTTTTTATGTATAATCGTTCATATAAAAGTATGAATAGGAAATAGCATGCAAAAAATACGAAGCACCTTTACGATTTCCGACTTTGTCATTGAGGAGCTTGGCTCCGTCGCTCAGGAGCTGGGCGAGAAGAAAAGCCATATCGTCGAAAAAGCCCTGACGATGTATTTTGACTACATGGATGAAACCATTGCCGACAAGCGGCTTGATGATCTGGCATCGGGAAAGGAACAGCCGATACCGGCTGATGAAGTATTCCGCGAACTGGGTCTCTGATCGTGTACCGCCTCGCTTTTCTCACCTCGGCAAAAAAGGAACTATCCAAACTCGACCGAGCCGCCCAAAAGCGGATCAAAGAAAAACTCCTGATCCTCA
>CAZCAZ010000054.1:0-9091 GCA_964496735.1 uncultured Nitratifractor sp. | reverse complement strand
CCACGCCACGAAATTTCCTTGGGTTTTTGGTGGGGGTATTATAGCGTAGGGGAGGGCAAAATATGGAGTGGCTGGTGGTATAGAAGTTGTCGATATTGGTTGGAATAATGCGTATCGGTAAAAATACGCTATAATTTTGAAAATAAAAGGGGCAACTGATGCCTGTAACATTGAATCTGGGTGCTATCGAAATCGACGATCAGGAAGTGGTCAAGTTTCTCCAAAAGCAAAACATGGACGAAATTCGAAAAATGTTTGTTGGCTTTCTCAGAAGCCAAATATCCCCCAAGCGATCTGGAAAGCCGGTTGCAGAATCTCTAAATCGTCTATCCTGAAAAAGCACAACGGGTAAAATGCCCTCGATGAGCTCAATAACAAACTCAATCCACTCAAAGAGATAGACATTGCTGTAGAGAAAGAACGCTATCTGTATGATAAGTTTGGTGTATGAGTCTGAATGTCTATATTGACACGAATATCTTTCTGAATTCTATACTCGATAGGGACAACAGGATATCCAAAAGTCTTTTGAGTTTTCTTGCCGGGACAGATGCTGAAGTGTATCTCAATGATATTTCATTTCTAAACATTCATTATGTGATCCAGAAGTCTTTTGAACGAACAGCCATCAGGCGCGAGCTCAAAATCCTTCAAGCCGAAAACAAACTCGTATCGGTAGATGCTATGGTAATCGATCGTGCTCTTGAAAGCCCTTACAAAGACTTTAAGCTTTCTGATATACTCATCATGACCGCACAAGCATTTTATGCAAAATATCTGAGATAAGACTAAGCCCACCCAAAGCTAAAATGACTATATTTCGGTAGCGCGTAGGGTGGGCAATTGCCCACCGTTTATATCAAGGAGCAATGCAATGCTGACAACCATCATGGCTATCTACACACTCTACACCCTCCTGCGGGTCTA
Source organism: uncultured Nitratifractor sp. (assembly GCA_964496735.1). GTDB lineage: Bacteria > Campylobacterota > Campylobacteria > Campylobacterales > Sulfurovaceae > S017-3. The sequence continues at coordinate 8,164 of CAZCAZ010000054.1, read as the reverse complement.
TATCTCGGTGATGCAGATCGGCTTCATCAATCAAGAGAAACGAGGGGAGCCGGTGCTGATGGGTGCCGGACGCTATAGGGTGGCGGGCAATTATGCCGTCGCCAAAGAGAAGGTGGCACTGCTGAGCCACATCGTCGAGTATCTGCTCTTTGTCTGGTGGGTGATCGCCGGCTTTGCATGGCTTCAGGGGCTCACGGGGATCGAAGATACGGTGAGCAATGCCATGTTCTTTTTGTTGGGATTTTTTGTGGTGGGCTATATCATAATGCTCCCTTTTGACCTCTACAGTACGCTCAAGATCGATGAAGCGTTTGGATTCAACAAAATGACCCCCAAGATGTATGTTGTAGACATGCTCAAGCAGATGGTACTCTCTATCGTGATTGGTGGTGTTGTACTGGGGGGACTGGCATGGATCATTTCGCATGTGGCGAGCTGGTGGCTCTGGGGCTTCGTGCTGGTCTTTGCTGTCGTGGTGGCGGCCAATGTGTTGATGCCGTTTTTTATGGGACTGTTCAACAAATTTACGCCGCTCGAAGAAGGCGACCTGCGTCAGGCTATCGAGACCATGATGACCAAAGCCGGGTTGCGAAACGATGGAATCTTCGTCATGGATGCGAGCAAACGCAGCGGCAAGCTCAATGCTTTTTTTGGTGGGCTGGGCAAGTCCAAGCGGGTGGTGCTCTTCGATACCCTTATTGAAAAACTAAATCAGGATGAGCTGCTGGCGGTGCTGGGGCATGAGCTGGGGCATTTCAAGCATGGGGACATCTGGAAAAACATCGCACTGGTGGGTGTGCTGTTTTTTATCGCATTTTTCATGTTCGGCCATTTGCCTGATGCACTCTTTTCGGCGATAGGGGTTGCACCCACAGCCGGTATCAAGATCGCGGTGTTGCTGCTGCTCTTGCCGGTGCTGAGTTTCCTTTTTACCCCGGTGATGAGCTATGTCTCTCAGCACAATGAATACGCTGCCGACGAATACGGCTCCGAAATGGGGGGCGAGCATAACCTGGTCTCAGCACTGCTCAAGCTTGTGACCGAAAACAAGGCCTTTCCCAAATCCCATCCATTGGTGATCTTCTTTTACCATACCCACCCACCAGTGATCGAGCGCCTCAAAGCCCTAGGTTTTGATGGGACGCGCGTGGATCTGGATGGGGAGTTGCCAGAGGGTGGAATATTTGATTTTGTCCGCAAATAGTAGATTTCGATTGGCATGTGTGATCTATTGTGAGCCCCAGCAAACATAAGCCAACAGTCCGCTTGAATTTGCAACAAGCGACCCAGCACTTGCGGACTGTTTCTGATCGACCTCGACTCGAAGCGGAGATTCTTCTGGCCTATCATCTGAACAAGGATCGCACCTGGCTAATGACACACGACAACAGAGAAGTGGAAGATGCAGAGGGATATGAAGCCCTGGTCTTTCGACGGGCAAAGCATGAACCGATCGAGTATATTACGGGGCAGGTGAGTTTCTATGATATTGAGCTTTTTGTTGCATCCGGCGTGTTGATTCCTCGGCCGGAGACGGAGATACTGGTCGAGAAAGCCGCGGAGGTGATCCGAGCGAATGGATTGCGGCAAATTGCTGAGATCGGGATCGGATCGGGGGCGGTGAGTATCGTGCTGGCGCGGATGTTTCCTGATCTGCAGATTGTGGCGAGTGATATTTCTCAGGATGCGCTGGATATAGCACAGCATAATATCGAGGCGTTTGGCTTGAGCGATCGAATTGTACTGTGTCACACCTCTTTGCTCGATGGGATTGATGCGCCGGTTGAGATGATCGTCTCCAATCCTCCCTACATCGCTCGAGATGCCGTATTGGAGGCCAATGTGCAGGATTATGAGCCGCATACAGCGCTGTTTGCCGATGGAGAGGGGGATGCACTGCTTAAAGAGATTGTTCGTTTGGGGGCTAGGCGGGGTGTTGGTCATATCGCCTGCGAAATGGGTTATGACCAACGAGAGATCATTTCAGCTTTTGTTAAAGAACTTGGGGTATATTCCGTAAAATTCTATAACGATCTGGCCGGGCTGGATCGGGGATTTGTTTTAAATAAAGAATCGATATAAGGGTGGAGTCAATATCCACTCATTAAATTATTTTTTTAAAAGGATCATAAATGAAAAAGACTTTTCGCATCGCGACAATGACCTATTTGATCTTCCTTGGAGCGGTATTGGGGATGATTGTTTATGCAGGAGCCGTGGTAGCTCCTGTGACCTTCGGCTCAGAAAAATGGCTGGGAGGCGAGGTGCTCAGTCATTACCAGGAAGGGCTGATCATGACACAGAATTTTGTCCGCTTGAGCTACGTGCTGCTCCTGATGATGATCGCTGTCTTTCTCTATGAGGGCTATCGGTACAAAATGGGCGAGCACAACAAGCTTTCCACGTCGATCACCGTCATCGTTCTAGCGACCGCGGCTTTGTTCAACTATTATTACCTGCCAGATATTCTCTCCATGCAGTCGATGGGAGTCGAAGCAACTCAGAGTGTTGCATTCGCCCATGCACACAAGGGGAGCGAGTTGGACTTCAAGGTATTGGCCACAGCGATTTTGGCACTCATGGTGATCAATATGCGTAAGGCATGCCGGTGAACGAAAGCCACCCGTTTGATCCCATTGTCTTTTCCGATACTCAGACCCTGATCCTGGGCTCTTTTCCCAGTATTCAGTCGGTGGCCAATGACTTCTATTATGGCCACCCACGCAACCAATTTTGGCCGATTCTCTCACGTATCACCGGTTACCCTGTGGGCAATCGAGACCAGAAGGTCTGGCTTCTCAAAGAGAGCAAACTGGGCGTATGGGACATGATCGCTTCAGTGCGCCGGAGCAATTCAGCCGACAGCATGCTTGAGGACGAGGTGGTCAATGACATCCCGGCTTTGCTAGAAAAATATCCATCGATCCATCACATTGCTTTTACCGGCCGCAAGGCAGAAGCGCTCTGGCGACTTCACTATGACTATCTTGAGATGAAAACCCTTTATCTCCCTTCACCGTCCCCAGCATATGCCGCGATGTCGTTGGCCACAAAGAGTCAAAAGTGGCAGGAGATTCTTGGGCTCGATCGGAGGATTGACTGATGGAGATTTTTGGCTGGATTGGTCGATTGCTGGGTCGCCGCAAGGGGCGTGTCTGGGCGATTGGCGATATTCAGGGGTGCTATGGCGACCTGCAGGCATTGCTGAGTCAAATCGAGTTTGATCCGAAGCTGGATCGTCTTTGGATAGCGGGTGATTTGGTCAACCGCGGCAAAGGGTCACTCGAGACACTCGAATATCTGTACCGTATTCGCAACCGCATCAACGTGGTGTTGGGCAACCATGACCTTACGCTCATCGCTGCATACTATGGAATCAAAAAATCCAACTCCACCCTTGATCCCATCTTGAAGTCCCCTCAAGCCAAAGAGTTGATCGACTGGCTGCGTGCCCAGCCTTTGCTTCACTACGATGAAAAATTGGGTTTTGCAATGGCGCATGCGGGGATTTCGCCGATGTTTGACTGGGAGAGGGCAGTAGCCTATGCTCAACGTGTCCAGCTGAAGCTGCGCCAAGACAATCCATCAAAGTGGCTCAAGAAAATGTTCCAAAAGGGATCAGGAATCTATGATCCCGATGGAGATGAGATGACACTCGATCGCTACACCATCAATAGCTTTACTCGAATGCGTTTCTGCGATGCTGGGAGTGGCCAGCTGAACTATGAGCAAAAAGGCGCACCTAGCAAAAAAACCAAAAAAGCCGGTTTGGTGCCTTGGTATAAATGCGGATTGCGTCAGCCTTTACCCTATCGAGTCATCTTTGGCCACTGGTCTACGCTGGGGTACGTAGAGAACAAGAAGGTTATTTGCCTTGATACCGGCTGCGTCTGGCAGGGAAAAATGACTGCCAAGCTCCTCGGTGGTGATGGACGAACGGTGCAGGTAAATTGTCTCAATGGATTGGAGCCGGGGAGTGAAGCATAACGACGTGATCGTCTCCCATCCTTTTTTTGCTGATCAACAGGTTGTTGAGATTGAATCCATGCTGCCGCGAGAACATGGCAATAAGTTATACCGCGTCGAGACAAACTCGCGCCTATACGTTGTACGCTTTCTGACTCGAAATGAAACCGACCCCGACGCAGAATACCGGACGACACAGCTGGCACAGGCGGCAAAAATCGGCCCAGAAATTTTTTGGTATGATCCGATCGAATCCATGATGATCCTTGATTATATTCCAGGGGGACATCGTAGTGACGTGACAACGAAAGAGATCGAGGTCTTGACACGGACGCTTCGACGCCTGCATACGATCGAAACGCTGGACCTGGATCTCCCAAAGATTGATCTTGTACGGATTGTATCGGCGGATCGACCGGAGATCACGGAAGCTTTTCATGTGATAGAGCGTCATCCAAAACACCCAGCACTCTGTCACAATGACCTAACACCACACAATATGATCTGGCAGAAAGATCATGTGGTGTTGATCGATTTTGAGTTTGCTGCGATTGGGGATGTGTGTTTTGATCTGGCGGCAGTGTGTGTGGAGTTTTCGCTGGACACAAAGAGAGAGAAGCAGTTGATAAAAAGTTATTTTGGTACTGCAGCTTGCCCCGCGGCACTACTGGCCGCGTTCAAGACGATTTATCGGGCATTGCGCCGGCAATGGTTTGCGCGGCAGGGGATCGGTCAGATTCCGTAATCCGCCCCGTACTTTTCGACGACAAAGTCGATATCTTTGTCTCCACGACCGGAAAGATTGATCAAGATCGTACCGATATCGGGGTTGGCCTGGGCGAGATGGAATGCATGTGCCAGGGCATGAGCTGACTCAATGGCGGGAATGATCCCCTCGAGACGCGAGAGCTCAAAAAAGGCATCAATAGCCTCTTTGTCACCGACCGTCCCGTACTGGACACGGCCAAGATCTTTGAGGTAGCTATGCTGCGGGCCAACGCCGGGATAGTCCAAGCCACTGGCGACGGAGTAGACTTTGGCCGGTTCACCTGCTTCGTCTTTGAGCATGTAGGTTTTGAAGCCGTGGATAATGCCGGGTTCACCGAGGGTAAGGGTGGCGGCATGCTCGCCTGGCTCATCGAGGCTTCGGCCGGCCGGCTCTGCGCCGTGCATGGCGACATTTTCATCGTCTAAAAAGGCTGTAAAAAGCCCCATGGCATTAGAGCCCCCTCCGACACAAGCGACAAGGTTGTCGGGGAGTTTGCCGGTCATTTCCTGGAATTGCTCCCGTGCTTCTACACCCACAATGGATTGAAAATCCCGTATCATTTCAGGAAAAGGGTGAGGCCCTACGACCGAACCGATACCAAAAAATTGACTCTCAGGATCGGCCATGTAGGCACCAAAGGCAGAATCCACTGCCTCCTTGAGGGTCTTGCGTCCTTCGCTGACGGGGACGACTGTGGCGCCGAGGATGCGCATGCGGACGACATTGGGGTGCTCTTTGGCCATGTCGACTTCGCCCATGTGGATATCACATTCCAGCCCTACTAATGCAGCTGCGGTGGCTAGAGCGACCCCGTGCTGGCCGGCACCGGTTTCGGCGATGAGCTTTTTCTTACCCATTTTTTTGGCAAGCAGCGCTTCACCTAGTGTATGGTTGATCTTGTGGGCACCGGTATGGTTGAGGTCTTCCCGCTTGAGATAAATGGGGGTGCCGTACTTCTCAGAAAGGTGTTTGGCATGAAAAATAGGGCTTGGACGCCCGACATAATGTTGATAAAGTTCGGTCAGTTCAGCGATAAAGCCGGGGTCTTTGCGGATCTTTTTGTACTCAACAGCAATTTCTTTCATGATAGGGTCAAGATCCGGAGGAAGGAAAGCTCCTCCGTATTCACCAAAATATCCATGTTCATCGGGCTGAGGACAGTCAAAAATATTTTGTGCCATGGGTTACACTCCTTTTGGGTAATTGTATAAAAATTGTACGCCCAAAAATATTGAAATTAACTTAGAATGTTTTATTGCGAGTTTCTTTTTGTTATAATTATCCAAAATGATACACTTGGGAGAAAAAATGAGTAGAATTATTGATCATTTCAAGACAATTGCATCAATCCCGCACTGCTCCGGAGAGGCGAGAGAGCTTTTTGAATATTTGATCGATTTCGCCAAGAGCCATGAGTACGTGGTCTCTGCTGATCGGGCTGGAAATATTCTTGCATCCCGTGGACAACCTCGCTTATGTCTTCAAGCGCACTACGACATGGTGTGCATGGGGAGAGCGCCAAGGATCGACCTTGTGGAGCATGAGGGATGGCTGCATGCACAAGATGCTTCGCTGGGCGCAGACAATGGTATTGGGATTGCCATGATGATGGCCTTGATGGAGGAGAGGGTGGAAGTGGAGTTTCTTTTTACTGCTGATGAGGAAATCGGCTTGATTGGAGCCAATGCCCTTGAATTGGAGCTTCAGGCGACGCGAATGCTCAATCTTGATAGCGAAGACGAAGCCGAAGTGTATGTCGGCTGTGCGGGTGGTGCCGACATCGTCGCAGAAATATTTGACGAGCAGGTGGCCGGTGAGGGGGCGTGCTATGAAGTGGCCGTCAGAGGACTACCCGGCGGTCATTCCGGTGTGGATATTGACAAAAATATCCCCTCAGCAATCAAGGCCCTTGCTGCATATTTGCACGATGAGGGTGTGGAGCAGCTGGCTACGATCATTGCCGGTGAGCGACGCAATGCCATCTCAGCCAATGCTGTTGCGATCGTGCGTAGCAAAAAGGTGTTGTTCAGCCAGGGAGACGTCACAGTACGTCCGTTGGATGAAACCCCCGATGTTTACAAAAACAGTCAGGAGATATTGGCGTTTCTTTATCACTTTGAACACGGGGTGCGCAGCATGAATCCTGCCCTGAAAATACCACAAACAAGTATCAATCTGGCGATGGCCAATGATGCGTACAGCCCCAGGGGGCTCTCACTTGAGATTAGCGCGCGCGCCATGAGTATGGATGATCTGGAGGCATTGATTGATGAGACAGTTTCTACGGTGAAGCGAGCAGGGTTTGGGGTACGTGTGGAGGATAAATATCCGGCATGGAGACCGGAAGAGAACGAATGGACTCGTCTCGTCGGAGAGAAGATGAAAGCAGAATTTGGCTCAAGTAAAATCATGGCGATCCATGCAGGACTGGAATGCGGTGTGCTGAGTCAAAAATTTCCCAAGATCCAGTTCGCTTCCATTGGTCCAACGATCCGCTACCCTCATTCGACTCGAGAGTGTGTCGACCCGACATCTGTAGAGCGGACATATCGTGTGGTGCAGTCCATCGTCCAATCGTAGGGCGATAGGCCATTGCACACCTCACGGACTCTTTGTTTTGTCTCGTTAGGCTTTGAAAGACTGAGTGGTTTTGCAATAAGAAGCAAGGAAGCATTCGTCACATTCAGGTTTGAGTGCCTTGCAGCGGTAGCGCCCAAAGAGCACCATGGCCTGATGGAGGAGATGGAGGTCGGTTTTGAATTTTTTTGTTAACTGCTCCTCGCATTTGATGGCCGTAGGTGTATTGCAGAGACCCAGACGATGTGCCACGCGGTAGACATGCGTGTCAACGGCCATGAGGTTTGCCTGCGTGTATTCAATCATGACAACATTGGCAGTTTTTTGGCCGACACCAGCTAGCGTAATGAGCTCTTTGGGATCGAGTGGGATGCTGTTGTCGTATTTTTCTACGACCGTTTGAGCCATTTTGATCAGGTTTTTTGCTTTGTTATTGAAAAAAGAACAACTGCTGATATGGGACTTGACATCATCTAGATCTGCATGCGCCAACGCGACAGGGTCTGGATATGCCTTGAAAAGTGCCGGAGTGATGACGTTGACACGTTTGTCGGTGCACTGGGCTGAAAGCATTACCGAGATAAGCAATTCATAGAGATTGCGGTATTGCAATTCTGTGATCGAGTCAGGGTAATGCTCAAGGAAGAGCTGGCGAATGGCTTGGATTTCTTTGGGGCTTGCCTGTTTGATGCGTGCCATACTGGCTCCTTGGAATACTGGGGTAGAAGTGCAATCATACTGTGGGAGCCATTAATGTTTGATTTAAGCAAGTCCGATATAATTTCCCATTAAATTTTAGACCTCAAAGTATCGATCCATGAAGAAAATTGTAGCTTCTGCTGCCCTTTTGGT
>CAZCAZ010000053.1:0-9359 GCA_964496735.1 uncultured Nitratifractor sp. | reverse complement strand
TGACCATCTTTATCGTGGGAAAATACTTCATCGAACGCTTCTTTGACTGGATCACCGCTTCAGACTCTGAAGAGATATTTCTCATCTCGGTGCTTTTCAGTGTGGTGAGCGCCTCTTATCTAGCGGAGCGTTTCGGATTTTCCTATTCACTGGGGGCTTTTCTCATCGGGATGACCATCGCTGAAACCAAATACCGCTACCGGATCGAAGCCGACCTTGTCCCGTTCCGAGACATCCTACTGGGTGTCTTTTTCGTCACCATAGGGATGCAGATTGACTGGCACTCTTTTGTGAGCCATGGAGGGACGATTCTGCTCCTGCTGCTGGGGATCCTCCTACTCAAAGGCATGGTGATATTCGCAGCGTTGCAGTTTTTTGTGCAGAAGCGATCAGCGCTCAAGACCGCGCTGGCGCTCTTCCAGGTCGGGGAGTTCGCGCTGGCGATCTTTGCGCTAGCAGTATCGCATGGGCTGATCTCTGGCGCTCAGAATCAAATCCTCATCATCACTGTCGTCGCCTCGATGATCCTCACCCCTTTTGTCCTCAATCATCTCACCTGGATCACTGATCGCATCATCAAAGAGCCGGAGACACTACGGGAGCGTGCTTTGACAGGGGGCGGTAGCCATCAGCATCATATCGTCATCTGCGGCTACGGAGCCATCGGAGAAAAGCTGGCCGCACAATTCCGAGAAAAAAATCTCCCCTACGTTATCCTTGATCACGATGTCAAAACCGTCGATACAGCCATAGCCCAAGGTGAATCCAACATCTATCTCGCCAATGCCGCACAAAAAATGGTACTGGAGCATTTCAATGTCAACGAATCATGCGCCATCATCGTCACAATGGAAAATGAGATCCAGCGTGAGTTGATCTGCGAAAACATTGCCTCCTTTGATAACAAGATAAACTCCATCGTCAAAGTGAACAATCGGGCAGAAGCCGAAGTGATCTCTGGGCTAGGTATCAAGCATGTGATCAATGGACGGCACATCATAGCCGATCTCCTGGCAAAAGAGGCCTTGAGCTGCGCTTCATCAGTAGTCACTGAAACATAAGCGCTCAGAAAACCAATCCCCTACTCGTCCTTCACTTTGCCACGAAGACGCTTTTTGCTGCTATGCTTTTTCTTGGACTGCAGTCGCCGATTGACCGAGCCCCTGGTTGGCTTGGTCGGTACGCGATCCTTGGAGGTGACGGCAACACTTCTCACGAGCTCCACTAGGCGCTCCAGTGCCTCCTCACGGTTTTGCTCTCGGCTACGGTGCTGTTGGGATTTGATGACAATGATACCATCTTTGGTGATGCGCTTGTCTTTGTGTGCAAGTAAGCGTTCTTTGTAAAACTCAGGCAGTGACGATGCGGCGATGTCAAAACGCAGATGGATCGCCGCTGAGACCTTGTTGACTTTCTGACCTCCCGAACCCTGCGCCCGGATGGCAGTGATCTCTATCTCGTTTTCATCGAGGGTGACTGGCTCCTCCTCACGCATCGTCACCCTCCTCCAGTCCCTCCGGCAACTCCAGCGCCTCGATATGTCCCAGTGCGCCCGCTCCGGCAATCCCTTGGAGAGAACCGTACATCTCTGTGGTATTTTGCAGCACGCCATCGATGAGTTTCTGCCGACGTTTCCATGTGGCCATGAGGGAGCGGCGTTCTTTGTCGAGCTCGGTTTGCATCGTCATGAAACCATCGACGATCGCCTTCATTTGCATGCCGAATTCATTGCCGGTGAGGTAGTGGTACAGCAGCGTCATTTTGTCGCCCCGGTTCTCCTCTCTCTGTGCGGTTTTGTGGACGCGGATGAGGCTCTCACGCAGGAGGGCGGCTGAGCCCTTGAATTCATCGAGGCTGCAAACCCAGATCCCGTCCACAAACCCCATCCGATCCATCCCGGCGGGATAGACTGAGGTCACCAGCACCCCGATATCGGCATTGACCTTGAGCATATCCTGCTTGAGCTTGCTGATCCAGCCGTCTGACCAGGCTTTGGTGTTTTTGGATTCGTAACAGATCGTACCGCAATTTTGCAGTTCACGTGTGTGAACAGTCTGCACGCAGTCGGCTCCAAAGGCTCCTTTTTTTACTTCTTCAACCCCGTCAAAAGGAAACTGAGAACCAAGCCAAGACTCAATGGCGAGCTCCAGTGCTTCACCTTGTACTTGCATGGAGCCTTGGTCTGCTTTCCGTTTGGCATCTTCGAGTGAGCGCTTGAGTTGCTCCATCTGCTCTTCTTTCTCTTTGAGCTTGAGATTATTTGCCTCTTCGATCTCTTTTAGTCTGGCTGCAGTAACCGCATCAAGTGATTGTTGGATTTTTAGTTTTTCTTCTGCAAGTTTCTGGTTGAGTGTGAGTTCTGCTTCGGCTTTGGCCTTGGCAGAAAGCTCCTCTTTTTCACGCTCGAGCTGGGCTATTTTAGCCGTAGCTTCATGCAGATCTTTGAGCTTATGCGACTTCTCGTCTAGCTCTTTTTGAAGCAATGCCATCGAAGCACTCTGTTCCTCTTGGAGCTCTTTTTTTAGTGCATCTTGAAGTTGGGCACGCTCAACTCGCAACTGCGCCTTGGTCGCCTTGCGCAATGCCTCGTCGAATTGCTCTTTTTGCGCCTGCATCGAGAGCTCTTTGGCCTTGAGCTCATCAAAGGCTTTTTTGTACTCTTGGCGCTTTGCTTCTACCTCAGTGCGGAGCTTCTGCTGCTCCTGCTGATTTTTTAGTTTGTACTCTTCTTCGATTTTGTGATAAAAAATTTCATCAATATCAATTTCTGCACTGCAATTGGGGCACTGGATCGTATTTTGTGATGGCATAGAAGTGGCTCCTTGGATCTAGTAAAGACAATTGTACCCAAAAAGCGCAACAAGGAATAAAAACGTGTCAAATTGACACTATTTTTTCTTCATATCCTTGACCACTTCATCAATCTGCTGCATAAACCCAGCGAATTTATTGCCAAGATCTTCGATTAGCGTTTTGGTTTTTCCCAAATCGATATTGACCTGCTCATTGTCGATTTTGATTCCGATATTCTCGCTCAGATCGACTGAACCTTTTGCGATATCCTGCTGGAGCTTTTCGGCTTTGGCTGCGAGGGTATCTTGAAATGTTCCCAACAAGGCTTTGGTTTTGCTCAGATCGATATTGATCTTCGCGTCCCCAATGTCAATACCGAGTTTCGAGAGAAAATTGGTATCTTCATCGAGGCCTTTAAATCGCTTGGCATGCTCAGAGCCATCCTGCTTCTTCAAGCGCATACGCACGGAGGCTTCATGGGCAGTCAGCCCTTCGGTATGGGCAATCAGAGCACACTCTTCCCCGATGGCATTGATCCCCGGCTCGCTCATAGCAATAATAGAAGACTTCTTGAGGAAGTTCTCGACACTCAGGGGTGAATAAAACCGTGCCGTTCCTCCGGTGGGCAAAGTATGGTTAGGGCCGGCAATGTAATCACCAATAGGCTCAGGTGTGTTGCGGCCGAGAAAAATCGCTCCGGCATGCTTGATTCGAGGCAAAAGACTTGTGGGGTCTTCGGTGACCACTTCGAGGTGCTCGGGGGCGATACGATTCATCAAGTCAATCGCCTCGTCCATATCACGGGTAATAATAATGGCACCACGCTCATCGATTGACTGACGAGCGATCGTCTCACGAGAAAGGGTACCAAGAAATCCTTCGATTTCCTGGCTGACCTTTTCGGCCAATTCTGTATCATCGGTGATCAAAATCGAACTGGCCATCTCGTCGTGTTCCGCCTGAGAAAGCAGATCCATCGCCAGCAAATCCGCCGGAGCCGAAGCATCCGCCAATACACCGATCTCTGAAGGGCCGGCAATCATATCAATATTCACCTCGCCATACACCAACTTTTTGGCGGTGGCAACAAAAATATTGCCCGGACCAGTGATGACGTCTACTTTGGGGATGGTCTCCGTTCCGTAGGCCATCGCTCCGATAGCCGAGGCACCGCCAACCTTGAAAACATTGTCAATGCCACAGAGGTGGCAGGCGGCCAACAAAAGCTCATTAAGCTCATTGTCCGGTGCAGGCGTACACACAACGATCTCTTCGACACCTGCTACCTGAGCAGGGATGACATTCATTAGCAGAGAACTGGGGTAGGCAGCCTTGCCACCAGGGATATAGAGTCCAGCTCGATCAACCGGAGTCACCTTTTGCCCCAATACGCTGCCGGTAGCATCCGTCTCCATCCAGGTCTCTGGCATGAGTTTCTCATGGTAGTCACGGATACGATCGTATGCCAGCTGCAGTGCATCGCGCAAGGCAGGATCAATGGCTTCGTAAGCCGTCTTCATCTCAACAGGGTCCACCCATAGCTCAGTGTCCTCTGCCGGACTCCAACGATCAAAGCGGGCAATCTGCTCCCGTAACGCTAGATTGCCTTCCTCGCGAATCTCCTGAAGCAGCCCATTGACAATCGCACTGACACTGTCGATATCCATCGCCCCTCTTTGGAGCAGTTGATCAAAATCGGATCCAAATGTCTCATCATCCGTTTTAAATATTTTTATCATAGTATTTCCTCTCGTATCTCCGAATCATGCTTTCATTGCCCTTGAGACCCCCTTGATGAATATACATCAGCGGCACATCAAAAAGTTCCGGATAAGATAGCAGCGTCTGCCAACCAATCGGATCATAGAGCAAGTCAAATTCGATACCGGTTTGTTGTTGCAATTCTATCCAAATTTCGTAATTTTCTTTATAAAGCTTGCCAAAATGGTATTTACGTGGTGGCTCTAGGATCGTCGGCCAGAGCCTTGCATCAGACTCAAGCATCCCAAACTGCTTGCGCAAGTACGCAGTATCCCCTACACATGGAGTAGTATATACTGCAGTTTGAAGCCCCATCGCTTCAGCATATTTTCCAAATGCTTGAGCCAAGAACAATGCAGTCGTCCCTGTCCCAGAAGGCAAAAAAATATTTAATGCTTTGCCCCCCTGCTCCCGTTGCCAATCCAAAATCTCTTCTGCTAAAATTTTGATGCCGTATCCTGCCTCAAGCTGACGACCTCCCTCTTCAATCCGCAAGGTATCTGTCGGCAACAAGGGAGGCGGCTTCTCTCCTTCGATGATCTGCATGCCGTTGTTCAATGCCGCGAGGTAGTTGCCGTGAGGGTTGCGTCGAAGATACTCCGACACATGATCCGTATAATATGTCAATCCCCACCCGCATATTTGAGCCAATACAGAGAGAGAATACATCGCATTGGACTGAGAAGATCCGTACGAGACTATCCGGGAAATATCCGGGAAATCGTGCGTTAGGAAGTAGTGAAATTTTCGGGCTTTGTTTCCAGAAAAGTGCTCATTGATCTTGTCGTCACGCTTGAGATAAATCTCCCGATTTCTGAAGCGAATGGTCCCAACTGGACTGGGCAGATCGAGATGGAGCTTTGGCATACCTTGTTCCCTTTTTACTTGTACCGGATTTTATCCATCCTTTACTCAGAGTCGGGTAAAATGGCACCAAGATTACCCCACAGACAATGAAGGAATACCACATGGATTCAACACATTTTTACAACCCGCAAGGTGAGGACATCCTCGATGAGAAGATTTACGGAGGTTCACCAAGCGGTTTTGTTGACTTCAACCGATCCAAATACCGATGGGACAGCAATATTTATGACCTCATGAATGCTAACACTTGGTTCCCCTCCGAAGTCAACACCTCCACTGAGAGCAAAAACTTCGCCGCGTTGAGCGACAATGAGCAATCCATCTACAAACTCACCTTCGCACAATTGAGTTTCAACGACAGTGCACAGGAAGAATACCTAAGTGACTTCCGTCGTCTCGCAAATAATCGCTTGGTCAAATCGGTTCTAGGTCTACAGATCATGCAGGAGATCAACCACTCCAAATCTTATGCAGTATTGCTCGATGCGGCCGGAAATTCTGAGGAAGTATTCAATCTCTACAAGTACAATCAAGCGCTTAACCGCAAAAACCAACGCATTGCCGATCAGTTTGCCCAATACATCGCAGGCGGCTCAGCAGACAAAATGCTGCTCAGCTCCATGGCCAGTATTAACCTAGAGGGAGTCTATTTTCTGCTAGGATTTAGCTATATCTATCTGCTGGGTGACAAGGTGCCTGGAGCACGCGATATGATCAAGTTTATCGCACGTGACGAGCTCAACACCCATATGCCGCTTTTCGGTAATATTTTTAAAACTATCCGAAAAGAAAATGACATAGGCACAGCTACGATTGATGAGTGCTACCACATGATTCAGGATGCTGTTGATATTGAATTGGAATACGGAAAGTACCTGCTTGATAGTTTTCCCATCATGGGTACCACTCCAGAACTGATGGAGCGTACGGTTCATAACTATGCCAACAGTCGTCTCAAAGCGATTGGGCTTAACCCTATCTTTGAAGAGACACAAGAGACTTATTTGCAAAAGCTGGTCACAAAGCACTTGAATATGAATGAAGTAAAAAGCAATTTCTTCGAGAGTAATGTTTCCAACTACGCCAAGTCAAGTATCGACTTGGACGATTTCTAATAAGGTTTTCTAGTAGCGTGCAAGGGCATTGAGGTCTTCAAATGCCTTCTCAAGGCGCGCCACCAATGCGTGCTCGCCGGCTCGGAGCCATTTACGTGGATCATAGTATTTTTTATTGGGCTTATCTTCTCCTTCTGGGTTGCCGATTTGCCCTTCAAGATAAGCGTGGTATTGACTCACATACCCGCGCACACCGTCCCAGAATGCCCACTGAGTATCGGTATCAATGTTCATTTTGATGACACCGTATCCGATTGCTTCCCGGATCTCCTCAAGGCTTGACCCTGAACCGCCATGAAAGACAAAATTGACCGGCTTCTCTTTGGTGTCAAATTTTTCTTGGATGTACTTCTGGGAGTTATCGAGAATTTTGGGAGTCAAGACAACGTTGCCCGGCTTATAGACACCGTGTACGTTACCAAAAGAAGCGGCAATCGTAAAGCGATCACTGACTTGACTCAGCTCTTCGTACGCAAAAGCAACCTCTTCTGGCTGGGTATAGAGCAATGCGTTGTCAATATGGCTATTGTCAACCCCATCTTCTTCTCCGCCTGTCACGCCCAGCTCAATCTCGAGTGTCATTCCAATCTTACTCATTCGCTCAAGGTACTTCTTGCAGGTGGCGATATTTTCTTCAATGGGCTCTTCACTAAGATCAATCATATGCGAGGAAAAAAGTGGCTTGCCGTATGCTGCATAATGGTCTTCACCTGCATCAAGCAATGCATCAATCCAAGGCAGAAGCTTGCGGCCGGCATGATCCGTGTGAAGCACCACTGGGATGCCGTAGCTCTCGGCCAGCAAATGCACATGGCGCGCGCCGCTGATTGCCCCCATAATCGCTGCAGTTTGTGTCTCTAGTCCTTGGCCTCCATTGAACGCTGCACCACCATGACTAAATTGGATTATGACAGGACTCTGGACTTTTTTTGCTGCTTCCATCACGCTGTTGATCGAAGCAGAACCTACGACATTGACTGCAGGAAGTGCAAAATGGTGTGCCTTGGCAAAAGCAAAAAGCTCTTGAAGCTTTTCACCTGTTACGATCCCTGCATGCAATTGCGATGAGAGCTTTGCGTCCATGGTGTTCCTTTTTTATTTGCTAGGGACTTGAAGCTTTTGTCCGATTTTGAGTGTCGCTTTATCATCCATACCATTGAGATCTTTGAGTTCACGAATGCTTATGTGGTATTTATGTGCGATTCCAGAGAGGGTGTTTCCACTCTTTACGACATAGGTTTTAGTCTTGCCCTTGGAGGCCGTAGAGTTTCTTTTTCCGCTTTTTTTGGAAGATTTCTTTTTCTTTGGATATTGGATCACCTTTTTGCCCATGGTGATCTTGGCCTGTTCCATCAGTTGAGCTACGTATTTCTTTTGCTTAAGCGAGACAGCAATCATGTCTTTGACTTTGTCAAATGCTTGAACTTGACCTTGCTTATCCTTGAAGAGTTTTTTATTGGAAGTGTATGCTTTTTTGACTTCCTCGTCACTGATGGCTGTGTTTTTGATTTTTTTTGCCAACCAGTAGTTGACAATGACTTGATTGCGCTCTACTGTGGTGGTTCCTTTTTTGGCTTTGCCAATCAACAAGGCATCCACCGCAATCCGCTTGACGACATCTCTCTTGTCTTTGGGTCGCAGCTGATGGAATTTGAGTTTCCCTTTGGTGACGATTTTTAGAAAGTCATTGGCGGCACGTTCCGTTACAGGATAGCCGTCAACCCTAGCGATCACTTTGGCTGACATCAGTCCGCTTCCTATTACAATCCATGCTACACTTGCAGCAACAAGCCTTTTCATGCTACTCCTTCGAGACTTTTTTTGTCATATTGTATCAAAGAGGACTAAATAGCAGGGTTAAACCGGCTATTTAGTCGCGTTGTTTTCAGCACTTGGGGTGATGTTGGCTTTGCTTTTGAGGCTGGCGACCAACTTGCCCATTTTGGCACTAAATGTTTTTTGTTTGAGTGTGGCAATGATACGTGCTTTGGCCTCTTTGTAGGGGACGGTTTTGGCCTCTTTTGTCTCTTCGACGTAAATCACATGGTATCCAAACTGTGTCTTGACTGGCTCCACAGAGACTTCCCCTTTTTTCATCGCAAAAACTGCATCGCTAAAAGGCTTGACCATTTGCCCCTTGCCGAAAAAGCCCAGATCACCACCCTTGGGGCCGGTTGGGCCGGTCGATTTGGTTTTGGCCAATTCGATAAAACGTTTTTTTAGGCATCTTCTTTGAGTCCATGGAGCTGTGCGATGACATCCTTGGCATCTTGTTCTTTTTCGAGCAAAATGTGGCGCGCATGAACCTGTCCTGGAATCTTGAATTCGTCTGGATGCTTGTCATAATATGCCTTGGCTTCGCTGTCACTGATTACGGTGTTTTCAAACTGCTTAGTGATCCAAGTACGCACCATCAGCTCTTCCTTGTCCCGTGCCAACAAGCGTTGATACTCTGGGTCTTGTTCAATGCCCTCTTTTTTGGCTTGTTCGATAAAAAGTACACGCTCAATCAAGCGATCGACGATCATTTTCTTCTGATCGGCAGGCAGTGCATCGTATTGGGCATTGGGCTGTGTTTGCGCAACGTAATTATTGGCATCGTCTATAGTAATGGGGCTGCCATTGACCGTTGCCAGTGTCTCTGTTGCAGCCAATAGGGCACTGCTCATTGCCACCAGAAGGGCAGCAGAAGTTACAATTTTCTTCATGGATCGATCCTTTGAGGTCTAAAATTTAATGGGAAATTATATCGGAGT
Source organism: uncultured Nitratifractor sp. (assembly GCA_964496735.1). Classification (GTDB taxonomy): domain Bacteria; phylum Campylobacterota; class Campylobacteria; order Campylobacterales; family Sulfurovaceae; genus S017-3. The sequence continues at coordinate 67 of CAZCAZ010000053.1, read as the reverse complement.
TGCTTAAATCAAACATTAATGGCTACCACAGTATGATTGCACTTCTACACCAGTATTCCAAGGAGCC